>JAAUPS010000151.1 GCA_012033015.1 Phormidesmis sp. RL_2_1
TTCTTTGGACAGGTGCGATGACTTTGTTTGAGGTCTCTCACTTTGTTCCTGAAAAGCCCTTGTATGAGCAAGGTGCAATCTTGATTCCTCACCTGGCGACGCTAGTTGGGGGGTTGGCCCTGGTGGTGAAGTAGTCAACACGTTTCCCTACTTTGTAGTGGGTGTGCTTCACCTGATTTCTTCTGCTGTCCTTGGTTTGGGTGGTGTGTATCACGCTATTCGTGGCCCTGAGACACTCGAAGAATATTCCAGTTTCTTTAGTCAAGACTGGAAAGATAAAAACCAGATGACTAACATCATTGGTTATCACCTGATCCTGCTGGGTCTAGGTGCGTTCCTTTTGGTGATCAAAGCCTGCTTCCTCGGTGGCGTTTATGACACTTGGGCCCCAGGCGGTGGTGATGTTCGTGTGATTACCAATCCCACTTTAGATCCAGGTGTTATCTTCGGCTATTTGACCGCGTCTCCTTTTGGTGGCGAAGGTTGGATTGTTGGCGTTAACAACATGGAAGACATCATCGGCGGTCATATTTGGATCGGTCTGATTTGTATTTCTGGTGGTATATTCCACATTTTGACGAAGCCGTTTGCTTGGGCAAGACGGGCGCTGATTTGGAATGGTGAGGCTTACCTCTCTTACTCTATCGGTGCTGTGTCTTTGATGGCTTTCATCTGCTCCTGCTACGTTTGGTTCAATAATACGGCTTACCCCAGTGAGTTCTACGGCCCTACCAATGCTGAGGCTTCTCAGGCTCAAGCCATGACCTTTTTGGTGCGTGACCAGCGCTTAGGTGCCAACATTGGTTCGGCTCAAGGCCCAACTGGTTTGGGTAAGTACCTGATGCGATCGCCCACTGGAGAAATTATCTTTGGTGGTGAGACCATGCGTTTCTGGGACTTCGATGGTCCTTGGCTTGCACCTTTGCGCGGCACTAACGGCCTTGATCTCGATAAGCTCAAGAACGATATTCAGCCCTGGCAAGTGCGTCGCGCGGCTGAGTACATGACCCATGCACCTAACGCATCGATTAACTCTGTTGGTGGCATCATCACCGAAGTCAATTCGGTGAACTTTGTGAACCCCCGTCAGTGGTTGGCCTCTTTCCACTTTGTGATGGCCTTTTTCTTCTTGGTTGGTCACCTGTGGCACGCAGGCCGTGCAAGGGCTGCTGAAGGCGGTTTTGAGCGCGGTTTGGATCGTGAAGCTGAGCCAGTACTGTCGATGCCCGATTTGGACTAGATAGGCTGCAATGGTCTTTTGATCATGTTTGCTCTCGCTCATTTTTGAGCTGATCGTTAGTCCAGCCTAATTGAAAAATTAGGCAATCAGACCTCTACCTTTGGGTGGAGGTCTTTTCGTTGCTAGGCTATAGAAACGACTTGCGTTAGAAACCATAATGCTCAATCAGCCTTATTATCTATTGCGTTCCAAATCTACAGGTCAGTATTTAGTGGCCCGTCCGCCTGTACCGGGTAACCATCCTGAGCAGCCGAGCGATCCCTATTTATTGCTGTTTATTGCTGATTTTGATGCGCTGAGCTATTTGAATACCCATGCAGGGGAGTTGGCGTCTCAGTTTGCCGTTGAAAGGGGCGATCACAGGCAGATCAGGGCCATTTCTGAACGTTGGAGCTACTCAGGTGTAGGGGTGGTAAATGATCCTTTAGTGCCACGGGTCGAGTTTATGCGATTTTGAAGCACGCCCGGTTGAGGCAATTTAACGGTAATGCCCTTTGTGCGATCGCGCCTTAGATAGGGCTAGTTGCCCAGCATCCAGGTTAGACCAATGCCAAACTGAGCACCAGATTGGCCGACTAAAGTGCCTAAGCCATTGCGACCAATGGCGTTGGTGCTGTAGAGATCGAGGCTAACAGCGGTTGAGGGGAAACTGTAGCGTGTCCCTAGCGCCCAAACGGGGCGATCGCCTCCAAAAACAGGGGTAAACTCGCCGATGAGCTGCAGCCCTTGGGCAACTTCATAGTTCATGCCCAATCCTAATCCCACAGTAGTTTGGTGACTAAAAGTGGCGACTTTAGGATTAAATAAAGCCATCCGAGCATTAGCCTGATAAGTGACCGATAAATCTGCAAACAAAACACCGGTTGTTTGCGCTGGATCAGTATCGCGCCCGCCGAGTATACGGGCCGCCAAAGATACTGGATCACCCTGGAACTGGTTGAAGAATCGCAGCTTAGTGCCAAACATATACCGGAAGCTATCACCAGCGCTATTTGCTGCCGTTACGCTGTTATCTGTGCCAAAATCTTCGAATATCGCTTCAAGCTGTAGATTTTCATCAGCGCTGTAGGCTAGGCCAAGGCCATAGTTACTATTTGTCCCAACCCCCGCATTGAGACTGACATTTCCAGGCGCTAAGGTATTTGCTGTCGTTAGCGTGATGCCATTGAGTAACATTTGCCGGTCGCGATCGCTCAATGGGGCTGAGGGCCTGTCGTCAAAGCTAGATCGGTATCCCAAACCAGTATCTGGGGTGTAGTTTAACTCCACCCCAAGAAGCAGATCTTCGCCCCTTGGAATAGCGGTGAGAATCCCGGTAGCAGGCGTAACACCAAAGCCGTTGGTGGCATAGAGATTAAGCCCTGTTTTAGGGGTGATATTGTAGCGGGCACCTAACGCCCAAACAGGCTGGCGAACAATGGATTGATCGCTGTCAATGGCATTGCCACCAAAGCCAATGGGTAGATTCAGCGTGCTGTAAACCAGCCATCGTTCAGAAGGCTGCCAGCTTAGACCTGTCCCCAACGTCAGCAACGTTGAGTAGAAAGGGGTTTGATTCAGTGTGCTAGGAAAAAAAGAAACGCCCGGTGTGATGTGGAGTTGAAGCTGTGGAGAAGCGCTATAGGTTATTGGAGTTTGCACAGAGCCAATCACGCTCAGCTCTTCACCATTACCCGTATTGAAAATAGGCGATGAGAGAGACAGCAGTTCAACGGAGCCCTGCAGGGCCAAAGCAAGCTGCTCAGTGTGGATAGCGCGATATTTAAGACTAGGGGCTAATGATAGTAGGGTGATGTTGGATAATTGCCCGTTGATAGCTCGCGTCGGGGGATCGTCATAAATTTGGCCTGATAAGGACAGTTGCAATTATCGGTGATACCCTGCTCGATCCGAGCGTAGTAGAGCTGGGAGCCCGTTCCGAGGGAATCGTCTGAAACCGGCTGATGGGTTCCTAAAAAGAGTGCTAAAGCACCCGCTGGAAGCTGGTTGGCTGTTTCTACATTAAATAATTTTCCAGGAGGGCGCTCTAGCGGGGAGGGGACTAATAGATCACCTCTACCATTGGCGATCTCTAGGTTGGCAACGCGATTCATGGCGTGTCTGCCAGTGGCCTGCCTGCCAGTGGTCTGCCTGCCAGTGGTCTGCCTGCTAGTGGCCTGCCTGCTAGTGGTCTGCCTGCTAGTGGTCTGTGAGTCTTTCAACTGTAAGCTTTCTAGATAGGCAGGCGCGTTTGCTTGCGAGTATCCGGCGTGAGCATTCAACGCACAAGCCGTTAAAGCGCCAAGCGCTACCAATAAAATACGCATATTGAGCTATTTATATTTGGGGGTTGAATATTTGGGGGTTGAGAAGTGATCAACCAATAAAAGTTGTCATGACCCTGCGAGCACAAGGTACCCAAAATAGCCGCGATTTCTCCGCTCCAATATCAGACTAAATTCAGAGATTGTATCCAGTCGCCTAGGCCATTGAGAATGAGTTGGACGCCGATGGCCATGACAAACAGGCCCAGCAATCGACTGAGTGCTTGAATGCCGCCTGCACCTAGCCATTTAAGCAGAAGGGGAGAAGCGCGCAGGGCGATGTAAATGATCAGGCCAATGAGGGCGATCGCAACGGCAATGGCCAGCAAATTTTGCGCAGTTTCTATTGCTTGTGTTCCTCGAGCGGCTTCTGCCGCTAAACCTAGGGCCACTGCGATCGCACCCGGCCCGGCCAACAGGGGAATCGTCATCGGCATGAACGAAATGTCTTTATGCTGGGTGGCTTTGGCGGTGGCGTCTTCATTTTCTAAATCACTCATTTTTGAGTCAGCGTTCATGGTATGCCAAGCAGCATGAAATACCACGATGCCGCCTGCAATTCTCACCACTTCCAAAGAGATGCCAAAGAATCTGAGAATGCCACCGCCGACTAGCGAAAAGCTAATCAGTAGCACAATCACATTAATGGCAATGCGTTTGGCATAGCTGCGCCGCAATGACTGGGGCACACCGGCAGTCAGCACCAAAAAAATTGGTACGCTGCCAATGGGATCAATCACCGGAAACAAGGCAGCAAGGCTACCTAAAACAAAGTCAGCAAAGGCTTGGATAGGCATGACTAATCTCTAAACAACCGCTAATGAGTCATGATGGCTAATATCGCCTGCCTTCGCGGTAAACGTACATGTTGATGGCTGCGATCGCAAAGCAAATCATAAAATCATGAGCCGAATGCCGTAAATCGGCTCATTAATCAAGCGACCATCGGCAAACAGTGGTGTCAGCGAAGGCTCTAGTTTTGCCACTGTAAATCCCATCAAAAAAGCACTAATCGTTGAGGCCGCCTGACTAAACTTTTTGATTTCTTGGCTAGTACTCGGCGCAATCAAAAAGCCCACTAGCCAGCCCGTCGCCCACCCTGCTGTGCCAATTAGAACCGTTTGAGCGAATCCTGCATCCTTTAATTCCTGATGAACTGTGCGCGCAATCCACAGCACCACCCCAAAAACAATAAAGCCGATCAGCAGGCTAGCAAAAGAACGCGCTTGATTCATAAAAATCGACCAAAGATGGCCGTAGCCTAATTTAACCGAGCGAGCTTAATGCGAGGATCGACAAACGAAAGTGCCAAATCAGCCAGCAAATTCCCAATAATCAGCATGACTGCGCCCAGAACCAAGCTAGCCATCACAATATATAGATCTTGATTTTGCACCGCTTCTAGGGTGAGGGTACCAAGTCCGGGCCAGCTAAAGTAGTTCTCTACGATAAACGAACCGCTGAGTAAAGACGAGAACTCGAAGCCTAAAATGGTGATCAAGGGATTGATGGCATTGCGCAGCGCGTGCACATAGATCACTTTATTTTCGGGCAGACCCTTAGCCCTTGCCGTTTGGATATAGTCCTGCCTGAGAACATCTAGCAGTTGACCGCGCATCAGCCGCTGTAGCCCAGCAAAGCTAGTGATGCTCAAAGCCAATGTCGGTAAAATCAGGTGCCAAGCTACATCTAGGATTTGGCCTAGCCAGTTGAGATCTTCGTGGTACAGACTTGTGCGTCCACCGACAGGAAACAGTGGGGCGGTGAGCTGGGCAAAAAAGAGCAGCAACAGACCTGTGATAATTGTCGGAAAGCCTTGACCGATATAGCTAAACAGGCGCAAAAACCGATCGGGCCACCGGTTTTGATTGACCGCGCTGATAATCCCCAAAGGAATAGCGATCGCCCAAGTGACAAAAATGGACGCCGCCGATAGCAAAATAGTATTAGGCACCCGCTCCCATAAAATTTCTAAAGCGGGCCGCTGATAGGCAAAGCTAATGCCAAAGTCAAATTCTGTGACAACTTGCCTGAGCCAGCTAAAATATTGCATCCAAATCGGCTGATCGAGGCCAAATTTCCTTTCTAAATCGGCAATGGTATCGGCTGACATCTCAGGGTTCTGCCGAAAGGGCGTCAAAAAGTCACCCGGTGCCAACTGTACAATCAAAAAGCTCAAGGCAGTCGCTAGCAGCAACGTGAGCACAGCCTGGGCCAACCGTTTGACAATATAACGGGTGGTTTCGCTAGTGATCAACGCGCCTAGGCGTAGACCAGATTTGCCAGCAGGAGAGAGTGACCGGGTGGATGACGACATCGCGTGAGCCCAACGGCTATAGGAAAAACAAGTAAACGAATCAGATATCTGACAAGATATCTTGGTATTTCTGGGGCTCTAAAGTGAGGCTCCAAAGACATTAAATGACATTAAATTAAGTTAGTTTAGAGCCAATTGAGAGGTCATTTCGCAGCACTAGTCCTTTGTACTATTCAAAAACACTAGTACTGAACAAGACTGGTGACAGGGGCATCTGTGGGTAAATTATCACGCCCTGAGAGATCTTTTAGCTCAATCACAAAACTAAAGCCAGCGATGGTTGCCCCCGCCGTTTCAATCAGACGAGTAGCGGCAGCGGCAGTGCCCCCAGTAGCTAGCAGGTCATCGACAATGAGCACCCGGCTGCCCGGCTCAAAGGCATCTTGATGTACCTCTAGGCGGTCAGTACCATACTCAAGCGCATATTCTATCCCATGGACAGCGCGGGGCAATTTGCCGCTTTTACGCACAGGCACGAAGCCTTTTTTGAGTTGGTGAGCGATGGGCATAGCAAAAATAAAACCGCGCGACTCAATCCCAACAATGTAGTCAGGTGTTAGCTCAGCCGCCTGCTCGCTCATTTGCTCGACGGTGTACTGCAAGCCAGCAGGATTTTGCAAGAGAGTTGTAATATCTCGAAAGATAATTCCGCTCTGGGGAAAGTCAGGAATGTTTTTGATCAGCGCTTTGAGATCCATAGTGGGATATATAGCCTCTGTCGAGTGAGTTAGGACAATAGTAATCGCTAGAAGCCTTGACGAGCAGCAGCACACTCGACGCGCAAAGGAATGCTCACCAAGACAGCACTTTGCTATACCTGCCGAGCGCGCGCCTCTGAATGAGCACACTTATATCAGAGGTATCTTATCAGGGCTGTGTAGCTTTCTTAGTAGTTGGGTAGTAGTTGGATCGGTGCGACAGCCAACGGTTGAGGCGCTATTTTTTATAACTGTGGTTATAGCCGGGGTTATAGCCACAGTTATAGCTGTGGCTTTGTGGCCGTATTGTCAAACCAACCTTTACGCCAAAAGTAGTAAGACAGTGATAGGGCGATCGCAATCATTCCGGCCCAACAAAGCGGATAGCCCCAGTAAGCCTCTAGCTCTGGCATATTCCACGGCGAAACATCAGGATTGAAGTTCATCCCGTAGAGCCCGACAATGAAAGTTAGCGGAATAAAAATAGATGAAATTACCGTAAGTATTTTCATCACCTCATTCATCCGGTTACTCACCGACGAAAGATACACATCCATCAGGTTCGCGGTTAGTTCGCGGTAGGTTTCTACAATATCGAGTACCTGCACCACATGGTCATAGCAATCTTGTAGATAGACCCTTGCTTCTTGACCGATTAAATCGCTGCTCCCATCGCGAATGAGCTGATTAAGGGCATTGCGCTGTGGCCAAATAGAGCGCCGTAAAGCCATCAGATTTCGCCGCACTTGGTAGATTTTTTGCACTGTTGACCGGGTGGGATTAAAAATGACCTCATCTTCTAGCGATTCTATATATTCGCCATATGCTTCCAGTACGGGAAAGTAGGCATCAATCACCGCGTCTAGCAGGGCATAGGCCAAATAATCTGCCCCCTGCTGACGAATCCGGCCCACGTTTTGGCGAATGCGGTTGCGCACCGGATCGAGGCAATCTTGATTGAGTTCTTCTTGGACGGTGAGTAGATAGTTTTTGCCTAGCACAAAACTGATTTGCTCACTGGTAAAGTGGGGCGCTCCATGTTGACTACCCTCTTTTTTCGGCGGGGCCATCATCATCATGCGGGTGATAATCAAAACTTGGTCATGGTAATACTCAATTTTGGGTCGTTGAGGCACGTTTACGACATCTTCTAAGACCAATGGATGGAGCTGAAAGACTCGACCTAAGCGATTGAGCGCATCTTCATTGCCAAGCCCTTGCAAATCTATCCAAGAGATACTTTCTGTGTCGAGATGTTCAGCCGCTTCTTCGGGAGCGCTCAACTCTTGCCGAATAGCTGAATGAGCGCTGTAGTCAATGAGGGTCATCTTTGTGGGCGAGGCATCATCATCTATGACAAGGGTACCGGGAATCATACCTATTTCGTCGTAGTGATAGTCCCAGTGGCGACGTTCCTCATCGTCCTTAGCACCGCTGTTTGCTAGCGGTGGTTTCCAGCTCTCTCGTTTCGGCTTTTTCATAGATCGGTAGGTCATGGGAATTTATCGGTGATAAGAGGCTATCGGCGTCATCTTTTGTGGTTTAGGCTATTATGATTCCGTCTTGGCCAAATGTTAGCCAAATGCTGTATGACACTCAATCGGGTTGGCTCCTCTTAAGTCAAATGAAGTCAGTCAAATTGAGTTAAAATCCTTTGGTTAAGATCCTTTGGTTAAAATCCTTTGGTTAAAATCCTTTGGTTAAATACTACTCTGGTTAAATATTGGGTAAGTGCTGCTGTAAGTGACTTTTTCTGAACCTCCTTCTAAACTTTCGGCGGGCGCTGCTGCCCGGCGGGCTGCTCGGCACTCACCGGTCGTTAACGGTGTGCCGATGGATGCTGCACCTAAGCAACCTTGTCGGGTGACCGTGAGTGCGCCCGGTTGGCATGGGGCGAAAGCAGCGGCCGCCGCCGCCGGATGCAGCAGTGTTTCTGAAATGCTCGAAAAGCTTGGACGCGGCGAACTCTCGATCATCAGTAGCGATGCGATTAGGCTAGATCCGCTGAGAACAGCCGTGTCCCATTCGCCTATGTCAGCAGCAGTTCGCTCCTTTTCACCACCCGTTGCACCACATATTCATATCCATACCGGTTCATCTGACGAAGCCTTAACTGACGAAGCCTTGACTGACGTGGGTGAGCCCAGGCAGTCTTTGCCAAAGTTTATCGTAACGGCTGTCTGTACCACGATTATGATTGGCTCACTGCTCTACATTGCTGATCGGTTGATTACTACTAATTTGCTAGTGGGTGGCGTCATGGGTGGTGCCATGGGCAGAGAAAATATAGAAGATATTGTTACCCCAGTGACGGGTGATGTCGTAGCGGGTTACGAAGTCAGTGATGAGTACGGTATTCGGCCTTTTCATCCGGTGACGGGCGAACCCAATGTGCCTCACAATGGAGTGGACTTGGCGATGGAAATCGGCACACCGATTTATGCGGTGGGCTCAGCGGGCGATCAGGTGACGGTGGAATGTTGGTGGGATGTCGATGGCGGCGGCTGGGTGGTAGATCAAACTGCTGAATCTTATCCGGGCTATGTATTCCAGTCATTGCATATGTCTGAAAAGGGCTGCAAAGAAGGGAAGGCAAAGGCAGGCGATACTATTGCCTACTCGGGCAATAGCGGTTTGGGTACCGGCGCGCATTATGATTTCCGCGTCAAAATAGACGGTAAGTATGTACCGCCTGCGACCAAGTATTTAGAATCTGCCGTGACCGGTGAGCCGCCAAAAGAAGGATCATGATTACGGGCTTACAGAGTTTCTAGATCTATACCCTGTCTATACCCTAAGCCCTGTCTATACCCTAAGCCCTTAAACATACCTTTAAGGCCGCTAATTTTGCTTCATTCGTCGGGCAATCCGGGTTACTCAGGGTCTTCGCTGGGCAAATCGTTTGCTGGGCAAATCATACCTGGTGGGCCATGCCTGATTGTCCATGAGATGAGGATTTTGCTGTGGTCACAGGCGAAGACTTTTGTCGGTGGTGTAATGGGTTCAGCTCTGATGGGTTCAGAGCTGATAGATGCAGTTTTTATGGGCTATAGCCGAGCGCTTTTGTCAGTGAGCATGGTCAGTGTTTTGGCATATTCTTGCAGCTCTACCGGGACAGGTTTAATGTTCCAGATTTGATCGCAGTATTCTTGAATAGAGCGATCAGAAGAAAACTTGCCCATGCGCGCTGTGTTCAAGATCGACATGCGTACCCACTTGTCTTGATCTTGGTAGGCTTTGCCGACCTCTTCTTGGCATTCAACATAGGACTGATAGTCGGCTAAGACCATAAAGCGATCCTGATTGAGCAGGTTGTCGGTCAGCGGTTTGAACAGTTCGGTATCGCCGCTGGAGAAGATGCCTGAGCCAATGAGATCAATGACAGCGCGCAGGTCTTCATTTTCTTCGTAGTATTTGCGGGGGTTGTAGCCGTTTTCCTTGAGTTCAGCGACTTCGTGGGCCTTGAGACCAAACAGGAAGAAATTATCTGCGCCGACTTCCTCGCGAATCTCAACATTGGCACCGTCGAGGGTTCCAATCGTGAGTGCGCCGTTCATGGCAAATTTCATGTTACCTGTACCCGATGCTTCAAAGCCTGCAGTCGAAATTTGCTCAGAAAGGTCAGAGGCGGGATAGATAGGTTGGGCGTTGGTGACGTTGTAGTTGGGATAGAAGATCACTTTAATTTGGTCACGGATGTCGGGGTCGCGGTTAACGACACGGCCTACAGAGGTAATCAGCTTAATGATCAGCTTGGCCATGAAGTATCCCGGTGCTGCTTTTCCGGCGAAGATAAAGGTGCGAGGGGTGATCCGTAGGTCGGGGTTTTGCTTGAGTTTGTTGTACAGCGAAATGATGTGCAAGGCATTCATTTGCTGGCGCTTGTACTCGTGCATCCGCTTGATTTGGACGTCGAACATGGAGGTGGGGCTAACTTTTACCCCGGTGGCCTGCTCAATTCGAGTGGCTAGAATCTCTTTATTGGCTTGTTTGATTTGCCGCCATTCGGTGCGGAAACCAGGATCATCTACAAAAGCTTCTAGCTTTTTGAGCTGGTCGAGGTGGGTGGGCCATTCAGTGCCAATGCGCTGGTTGATCAAGCGGGTGAGTTTGGGGTTGCTCAAGACGATCCAGCGGCGAGGGGTGACGCCGTTGGTTTCGTTGATAAATTTTTCGGGGAATAGCAGATAAAAGTCGTTGAGGACAGTCTGTTGGAGTAGCTCTGTATGGAGGGCGGCGACGCCGTTGATGGCGTGGCTGCCGACGCAGGCAAGGTTGGCCATGCGCACGTAGCGGCCACCGCTCTCGTCAATGATGGACATGCGGGCTAGGCGCTCGTTGTCTTGCCCAAATTTGACGCGAACTTCTTCGAGAAAGATGCGGTTGATTTCGAAGATGATTTCTAGGTGGCGTGGCAGTAGGGAGCCAAATAAATCGATGGGCCAGCGTTCAAGTGCTTCGGGTAAGAGGGTATGGTTGGTGTAGGCCAGAGATTGTTGGGTGATTTCCCAGGCTTTGTCCCATTCGAGTTGATAGATATCTACCAGTAGGCGCATGAGTTCGGCAACAGCGATCGCCGGGTGCGTGTCGTTGAGCTGAATGGTGTATTTCTGAGGAAAGTCTTCAATGGCAATGCCGTCTCGCAGCAGAATGCGAATCATATCTTGCAGTGAGCAAGATACAAAGAAGTACTGTTGCTCTAGACGGAGCTGTTTGCCTTCTAAATGCTCGTCGTTGGGATAGAGCACTTTGGAGATATTTTCAGAGACAATTTTGGAGTTGACTGCGCCGTAGTAGTTACCTTGGTTGAAGGCGTCGAAGTCGAAGGCATCGGGTGATTCGGCTTTCCACAGGCGCAAGGTGGTGGCGGTATTGACTTTGTAGCCCAGGATCGGCGTGTCGTAGGGGACGCCTTTGACAATGCGATCGCTCACCCACTCAACTCGATAGTTCCCCTGTACATCGGTATAGGATTTGGTGTAGCCGCCCAACTTGACTTCTCTTGCCCATTGGGGTCGAGCGAGTTCCCAAGGGTTACCCTCGGCTAGCCACTTATCGGTTTTCTCAACCTGCCACCCGTCATGTAGCTCTTGTTTAAAAATGCCGAACTCATAGCGAATACCGTAGCCCAAAGATGGAATCTGTAGGGTGGCCATGGAATCTAAATAACAGGCCGCCAATCGCCCTAGGCCACCATTGCCTAAACCAGGCTCTTGCTCTTCGGCCATGATCTCTTCCAAACTGAGACCCAAGCTCGCCATTGCTTCATCAATCACTTCGTACAGACCTAGGTTAATCAGGTTGTTTCCTAGGTATGGCCCCATCAAAAATTCGGCTGAGAGATAGACGGCGGTGCGCGACTTTTGCTTACGGTACTCACTGGCAGAACTGAGCCAATGGTGCAACATGCGATCGCGTATCGTGTAGGCTAGCGCCATGTAGTAGTCTTGCATCGATGCAATTTCTGGCGACTTGCCTTGGACATAAAACAAGTTGTCTAAAAAGGCTCGCTTGAGTGTTTCAGGCGTGAGTCCTGTGCGATCATCTTGAACCATGGATGGATGCATCGGCGCAGTATTGAGTTCTTTAGCTTGCATAGGTCACAGAATTTAGGAGAAAATAGAGGATCGAAAGGCGGGAACAGCGGAAAGCCTTGAAAGTTTAGGGGTTTGACAATCCAAAAGTGCCAACGGCGGGAAGGGAAGCGGCCATTCAAGGGTATACCTAGATTCCGTCACTACCGATGAACCTATATAAAGTCATAAGATACTGGGGAAGACGGTAAAATCCGATACTAAAGATGATCAGAGAGTCGAGCAAATCCTTAACAAACGCTGCTTTGAGCTTTTCTGTGGGAGCTTCTCTGTGGAAGCTTCTCTGTGGGAGCTTCTCTGTGGCCGATGAGCTAGACTACTCAAACAAGGCATCCCTTGCTCGTTCCTTTTCCACGCACTTACGTGAGGCCATCGTCTACTGATGTGGCATGGGTGTGTGAAGGAATCTCTCTTTAAGTCACCCACTTTAAGTCACCTACTGCCTAAACTCTCTGCCATAGAAAGTGAACGCGATCGCGCTATATGTCCTGCAAACTTATCGCTTCTGTCGAGTGAGTTAGGACAATGGTAATCGCTGGAAGCCTTGACTTAGCAGCAGCTAACTCGACTAGCAACCCTGAGCGAATAGCGCTACTTTAGAGCCAATCGTATTTCCTAACCGTTACAGAATTATCAATAGCCTGCCAAAGCGCAAAACTTTTGGCAGGCTATTGATTGTTTGGGCAAGCGAACGACTGGTCGCTTGCCCAAATGCCTAACGGTTTCATCAGGCTTATCGCTTCTGTCGAGTGAGTTAGGACAATAGTAATCGCTGAAAGCCTTGACGAGCACCAGCTAACTCGACGAGCAACGGTGAGACCCTGCGTCGTCGCACGGCGCTAAGGAATGCTCACCAAGACAAGGAATGCTCACCAAGACAGCGGTGAGACCCTGCGTCGTCGTACGGCGCTA
>JAAUPS010000152.1 GCA_012033015.1 Phormidesmis sp. RL_2_1
CCATCGTCTGCAGTTTCTACCAAAAAATCTTCAGATTCTAGGTGACTGACTAAATCAGTGCGACTAGAGCCGGGGGTTTCAATCACTAAAACTTTTTGCATTGGACGTTTCTCAGTCCTCGCGCCTCTGGGGCGTTCCAAAGACGATAATAAAAGAAGCTAGGGACGCGCCTGAATCGCTGTGTGAGTAATAGACTGCAGCAGCTTTTACCCATTTTCAATGCCGATGTGAGGAGCAGTGAGCACACCTGCACCTGTTGTCAGCGCTATTTGCCTAATATTTATCCCAATAGTAGACACATCAAATAGATAGACACATCAAATAATAGACAATAATGCAAGAATCGTACGCTTAGAATGCCCGAATATTAAGGTGCGCGCGCGATCTTGTCAGAGAAATTATGGAGAGGGGTCTGGGACAGCGAGTGGAGACGGGCCTGAAGATGAGTTTGAAGAAGGGGCCTATAGGCAGGCATGAGTTAGCGGTGAGCAGGCGCTGCGCTCGCTAAGGTTTCGATAAAGCTAGGGTAAGAAACAGCGGCCGCTTCGGCTCGGTGAATTTGGGTGCGACCAAGGGTGCGTGTAGCGGCGATCGCCAAACTCATGGCAATCCGATGATCGGTATGGCTATCGAGGTTAGCCCCTTGGAGGTGAGCATTGGTTCCCATGCCCACAATCTCCATACCGTCTGGGTGTTCGATCACATTGGCACCCAGTTGCGTCAAGGCATGGGCCATCACAGCTAGGCGATCGCTCTCTTTGACCCTGAGTTCGGCGGCATCGGTAATTGTGGTTGTGCCTTCGGCAAACAGTGCTGCTACGGCCAAAATCGGCACTTCATCGATGAGTCGAGGAATCAGATCGCCGCCAATCGTGCAGGCTTTTAGCAGGCTATGACGAACCCGTAGATCGGCGACGGGTTCACCAGTGGCGTCTCTTTCATTTTCTAGGGTGATGTCGGCTGACATGGCAGCGAGTGCTTCCAATATGCCTGTGCGAGTGGGGTTAACACCGACATTTTTAATCAGTAGGTTGGAGCCTGGGGTAATTGCGGCTGCGACCAGCCAAAAGGCTGCCGAGCTGATATCACCCGGTACAATCACGGTTTGTCCAGTGAGCTGAGCGGGGCCATGTAGGGTCACACTGCAAGTGGCTGGAGCAATTGATAGCTTGGCACCGAAAGCCTGCAGCATCCGTTCGCTGTGATCGCGTGACAGGCTAGGTTCGGTAACGGTGGTGTCACCTTGTACCGAGAGTCCTGCCAGTAATAGACAGGATTTTACCTGGGCTGAGGCGATTGGCGAGTGATAGTGAAAGGGCTTGAGCTGTTTGCCTTGCACGGCCAAAGGGGCCAGGGTATTGCCAGCTTTTCCAGCAATGGTTGCGCCCATTTCAGTCAGGGGAGCGATCACGCGCTTCATGGGTCTAGTGCGAATGGAGGCATCGCCAGTGACTGTAAAGAATTTACCGGGTTGAGCGGCTAACAGGCCCAGCATCAACCGCAAGGTCGTACCGGAATTGCCAGTGTTTAAGACATCGTCGGGTTCTTGTAATTCACCACCTGTGCCTTCTACGGTGACCCAGTCTTGATCTAGGTTGGATATTTTGGCACCCATGGCGCTAAAGCAAGCGGCTGTACTCAGGGGATCTTCTCCGAGCAGCAGCCCTTTGATGCGGGTGGTGCCTTGGGCGATCGCACCTAGCATCAACGCCCGATGGGAGATAGATTTATCGCCAGGGACGGTAATCTCGCCTGTAAACGGCCCGCCTTGACTACCCTCTATTTCCAGGGTTTGATGGGGTGCTTGGTCAATCAGACGGAAAAAAGTCATAGTCACACCTGAGTAATACAGCGCCAATACAGCGCCAAAACAGCCCGCAAAAATGGGAAAAAAGAATCACAGAAGCGCTCAGATTTTAACCTCAAACAGTTGCCTCACCAAGCTGATTCTAGATTTGTGTTGTTTTACGGCTGTGACGTTTGAAGATCCGCTAATCCTAACGTTTCGGTGCAGTAGGCATTGAACTGATTGAGAATGTCATCTTCCTGTTGATCGAGCTTTTGAATGTTGCTGTAGGCAGCATTCGACTGGCTGGTAAAGGTTGCGAAGATCGCGCTAAAGTCTGCTTCTGTTTTGGCATCGATGACTAACTGCATCGCAGCGCTGCCTTCGGTTAAGGCGGTTTTGGTATTGGCAATAAAAGAAATATAGCGATCGCGGTAATCATCTAGCTGTTCATCGGCAATATTGATTTGCTCAAATGCCTGACTCATGGTGTCGAGCTGCGTGATCACGCGCTCAAATGCAGCCGTGTAATCTTGGGCGGCGGTTTGCAGCGTTGCGAGGTCTTGGGCTGCCGATATTTTGACTTGGGCATCGGCAATGTCACTGTCGAAGGATTCTCGAATGCTTTTGGACTGCTGGGTGATATTGGCGAATTGTCTGCATTGGGAGGCGGGTTGGGGGGTGCAGGCGATGAGGGAGAGCAGGAAGGGAAGGAGAAGGAGGATAGGTTTTGGGGGAAAGGGAAAAGGAAATGGGTTTTCCATGGGTGGTACGTGGGGGTTGCGAGGGGGTTGCGAGGGGCCGAGAATAAATCGGCCTAGAAGAGTTTAGGGTGTATGGTCGCGTAAGTTGCTTAGAATTGTGGTGATAGCTAGTGATGATGGGTTGTGATGACGATTTTGGCAGGGTTGATGGGGTGATTAAGACTTCGAAGACGGCGGCGCGGCAGCCGTTTTCATCGCTGACGGGAAAGCATTATTTTAACTATGGCGGGCAAGGGCCTATGGCCGATAGTGCGATCGCAGCGCTGATGCAGGCGCAGCAGAAAATCCAGCATGAGGGGCCATTTTCTCAGGCGGTGTACGAATGGTTGCTCGCTGAAGGCCAGCAGTTAAGAGGTGCGATCGCCCGCGCTCTAGGGACTGAACCCACCACCATTACCCTGACTGAAAACGTCACCATGGGCTGCAATATCCCGCTGTGGGGGCTGCCCTGGCAAAAAGGGGATCATATTTTGATGGGAGATTGTGAGCACCCTGGGGTGATCGCGGCGGTCGGTGAAGTTAGCCGCCGCTATGGCTTAGCGGTGAGCACCTGTAAGCTTGCTGCCACCATGAATGGCGGTGATCCGGTGGCAGTTATCGCGAAGGCGCTACAGGCGAATACACGGCTGGTTATTGTAAGTCATATTCTGTGGAATACGGGGCAGGTGCTGCCGCTCCAAGACATCGTATCGCTGTGTCATGCCAATGCCCCGCAGACACGGATACTGGTGGATGCTGCCCAGTCAGTGGGGATGTTGCCCCTCGATACCGCTGGCTGGACACTGCCGGAAACCCAAGTGGATTATTACGCCTTTACCGGGCATAAGTGGTGTTGTGGCCCAGCGGGCCTAGGGGCACTGTATGTGCGGCCCGAGGTGCTGGCAGAAACCACACCGACTTTTATTGGCTGGCGGGGCATTGATGTAGATGGACAGGCCCATCCGATCGGCTGGAAGCCAGATGGGCGAAGATTTGAGGTCGCAACGTCTGACTACGCGCTGTGGAGTGGGCTGCGACAGGCCATGGCGGTACAGGCGCAATGGGGCACTAGCGCCCAGCGCTACGAGCGGATTTGTCAGTTGAGTCAGCGGCTTTGGGAGGGCTTGAGGGAGATTCCTCAGGTGGCTTGTTTACTAAGTCACGATCCGCCACCGTCGGGTTTGGTGTCTTTTCAGCTCATGGGGCCAGATGGTCAGCCTAGTCCAACCTTACACAGCGAGCTAGTACAGAGACTAGAAGCTGAAAAATATATGTAAGAACATTGCTATCACCGAACTGCGTGCGGGCCTGCACCCATTACCTCACCTTAGAAAGTGACGTGGATAAGTTGGTAGCGTGTGTCGCCAAGCTGAGCTAGGGGTATTCTTTGGCTTCGTATTCCCGGCAGCCTTCGCAGGGCCAAAGGGATTGGGCGCACACCGAATGAAAGGTGATCTGGCGTTTAGCTGGCAGGTAATATCGCCAATCACCAAGCCGATGCCTTCTACATAGTGCGCATCTGGATCACGCGGGCGGACAGCGCGGTGACGAAACCGCTCATTGGCACTGCGATCAGCGGCGATGTATAGGTTCTGCTGTAATAGTCTGCGTGAGTACTGGCTCACTATCAGGGAAGCCACAGCCGGGGTTAGCCCAATGGCGATAATCAGCAAAATCAGCATGAGAAAAGATACAACGGAATGTTTGCCGCTGCTCCTAACCTAGTGGTCTCACCTCGTGGATTTTAGCCGAATGAATTTTAGCCGAATAAATTCTAGCCCAATGGGTTTTAGCCCAACGGGTTTTAATAGGGTCAATTTTGCCTAGGGATGGTTTACTTTGGCGCTACCTTCGGTTTTACGGTAGAAGCTACTTGTAAATCCTTGAGCTGCTGGACATCTACGCTCGAAGGCGCATTGGTGAGCAAATCTCGAGCTTGCTGGGTTTTGGGGAAAGCAATGGCCTCTCGAATAGAGTGCTCTCCGGCTAGCAGCATCACCAAGCGATCAAGGCCGTAGGCAATGCCGCCGTGGGGTGGGGTGCCGTACTCAAAGGCTTCTAGTAAAAAGCCAAACTTATCGCTGGCTTCTTCATCGGTCAGACCAATGGTTTCAAATACTTTTGCTTGCACATCGGGCTGATAAATCCGCAAGCTGCCGCCGCCAATTTCATAGCCGTTATATACAATATCGTAGGCAACCGCGCGGGCTGTGGTGAGATCGGCTACATCTTCTGGGTTAGGGGCGGTAAAGGGGTGGTGTAAAGCTTCGTAGCGATTTTCGTCCGCATTCCATTCAAACATGGGGAATTCGGTGATCCAGAGCAAGTTGGTTTTGCGCTGGTCGATGAGGTTGAGTTCTTTGGCGATCGCCTGACGTAGCTTATCTAACGTGGCATTGACGGTGGCAGTATCGCCTGCGCCGAACAGCAGCAAATGTCCAGGCTGCGCCCCAGTACGGGCTAACAAAGTTTGCTTTTGTTCAGGGGTGAGGTTGTCTTTAATTGCGCCGATGGTGTCAATTTCGCCGCCTTCTCGCACTCGGATGTAGGCTACACCACCGGCTCCGGCATCGGTGGCGACTTTGAAGAGGTCGCCTTTGGGCTTAATGCGCACATTAGAAATTGCGTCATTGCCGCCTGGAATCGGCAGTACTTTGACCTGACCGCCGCTTTTGACCGCGCCGGAAAATACCTTGAAGCCAGAGTCTTGGACAATATCTGATACATCGACGAGTTCTAGGCCATAGCGGGTATCAGGCTTATCGCTACCGTAGCGGGCCATGGCCTCAGCATAGGTGAGCCTAGGGAAGGGGGTGGGGATATCGATGCCTTTAACGGTTTTAAAGATGTGGGCGAGCAGCCGCTCATTCAGGGCCAGAATTTCTTCTTCGTCCATAAAGCTCATTTCCATGTCGAGCTGGGTGAACTCAGGCTGACGATCGGCGCGCAGATCTTCATCGCGAAAGCAGCGGGCGATTTGGTAGTAGCGATCCATGCCCGCCACCATGAGAATTTGTTTGAACAGTTGTGGCGATTGGGGCAAAGCAAACCACTCCCCTTCGTTGACGCGAGAAGGCAAAATGAAGTCGCGCGCGCCTTCTGGGGTGGAGCGGGTCAAAATCGGGGTTTCGACTTCAATAAAGTCTTCGGTATCTTCTAAAAAGCGGCGGATAGCTTTGATAATGTCGTGGCGCAGACGCATGTTGCGAGCCATGCGATCGCGTCGTAAATCCAAATAATCGATATTTCAAGCGCAGGTCTTCGCGCACAGTTTCTTCATCAGCGGTGGACACCTGAAATGGCATTTGCTTGCGCACTGCGTTGAGAACGAGCAGCTCATCGGCATAGATTTCAACCTGGCCGGTGGGCAGCTTGTCATTGAGTGACGCGGCAGGGCGCTGGGTGACGCGGCCTACGACTTTAACGACGTATTCGTTGCGAACATTTTCAGCAATCGGGTATGAGGCCGGGGTGCGTTCGGGATCGCTGACAATTTGTACGGTACCGGTGCGATCGCGCACATCTAAAAACACCACCCCACCATGATCACGCCTGCGATCAACCCAGCCATAAAGCGTTACCGTTTTTTCAATGTGCTCGGCGCGAAGTTGACCGCAATAAAGGCTACGCATGGCGAAAGGGAGGTGACAAAGACCAAAAATAAAACCTCTACATTATGAAGGATGGACGCCCTATACGGGACAAAATGTTTTAAGCATATAGCAATTGATTACAAACTTCGTCAGCAGTCAGCGCATTAGGTTCGTCAGCAGTCAGCGCATTCGGAAGGAGGCCAACCCGCTTGGCAGCGTCCATATAGCGTTTCTCACTTGGCTAGACTACAGATATTTCGGTGAAACCTTATGTTGGTGGGATTAACTGGGCCATAGCTTAACTGGGCCATAGCTCAGATGCAGCTTTTCGTAATCAACCCGATGGTGCGTTTGATGGTGCGTTATATGCGCAAAAATTTAACGTGCTCTCTCGTTTTCATTTATCTCTCTCGCTTTCATTTATTTCTCTCGCTTTCGTTTATCTCTCTTGCTTTCGTTTATTTCTCTCGCTTTCATTTATCTCTCTCGTTTTCGTTTATTTATATATTTGGCTCAGGTATTTGGCTCAGGTTGAAATAGAAATAGAAATATTAACTAAATAAACGACCAGGGTGATTTTACGGATCGAAGTGATACTATTTTTCTTAATGAATCGCTAGGGGTGTCTCCGACACTTAAGCCAACACTGAGCCTGTGACTATCATCAAAGGTCACGCGTAAAGCTCATGGTGTTGCTATCGGAGGCTGAGAACATACCCTCGGAACCTGAGTCTGGATAATGCCAGCGGAGGAAAGCATGAAAGTTTCAAAGCAACCCATGGCTATGGGGCAAGTCCTTGAGGACTACATGGCCAGCCGTAACCAAATCGGTGGGGCAATGGCGATGGCGACGGTGAGCGCCTCGGCTCTAGGTGCTTGGGTGCTCTTTAGTCCGCCGGAAGCAGGTTCGGCTTTTGGCGGGCTGACGGCTATTCTGGGCTATTGCTTGGGCTCGGCGACAGCGGTGTTTGTATTTGTCTTTATCGGGCCGCGGCTGAGGCAAATTATGCCTTGGGGTCACTCACTCAACGAATATGTGAAGCATCGCTTTAGTCAGGGGATATTTGCTCAACCGCTGTACTGGCTGACGGTCGGAGTGATGCTGTTGTACATGTTTGTGTATTTGGCAGCGGAGTTGACTGCGATCGCCCAAGCGCTCCAGCTTGCGGTGAATGTCCCACTTTTTGTCAGCGCCTTGGCGGTCATGGCAGCGGTTTTTCTCTATACGGCTTATGGCGGCCTCAAGGCGACCATCTTGACCGATGTTGTGCAGTTTGCCCTAATTGTACCGCTGCTGATCGTTTGTTTTGGCGCAACGGTTCACCTGATGGGTGGGTTTGAGGCTGCCTTTGGCCCTGTTGCCGATAAATCGCCAGCGTTGTTGTCGCTGGGCAATATTGATGGGCTGCGATTTGGCGCAACCCTGGTGATTGCGATTGTCGCGGCTGAATTATTTAATCAAGGAAATTGGCAGCGGGTATATGCCTGCCGAGATGATCAAACCGTGCGACGCGCTTTTTTGGGCTCATCGCTGGTGATTTTGCCGATGATATTTTTAGCTGGGCTGCTGGGCCTAATGGCGGTAGGGTTAGGCATTAGTGGCCCAACCGCCTTTTTTGACTTGCTCAAAGACTTGAATATTTCTACAGGGCTGTTACTGGCAGTGATTTTGCTAGCGCTAGCGCTGGTGATGAGCAGCTTGGATACGTTGCTCAATGGGATCAGCTCAGTCTTTACGGCGGATTTGTTACGCTTGTCAGCCACACAGCCTGGGCGGATACTGACCATTTCTCGGGTACTGATGGCTGTTGTGGGCATTCCAGCAGTGGCGATCGCAGCTCAAGGGTACAGCGTTCTCTACCTGTTTTTTATCGCTGATTTGCTCTGTGCGGCGCTGTTGTTTCCTATCATCTTTAGCTTTTACAACCGCTATCACACAGCTAGCAACGCCTTTTGGAGTTCTTTGATGGGCATGGCAGTGGGGGCTTTGTTCTTTCCCAAACCCGACTTTTCTCCTTTATTTAACTTGCCAGGCGGCGGCGATCTACTCAACAGCTTTGCCGCTGCCGTGGTGACGTCAATGGTGCTGACACTGTTGTGGAACAGCATCAATAACTATAAAAACAACCCAATAGTCCCTTTTAACTATAGCGATTTGAAAAATAGGCAAGGCTAAAGCGAAAAGCAACAGCGAAAAACAGCAGCGAACAACAGCAGCGAACAACAACAGCACAGAAAACAGCTCTAGGGCACTCAGCTCGTTTCCTAGAGCCTGCTGCTTGCCGTCTTTATCTAAACATTTTATTCATTCCTTCTTTTTGTCAAAACTGCTTTTGTCACAACTAACCTAGGCATCTTCATGACAGCTCAAACTAGCCCAGCTTACGATCAGGCCCAGCTTGCTCGCCCGACAAATGGCAATGGCCCCTGCCTGCGCACTAACTGGATTGCCAAGCGTCAAGGGCAAGCGAATGTCTCGCAAATGCACTACGCTCGCCAAGATGTGATCACCGAAGAAATGGCGTATGTCGCACGGCGAGAAAACTTACCCGTGGACCTCATTAAAGACGAGGTTGCTCGGGGACGGATGATTATTCCTGCAAACATTAATCATCCCAATTTAGAACCTATGGCTATTGGCATTGCCAGCAAGTGCAAAGTCAATGCCAACATTGGAGCATCGCCCAATTCTTCAGACATCGATGGTGAAATTGACAAGCTTCGTCTAGCGATTAAATACGGGGCAGACACGCTGATGGATTTGTCTACCGGTGGCGGTAACCTCGATGAAATTCGGACTGCAGTGATCAACAACTCGCCCATTCCTATTGGCACCGTGCCGATTTATCAGGCGTTAGAAAGCGTGCATGGCAGTATTGAAAACTTGGCAGCACAGGACTTTTTACACATCATTGAAAAGCACGCGCAGCAGGGCGTAGACTATATGACTATCCATGCAGGCATTTTGATGGAGCACTTGCCTTTAGTCAAAAATCGTCTCACAGGGATTGTCTCACGCGGCGGTGGCATTATGGCTCAGTGGATGCTGCACCACCATCAGCAAAATCCTCTCTACAGTCACTATGACGACATTATCGAGATCTTTAAGCGCTACGATGTCTCGTTTAGCTTGGGTGATTCTTTGCGTCCCGGCTGTCAGCATGATGCTTCCGATGCCGCTCAGTTTGCTGAACTCAAGACGCTCGGAAACTTGACTCGACGGGCTTGGGAGCACGATGTCCAGGTGATGGTAGAAGGGCCAGGGCATATTCCGCTGGATCAAATTGAGATGAATGTCAAAAAACAAATGGAAGCGTGTTCGGAAGCGCCTTTTTATGTGTTGGGGCCGTTGGTGACAGATATTGCACCAGGCTACGATCACATCACTTCTGCGATTGGGGCGGCTATGGCCGGTTGGCATGGTACCGCGATGCTTTGCTATGTCACGCCCAAAGAACATTTGGGCTTGCCCGATGCTGAGGATGTGCGCAATGGCTTGATTGCTTACAAAATTGCCGCCCATGCGGCTGATATTGCACGCCATCGTTCCGGCGCGCGCGATCGCGATGACGAACTTTCCCGCGCTCGCTACAACTTTGATTGGAACAAACAGTTTGAGCTTGCTCTCGATCCTGAGCGGGCCCGCGAGTACCACGATGAGACTTTGCCTGCCGACATTTATAAAACAGCAGAATTTTGCTCCATGTGTGGGCCAAAGTTCTGCCCTATGCAGACCAAGATTGATGCAGAAAAGCTCTCTGAGTTAGAGAAGTTTTTGGCAAAACGCCAATCCTAAAATTTGCGTCAGTATGTCTAGCGATTACAGTGTCCGCAGTGTCCGCAGTGTCCGGCTATTTCAATGGCCGGATCGCCGCATCTGACCTGTAGGAGCTTGCCGTGCATTTGTCGCGCGTATACCGAGTGCATATAGCTTGTGCCGGATGCATAACGCCGACGGCGAGGCTACGCCAACGGATATACGCGCGTTGCCTTGGCTGGCTGTCACGTCATGGGTTCAGCCAGCCAAGCGACCAAAGCTATAGTATGCTCCGTATCATAGGGTTGACATGCTCTGACGACAGCTCAAAGCTAATATATAGCCAACCGTCTCATGGGATAAGGTCGTTGGCTACTGAGCAGATGCTACAGAAAACGCGGATGCATCATGCCAATCTATATCCCATCAGGCCCTATCCGTATTACGGTCAGATTTACGGTTAAAAAAAAGTCACTGAGAGTTCTATGTTGCGCCAGCTTCGATTTTGGAAGTATCTATTGCTGAGTATTTTAGGTTGGACAATAGCTGGTGCGATCGCACTTAATGTTGATCATGGGCTCTTGAATGTGGGCACTCATGTGGGCATTAAGCACCACTGGAATACGGGCTGGGGAAAATCCTATGCGGCCTACGCCCAAACTGAAGCACCCGCATCAGCGCCCGCTCGCCCCGACGACGCTAACCCTGACGATCCCAACGGCTCATCGAGTGAGCTACAGTCCTTTGAAGAAGTCACAGCAGGGCTCGAAAAGCAGACAGGGATTTTTACCACCTATAGCGATCTGCAAACAGGCAAAGTCTATCTGGCACTATTGCCAGAGCAGCTCAATCGTAATTTTTTGCTGCTAGCAACACTGGAATCTGGCCTAGGCGAATCAGGTTTATTTCGCGGTTGGGAAATCAGCGACTTGCTGATTCAATTTCGTGAAGTACCACAAGATCGTCTACAGGTGGTGGTTCCCAATACCTACATTCGCAACCCTGACGGTCAACAGCTTCAGCAGCGACTGCTGGATGGTTCTTTTAGCGACTCCATTATTTTTGCAATTAAAGTGGTCAGCATTGATCTCGAATCCCAGGCCAAGCTGATTGATCTGGCCGATTTGTTGATGACCCGTGATCTGGCCAATCTTGACCAAAGCCTAAGTTGGGCAGTGAATGGATATCGGCGCAATGCCGAACTTTCACGGGTGAGCGCTTTAAAAGTTTTTAACCAAAACTTAGAACTTGGCACCACCTTGGGCTACTCGGCCGGTGGGGGCACAGCCTCTCCTTTGGCCGCGCTGTTTGGCGGCAGCATTCAAGGTTTGGCAGATGAGCGCGGATTTGCCCTAGGGGTTCGCTACAGCCTATCGGCCCTGCCAGAGAGCAATGGCTATCAGCCTCGCCTTGCCGATGAGCGGGTGGGTTACTTTTTATCTGTTTTCGCGCCCCCCTATCATCTGGCCCGCTGAGATCTGAGCGATCCGATCCGTTTGTACGCTACATCAATCGGTGGCACTTAGAGCAACAAACGCCGGGAGCAGCGCTATCACCGCCGGTAAAACCAATTGTGTTTTGGCTAGAAAATACGGTGCCTTTGGCCTACCGTGAGGCGCTGCGCCAAGGTGCTTTGATATGGAATGAGGCATTTGAGCAAGCAGGCTTCGAGGGAGCGATCGAAGTTCAGCAAATGCCTGACGATGCCGATTGGGATCCTGCTGATGTGCGCTATAACACGATTCGCTGGTCTGACTCTTTGGGCTCAGGCATTTTAGGGGTGGGGCAATCGCGGGCAAATCCGCTCACAGGGGAGATTTTGGATGCGGATATTGTTATTGATGCCAATGTTGTTCGTGGGTTTCAGCAGCAGTATCAAACTCGGGGATTAGACAATTTTCCAGCAGCAGAGGGGTATTTGCAGCTCTGTGGGCAGCGATCGCAAGCTTGGTATGTGCAATGGCTATCGATGCAAGCTTTCGGCCAACAAGCTTTTGAACAGGCTAATCTGAGCCAACCGCAACTGCCAGAAAGCCATTGTGCAGACTATCTCAATAGCCAACATACTGCTTTTGGCGCATTGGCATTATCGGCGATGCCCCATTTGGCCGCCTCACAGCTAGAGACGTATATTCAACAGCATTTGGTGGCATTAGCAGCCCATGAAGTCGGCCATACCCTAGGGCTACGGCATAATTTTGCAGGTAGCCTGTTGTTAGCACCGGAGCAACTGAACAATACAGAACTCACCGCTAAGGAGGGGTTGTTGAGTTCTGTGATGGATTATTTTCCGCCCAATATTGCCCCCCCTGGGGTACAGCAAGGGGACTTTTTCCCCACCCGTGTAGGGGCTTATGATCGCTGGGCGATTGAATATGGCTATCGATCTGTGACACCATCACCCTTGCGATGGGAAGAACAACAGAGCCTAGAGCAAGTTGCAGCGCGCAGCAGTCTGCCTGAAATGGGCTATGCTTTGGCCTATGCAACAGATGAAGACATCGTCAATGAGATTGATCCCGAGGCGAGTGCATGGGACTTGAGTAACGATCCGCTGGCGTTTGCCCAATGGCAGCTAGACAATGCACAAAGCGTGTGGCAAAGGCTCAACCGGCTTTCGGTCAATCGGGGTGAGGGCTATGGCAGTCTGCGGCGACGGGTTGATCTGGTATTCAATTATTTTCGCAGTAACACCGCGACCTTGACGACCTATGTGGGTGGACAGCGATTTAGACGGCTCAATCCTTGGGGAACCATTGGCGTAGGACTGAGCCAGCGGCCCAATCAAACCCCGCTTGAACCGATTCCGGCGGCTAAGCAACGGCAGGCGTTGCAAGTGTTGAATCAAAGAATTTTTGCCCCAGATGCCTTCCAATTTTCACCGCAGTTACTCAACCAGCTTCCGCCCGATCGTTGGCGGCATTGGGGGGCAAGCTCGACATCGGCCTCGCTGGACTATCCCATTTATGAGCGGGTGCTGTCGGTGCAAGGGCAGGCCCTGAGTGATCTCTTGTTTGCCGATCGCTTGGCGCGGGTACGAGATTTGGAGTTCAAGTCCAACAGTGAAGATGTTTTGACCATTGCAGAAGTGTTTGAGTCGGTATATCAGGGAATTTGGTCGGAAATCGCTCATGAAAAGCCTGATGCTGGGCCTACCGCTGAA
>JAAUPS010000368.1 GCA_012033015.1 Phormidesmis sp. RL_2_1
ACTTGGTTAAAAACAGTCAACATCAAAACAGTCCCAAAAACCTTAACACTGAGTTACAAGTTCCCTCTACAGAAATAAAACGCATTAGGCACCTTCTCGATAACTGCCGAGTGTGGTAAACCCTATTGGCTTATCTGTGGTAGAAAAAGAGCCGGATATCGAAATGCCAAGGACAGTCTGAAACAGTGGAAATAAACAGCAAGATAGCGTCATGGCTAACCGACCTTGTTTTTAAATCTTGCTTGTAATCGGAAGGCGTGGCTTTCGCCAATATTTTTCGCCAATGTATTAAATTCGCTAGGGGTTTGATAGGGTTAATTTATCGGCACGATCCTATATGCGCAGTTACTTTAACAAGTTATTAATAGTTCCAGTATACGAAGGAATTCGCACTAAAACTTTACAGTCTATATACGCTATACCTTACCAGTCAGATTTCCTCTTATCGTGTGTTCGTTACAGGCATTGACTTTTCTTTATAGGTAGCGCTTGAGGTTTGCTACTGAGTTTTTCTGTAGCTGAATGCCTGTACTTTGCCCTGAATATTGTCTGGCAGCATATCTTGGCAGCGTGTCTTGGCAGCGTTGCTTGTAGCTGACGTTTATCCCTCGTCTAAGAGCCATTCAGAAGCGCGCGATCCCAAATCTACAGGAATACTGACGGCCTTTCCTAGTCTAGGTCGTTCGTTTGTTTGCTCAATAAAGGCTTGAATCTGTCCGGCAGCGCCCCAAGCGTTTAGGTAAGTGGTCACTTCATCCAAATGGGCCATGTAGTCACCTTCACTCATGGGAAAAGATGCTTGCTCCAGGTAGCGCCACATGACCTGAAAAAAAACTTTACGTGGGAGTTTGCGTAGCTGTACATCGTAGGAATATCCCCACTTTTCAAGTAATAAGGCGTGCAACTCTTGTCCGGTCATGTTGAAAGCTCAAGTGAAATGAGGATTTGGATGCGGACTTCTCGATGCAAACGTTATGTAGCCCCTACTGTATAGGCATCCATTCTAAGAGAAATAGAAAGATAGAAAAAGTAGCTGGTAAACCAATACTGTGTTTACATTTATTTACACTATTAACGTGTGATTTTTTCATCACTACCGACCTAGCGAGCTGGGTAATCGCTGAAGATTTAGGCCAATTGTCAGTCTCATTACAATCGCTGTGATCCTTGCTGCAAGCTGAATGACGGATTAAGCGACCAAGGTATACATGCGTCCAATTGCCAAAAACTGGGTTGCCAAAATCCTGGTTTTTCTCCTAATAGTTCTCGCTTTGAAGGGCGGTGGGGGCTCTGAACGATGTAATAATATTCTAAGAAAACTGCACATTTTTGTGACAAAACCTTCTCTGCGCTCAGGGCGTGTTCAGGGACTGCTTTAAGGCGGTGCTGGCAGGTCTTGGTGTTGAAAAATCACGTGCCCTGGTCGTGTTTTGGGTTTGCACCCAGTTTTTAACTTATACATTCATGTAGCGTTTAGATAGCTGACTTATGACCCAAGCTTCTGTAAACCCCGATGTCCCTGATTTAGGGCGTCGCCAATTTATGAACCTGCTGACATTCGGAACCATCACAGGAACCGTTTTGGGTGCTGCGTATCCGGTGATTAAATATTTTATCCCGCCGAGTAGTGGCGGTGGTGATGGCGGTGTCACTGCGAAAGATGCCTTGGGTAACGATGTCAAATTGACTGCTTTTTTGACTGAACACGGTGCGGGCGATCGCGTACTGGTTCAAGGACTCAAAGGCGACCCGACTTATCTGGTTGTCCAAGATGAAGGCAGCAACATCGAAAGCTACGGGATTAACTCTATTTGTACTCACTTGGGCTGCGTTGTCCCTTGGAATGCCAATGAGAACAAGTTTATGTGCCCTTGCCACGGCTCTCAATATAACTACCAGGGCAAAGTTGTTCGAGGACCGGCGCCTTTGTCTTTGGCTCTAGCCCATGCCGATATCACCGAAGATGACACCGTGGTGCTCTCTAGCTGGGAAGAAACGGACTTCCGCACAGGTGATAAACCTTGGTGGTAAGCCCCGGCGTTAACCCCCAGTGTTAAACCCCAGTGTTAAACCCCAGTGTTAAACCCCCGGCGTTAAAACCCCAGTGTTAAACCCTAGGGACGATTACGAGAATGGCCAGCCATCCCCTCTAGATTTATTTGTGTCGATAGAACCTTAACTTTGCCTAGCACGCACGCATGAAATCCTTACTTCTGACTTCAAAATCACTTTTATCTCAACTGTTTTCTGGCCTTTGGGGTTGGGTAAGCAGTCGGGGCGTCGCCTTTGCGGCGTTTTTACTGCTGCTTTTCAGCAGTTGGGCAATCTTGCCTTCATCCGCTGGAGCCTATCCCTTTTGGGCTCAAGAAAACTACGAAACGCCTCGCGAAGCAACGGGTCGTATTGTCTGTGCCAACTGCCATCTTGGCGAGAAGAAAACTATTCTTGAAGTTCCCCAGTCTGTTTTGCCTGACACTGTTTTTAAGGCGGTGGTTAAAATCCCTTATGATCTTGATTCTCAGCAGATCTTGGGCGATGGCAGTAAGGGCGGCCTCAATGTTGGTGCTGTGTTGATGCTGCCTGAAGGCTTTACCATTGCGCCGAGCGATCGCATTCCTGAAGAGATCAAAGAAGAAGTCGGTGGGACTTATTTCCAGGAATATAGCGCTGAGCACCCCAACTGGGCGATTGTTGGCCCCTTACCTGGCGAGCAGTACCAAGAAATCGTATTTCCTGTGCTTTCTCCCGATCCAGCGACCAATAAAAAGGTTCACTTTGGTAAAAATTTAGTCTTTGTCGGTGGTAATCGCGGTCGCGGTCAGGTGTATCCCACTGGTTTGGCCTCCAACAATGTAGAGTATAAATCCCCTGCAGCGGGTACGGTGTCGTCTATTACACCTACCGATACGGGCTATAGCCTAGTGATTGAAAAGGCTGATGGCAGTGCCGTCACAGAAGACATCGCTGCTGGCGCGCAGTTCGTAGTTAACCCAGGTGACGCTGTAGAAGCTGGCACACCGCTGACTACGAATCCTAACGTAGGTGGTTTTGGCCAAACTGAGAAAGAGTTAGTGCTACAAAGCCCAACTCGCATTAAAGGCTTGATTGCCTTCCTCGTGGCGATTAGCCTGTCTCAAATTTTGCTGGTGTTGAAGAAGAAGCAGGTAGAGCGGGTTCAAGCCGCTGAGATGAGCTTCTAAACATCGCTATTCCAGCCTTGGAGGTTAGTGCTATCTAGCCTATCTGACTGAGAATGGAAACTAGCAGACTGAAACTGGCAGACTGAAACTGGCAGAATAAACCTCAGACCATTAAAAAAGGAGCGGATCTTGCAAACAGAATCCGCTCCTTTTTTGTGCTTTTAGACATAGTCGATGCCGCATGAGTCGGTCAGATATGGATAGGCAAGCAAAATTATGCAAAATTATGCAAAGTTATAGATTATTGAAAAGCGCGTCAATGTTGGCATTCGCGCCTAAGTCATCGATATCTTCTGATGCGATCGCATTTTCTTTTGGCTTTTTCGCTGGAGGAGTCGGTGATTTGGTTGCTTGGGCCGGAATTTTAAGATCAAAAGGCAGCCCTTGATGAAGTTCTACCTGTTTGTAAAAGACTCGAATGGCCTCAGCCGGTGTCAGGCCCAGCGCTGCAAACACCTCTTCTGCTGACGATTTTAATTCTGGAGGCATTTTCGCTTGGACAATGGCCACGGGTGTTTTTGCTGGTATCGCCGCTTCCCTCGGTTTTCTGGAATGGGTCACAATTTCAGCTAAGTCCATCTGTACTCCACTTTCCTTTAGGTTTACCAAATATTGTCTTTTTGATAGCGCCGTTTTTTTGCTCTGACTCTACATTGCCTTGGTTTATATCGCCTTGGTCTGCCTTAATTTATAGCGTTCCTGGAAACGTTCGAGCTGCTGGAACTGCCGGATTCATCGCGATCTGGTGATTTAGATAGCACTTTAATGGTAGCGAATCTAGAGAGTGCTAATAAAGTGTCAATCTTGCAGGTGGCACTGTTGGTGATCTGCACAGCCCTTATTTCCATAGCCATACGCGCATTGGCAGCATAATTTATCAATGCACAGACTTGGCGATCGCCCTGGCATTGACTTTGAGTATTGAACCCTACAGGCTGGTGAGCGTTATATCGCAAAGTAAGAATTGCATCCTTACTGAGCATTCCTTGCCTTGTTGAGCATTCCTTTTCTTGTTGAGCATTCCTTAG
>JAAUPS010000369.1 GCA_012033015.1 Phormidesmis sp. RL_2_1
CTCCAACCTCTCCAACCTCCTCTCCAAACCCTCCAAACCCTTCCTCCAAACCCACCTCCCCCTGCTCCCCTTTCCCCTGCTCCTCGCCTTTCCTCCACCGACTACCGCAACCGCCAAGCCCTTCTCAACAAAGTTCACCGCTTCTGGATCAAAGGCGTCCTCGAAAACTCTCTCCACGGCCAAGTACTCCTCACCCTCGGCCTAGAAGAAAGAGCCGATGCCCTCGCCCTACCTTGGAACATGAGCTGGAAAAACAACCCTCACACCCCACAACCTGCCCAGCCATTAGATGCAGGCACAAGCGTATTCGACGTTTTTCAACAGTTAGGTGAAGGGCGATCGCTGCTGATATTGGGCGAACCCGGTGCAGGCAAAACAACAACTCTCCTTACCCTTGCGCGCGATTTGTTACAACAGCTTGAAAGCAATCATCGTATTCCAGCCATTTTTAATCTCTCTTCCTGGACGGGTGAGCCAATTGACCAATGGCTGATTGCCGAACTCAACAGTAAGTACCAAATCCCCAAGGCCATTGGCAAAAGCTGGGTGAATGATCAACAGCTTTTGCTGCTGTTAGATGGCCTAGACGAAGTCCGCATTGACAGGCGCGATCGCTGTGCTGCGGCAATCAATCAGTTTCATCAAGACTATGGCCCAGAACTGGTCGTGTGCTGCCGGATTAAAGACTATGAAGCGTTGTCTCAGCAGCTAGGGTTTCAAAGTGCCTTGTATGTGCGATCGCTGAGCGATCAACAAATTTGGCAGTATCTCGATCAAGCCGAAACAGGCTTAACTGGTCTGCGATCGCTGCTAGAACGCAGCGCGCAGCAATCGCAGCAGTCCGCTGATGTTTTGGCCCAGCCTTCTGCCCTATTGGCCCAGCCTTCCTTGTTAGATTTAGCGCGATCGCCCCTGATCCTCAACATTATGGCCCTGACCTACCAAGGCGTGAGTGCCAGCCAAATACCCGCATTGACAGCCAGCCAAAACCAAACGCAAAACTATACCCACCAGCTTTTTTCCGCCTACATAGCGCGGATGTTCCAGCGCCGTAGCCTTACAGACAGTTCCTCTAGGCCCTATTCCCAACAACAAACGCTAAGCTGGCTCCATGCCTTAGCAGTCAATATGACAACAACGTCTCAGACCGTTTTCCTAATCGAGCGAATGCAGCCCGACTGGCTCACCTCCCGTAGACAGCGCTGGGTCTTTGGTGCCTTAATTTGGGTGACCTTTATCCTGAGTGCTACGGTCGTTGGCTGGCATGTGATCAACCCCATTCAAATACCGCTGGCACTGGTGATTTGCGGGGCTTTGTTTGTGCGCATTTTTGGCGTTTACCGCATTGTTCCTGCCGAGACTCTGCGCTGGTCGTGGCGCAAGGCCAGCCGCTCATTATTGCTCGGCCTCACGGTCGGCCCTTTAATTGGTTTGGCGCTAAAAGTCGGCTTTGTGCAAATTTTTACCAATCGGTTTTGTGTCTTTGAAAGTCAATGCTTGCGCGAAGCCAGCACCTTGGGGCTAGCCTTTGGCACAGTCCTAGGTGTGACCTACGGCATCATTCGCGGATTAAGTGCGATCGCATCGCCACCATCACCAAACCCAACCAAGGTATCCGTCAATCAGCCAAAATGCCATTTTCTTAGCAATCATCGCTTCTATTCCGCCGCTGCTGACAGCCCAATTTCTTGGCAACACCCATCCTATTTTTTGGACCGCTGCCGGACTCTCTTTTGGTTTTGCTTTAGGCGGTGGCGAAGCCTGCACTAAGCACGCTATCTTACGCCTTATTCTCTTTTGCCAAGGCCACATTCCCTGGAACTACGCGCGCTTTTTGGATTACGCCGCCGAACGTATCTTCTTGCAAAAAGTCGGCGGCGGCTACATCTTCATCCATCGCCTGCTACTAGAGCATTTTTCTCAGCAATTGCCAAAACAAGAAGAAACACTGCGCTAGGATATGGCATACGGGCTAGTTAAATCAGGTGACTTTCATATTTTCCTCATAAATCATCTGTAAAATAAAGAGGTTGCGCATAGGGGAAAATCCGTCATGAATCCTGAGTCTACAGATACTACTCCCGTTTCAGATACGGTCACACCCAACAGTACTACTGATACAGATGCCGATAGAACCGTCACTGTAGAAGAAGTTAAAATCTCGGGTGATGCGCTCGTAAGCCAAATCAAGGCATTGATCCAGCGAGGCAACATTCGCCGCATCATCATCAAAAATGAAGAGGGCCACACGCTCATCGAAATTCCGCTGACGGTCGGTGTGATTGGCGGTACCATTGGCGCGGCATTATTTCCGGTAGTTGCTGCAGTAGGTGTGATTGGGGCCATGGTTGCCCATCTCACCGTCGTCATCGAACGGCAAGCCTCCGATTGAGATACCGCTCCGCGATAGACCATCTATCATCTACAAAAACCACCGCCAAATGCAGCGTCTATCATCATTTTGACGCTTATTTTTTGACGCTTATAGCTTTGGTCGCTTGGCTGAGGTACAGCATGTTGGCTGAAACCATGACGTGACAGCGGGCCAAGCGACTCGCTTGTACCCGTTGGCGTAGCCTCGCCATCGGCGTTATGCATCCGGCACAAGTTATATAGCAAAGTAAGGATGCATTGTTGGATTCGTAATATCACTGAATTTAAGTTATTTTTCGAACATTTCTACAGTTTTCTACTGCTCTCGAATGTATCAGAGGCAAAATGCTAAACCTCTTTCATAAAGCTAGCTTCAAGTAAATGAAGTATCTTTGAAGCGAAAGAAAATCATCAGCACCTAAGTATATACACAAGTTGCTTTTTACACATGGCTTGCTAAATTCGGAGCGAGTGAACTCCTCATGCCTTTTGGTAACCATGATTGTGCTTCCCATAAAAATCGAGCTGCACTGAATTTGGGCTATGCGAAGTCTCATTCATTCAACTCGTTATTTGCTATTTAAAAAATCTCTAAAATCATGGTGAAGTTCAACCTTACCTACGGGCACAACATCAGCCTCGAACAACGAGTTGTCTTCGAGGTGGCAGCCCGTATCTTAGGCCAATTTATTACCGATACCACAACAGTTGATATCCATATTCTAGGGGCCAGCGGCCTCAACGAGGGCAAGGCTGTCGGTGGCGCAGTACCCTTATTTCACACCGTTCACTACGGTGTCCTCAAGCAATACATAGAACAAGATTCATCGAGCTACATTGATGCCCAGTCTGTGCTCCATATGCAGAATGGCAACACCGTGGACTTGAGTGCCTACGGTGAGGTGATCGACGGCAATACCGAAATTTTGCTCACTAGGGCCCAAGCTGAAGCACTCGGTATGAACAAGCCGCTAATCTTAGAAAACGGCTCCGTTTTAGATCGATATGTCATCGATTCGGCAGGGCTAGATGGCTACATTGTGGTCAATCAAGACTTCAAGTGGAACAACGATGTTCTGCGCACCAGCGAAGCCGCTGAAGGAACGCTCGACTCCCTCAGCATGGCCCTGCACGAAATGACCCACGTCATGGGCTTTGTCAGCGGCATTGATGGCACCATCGATATTAAAACATTACTCTCAGAAAAACTTAGCGTCAGCGGCACCACGCTCTTCGACCTCAGGCGCTTTACCGCCACATCTGCCACGATCAAGAATCCTGACGGCAGTGTCAGCAGCATTACAGCAGGCGAAGCGGCCTATCTGTCTGCAGACGGTGGCAAAACGAGCCTAGGCAATCTTTCTACAGGACAAAATACTGCAATTGGTGGCGATGGCTATCAGGCCAGTCATTGGCAACGAATGCAGGTGGCCATGGGCATTATGGATCCAACACTGGCTTACAAAGAGCGGCTGAGCCTTGCCCAAAGAGATTTGCAGGCGCTAGATCTGCTGGGATGGGATGTGAACTACGCCCTGCTAAGCACTGACCTCAACATGGAAGCGCTGTTGCTCGACGCGGAGCAAGCCGTTGCCAAAAGCCTGGGTTTAGATAGCAGCGTTCTTTCTCAACACAGATCTGCAGGCAACGTTTATACCATGGGCTTTAGTGAGTGGTGGCAGGTCTTTGAAAAGCAAATCGTTGAGATGGGCTTTAGTGAGTGGTGGCAGGTGCTCGAAGCCGGATACGACACTTGGGAAAAGCACCAGAAAAACCCAGGCGAAATGCTGCAAATGGGTTTCAGTGAGTGGTGGCAAGCGTTTGAAGTCACGGTGCTGCAA
>JAAUPS010000370.1 GCA_012033015.1 Phormidesmis sp. RL_2_1
GTGGTTTACTCTTATGATTCAAATTCTGCTGGTTCAAGTACATGCGAAAGATACCCATAGATTCCGAGCTGCTCAGACAGACTGTTGCCAGTTTGCATCAAATCTTAAGCACCTGTTTTAAGTGCCTGTTTTAAGTATCGGTTTTAAGTGCCTGTTTTAAGTATCGGTTTTAAGTACCGGTTTTAAGTACCGGTTTTAAGTACCTTGAGTGGCTGGCCAATAGCAATCTGGGTTTCGCCTTGGGGGATAATGCCTAAGCCGTTGGTATTGGCCAAATTCACCAAATTGCCAGAGCTATGACTGCCAGGGGCTTGGCCGAAGGTATAGCCCGACTCGCTGGCTGTCAGCTTCCCCCATAGGTAAGTTTCACGTTGCCCGCCTGCTTGTAAAGCAGTCGTCGCCTGGGCCCATACGAATGTCGGTGACCATGGCCCTGCCTGCCTCGATAGCTTGGCGATCGCAGGTGCGACAAACCGCCAAAAGCTGACCATGGCAGAGGCTGGATTTCCGGGTAAGCCAAAATAAAGCTGGGTGTTGGCCGCGGCGTCTTCAGGCATAGCGTCTAGGGTTTTACGGGTTGCTCGCGCGATACTTGCAACCGTCAGCGGTTTACCGGGTTTGACTGCGACAGCGCGAATGTGCAGGGTTGCGCCCAACTCAGCGAGGACATCATCGATATAGTCATGGTCGCCCACGGAGACGCCGCCGGATGAGATGACCATGTCCGATGCGGCCAAAGCAGCGGCAATCGCACCTTTCACCGCTGCGCGATCATCTTTCACAATGCCCAGAGACACGGGAATGGCACCGGTCTGTGCGACTAGTGCAATCAAGGCATATTGATTGGAATCTACGATTTGACCAGGCTGCATGGGCTGATCGGGCGTCACGAGTTCGCTACCGGTCGAGAGAATTGCGATCCGGGGTCGTTGGTATACTTGCACCTGGGTTTGTTGGGCTGCAGCAAGTAGGGCTATTTCTGCTGGGGTGATCACTTGACCGGCTTGGAGCAGTACATCGCCCACCTGGGAAAAACTACCGCGCTGACGGACAAAGTCACCGGGCTGGGGCGCTTGCAGAATAGTGACATGATTGCCCTGCCGCTCAGTTTCTTCCTGCATGACCACCGTATCAGCTCCTGTGGGCATCATCGCTCCGGTCAAAATGCGCGCGGCTTGCCCCGGTTTTATGGTTTTTTGTGGCTGCTGACCGGCTGCGATCGCGTCAATAACCTCTAGGGAAACGGGTACTGTTTGCACGTCGCTGGCGCGTAGTGCGTAGCCATCCATGGCTGAATTGTCCCAATGGGGAAAATCTAGGGGGCTGCGGATTGCTGTGGCCAAAACTCTACCAAGGTATTGATCCGGAGATTGCATGGCGAGACTAGCCATATCTGTAGGGGCGTCTGTAGGGGCGTCTGTACGGGCGATAGCTGCCATGTTGATGGTTTCCACCGCTGTGATTGGTGTTACCAACGTAAAGATTAATCGTTCTGCTTCAGCCGCAGTGAACATAATTGAGAATATTGAGAATATTGAGAAACAATCCCAAGATTGTATCTCTCCGCTCTGGCTCCTCCCTTTGAAATATGACAAACGTAGATTATGCAAACTGCTGCTATCAAGACTGCTAATCCTGCTGCCAATGGCCCAGAAACTGGCTCAGATAATGCTGTACCTGGGTTGGTCGAAACGTTGCGATCGCGCCGTTACCGCCTAGCAGAAACCATCGACTTCCCTGTTTTGCTATGGTCAGGGACGGCTAAATCTCGTAACTTTGCTGCCAACATTTATCCCTATCGGGCTAGTAGCCATTTCCTTTACTTTGCAGGTCTCCCCTTAGAAAATGCTGCCATTCGCATAGAAGGCGAACAGCTTACGCTGTTTATGGATGATACGACGCCTGACGAAGCACTGTGGCATGGCCCTCGCCCTTGCCGTGATGCTGTAGCGGAGCAAATCGGTGCGACAGCCGCCTATCCTCTCAAGGACTTGGCTGATTTGGCCCAAGGCGTGGCCACCCTAGGCGAGCGGGACGAAACGGTCAAAATGTTGGAGCGGGCTATGTTGCAACGGGGAATTGTAATGCCCCGGCATCTCCATCGATCCGATCAGGTTTTAGCAAAAGCCATTGTGCAATTGCGCATGATTCAAGATCAGGGGTCGCTAGCGGCTATTCGTCGGGCGATCGCAGTCACCTGCTGGGCCCACAAAACAGGCATGGCGGCTACCGCCTCCGCATTGGCCCACGGTGGCCGCGAGTCACACATTAGAGCTGCGATGGAAAGCGTCATTATGGCAGAGGATATGACCTGCGCCTATGGCAGCATTGTGACCGTAGCGGGTGAAATTCTCCACAATCATCATTATCACAACCTTTTGCAGTCGGGAGATTTGCTGCTGGCCGATGTCGGCGCAGAAACCGCCGATGGCTGGGCCTCTGATATTACCCGCACATGGCCTGTGAACGGCACTTTTTCATCGACTCAGCGCGATGTATACGACATTGTTCTAGCCGCCCATGACTTTTGTATTGAAAAGGCCAAGCCAGGTGTGGAGTATGACGCTATTCACCACATTGCCTGTCAGATTATGGCGGCTGGGCTGGTCGATCTTGGGATTTTGGTGGGTGATCCGGAAGGGTTGGTAGCCGAAGATGCCCATGCACTGTTTTTCCCCATGGGGTGGGCCATTTGATGGGTTTGGATGTGCATGATATGGAAGATTTGGGCGATTTGGCGGGCTACGCCGAAGGGCGAGTCAGAAGCCAGCGATTTGGACTGGCTTTTCTCCGGCTCAATCGCCCGTTAGCAGCAGGTATGGTGGTAACGATTGAGCCTGGTTTTTATCAGGTGCCTGCCATTTTGAATGATCGGGCAAATCGCGATCGCTATGCCCATATGGTCAACTGGGAGCGCCTAGAACAATTCTCTGATGTCCGCGGCATCCGCATTGAGGACGATATTTTGATCACACCATCAGGCCATGAGATTTTGAGCCGTGAGCTACCGGTCAAGGCTAAAGCGATTGAGGCTTTAGTTCAAGGTTATGGGCTGTAGAAGCTGTAGGGATGTTCTCCAGAGATGCTCTACAGAGATGTTCTACAGAGATGTTCTACAGAGAATTTAGAAACTTGAGAACGGCTTGGCGATCGCCTGATCCATCATCATAAATGCCTGCTTTGCGGCTTCAGCTTCGCCGCCATGCCACAAAATGGCTTCTTCAATGCTGCGGGCGCGGCCATCATGTAGATAGCCAGCGTAGGGCAGAACCGTATGGGTGAGGCCCAATCCCCACAGGGGCGCTGTTCGCCATTCTTGACCATCGGCTTCGAAATCGGGCCGACCATCTGCCAATCCTTTGCCCATGTCATGGAGGAGTAGATCGCTATAGGGTTGAATCGTCTGATTCGACAGGGCTTTTATAGACGCTGGGCCCGTCTTTACGACGCTGATGTGACAAGCTGTGCAGTTTGCATTTGCAAATAGCCTTTCTCCTCTTTTCACGGCTTTTTGTATCGTTGGATCATCAGTTTGGGCGCGAGCAGGCACCGCTAACGTCTGGGTATAAAAAGCAGAGGCTTCGAGCGTTTCTCGATCAATTTCTGTGGTTCCGTCTGTGTTGGGCAACAGTGGATTGGCAATGCCCATGTCGTGGGCATAGGCGGCGGCTGTTTGAGCTAGGAGGGTTGCTGAATTGGCCTTGAGGCCAAAGCGGCCAACGTCTATTCGCTTTGTTTCCAAATTCCAAACTCGATTGATTCGACCTGAGATGCCGTCCTTGTTTTGGTCGTCTGGATCTGAGATTGCTGCGAGCGTCGATGCGGGAATGGCCTCTAGTAATCCTACGCCAAAAACAGGAGGTGGAATTCTCAATGATGTGAGTAGCGCTGGGCTGATAGGCTGTTGGCTGTCTGTAGGTGTCAGTGTGATTTGAGGCGATCGCAGGCTATATGTTTCTCCATCCGCATAGTGATCGGTTGTTTCTTTCCAGGTGATAGCGACGTTTGCTTCGGGCTGCTTGCCGTATACCGCGCTATCTTGTAGCTGTGCGCCCAAAATCGGATCGGGCACCACGCCTTCTGCGGTGACAACGGGTGAACCGCTAGATGCTGGTAGGCTAGTGCGAATCAATGCCTGCCCTAGTTGGGGTAATCCTCTGCCGTTTTTGATATGGCATCCGCCACAGGAGTTGCTGTTGAATGTAGGGCCTAA
>JAAUPS010000153.1 GCA_012033015.1 Phormidesmis sp. RL_2_1
CCCACCTTGTCCTTGCGCCATCGCGTCAATAAACCGATTGGGCACCGCCACCCGCGCTAAAATGCGGCCCGTTTCCGGGTCAATGCGCACCAGTCCTTGGCGAGAACCCACCCATAGGCTGCCAGTGTAGTCTTGCTGCAAAGCCCCAACCTGGTAATCTTCAGCAATCGGGCTGGCCCGATTAGCGCGCTCCACCGTCAGTGGGCGAACAGGCGTGCCAATGTCAGGCTCATTGACTTGGGCCACAACTTGAGCCCCATTGACTTGAGCAATCACAGGAGCATCCATCGTGGTAGTGACAGCCACCATCGCACCGCCTGCTATACCAGCACCTAGAAAAGCAGCACCTACCCTCTGACTGACTTTTCTTGCTATCTCCACGAAGCTACCCTCTTGTAAAATTGTCACCAGCGCCCTTTAGCACACCTATGCCAGTGCAAACCCAACAAAGAATGCTGATGAGATAGATTGCCCAAAGGACGCTGTGAACTTTCGCCTGAGCTTTTGCCCGAGCTTTTACCTGAACTTTCGCCCGAACTTTCGCCCGAGCTTTTACCTGAACTTTCGTCTATCGACTTTGCACTTTGCTATTGCCCTTTCACCTCCCACCAGGGCAATAGCGCCACGGGGCTAAGGCAGATATCTAAAAGCCATCGACGGAATTCTTAAGTTCATCTAAAAAGATAAGGATGTTTCCGCAAAGGTAGATTAGGCTTTGCTCAGAAATATTTTTTTATTCAGCCGTAACTTTTCTGATGCCTCTGTTGCTAGTGCCTCTGTTGCTAGGTGCATTATCGTTCCAGTCAGCACCTTTCCAGTCAGCACCTTATTTATCAGTAAAGAGCCTCCAGTAGCACATCCCTCGCCCATCCCTCTAAAAAAACGACCTAAGAGCAACGCCAGGGGAAATTATGATTTATTTAACATTTTTCTTCACAAAATGTTACCTCCTATACGGCGCAGCGAAATCTCCTGAAATCTCCTGAAACCTTTCTATATCAGCGTTCATAATTTTTAGTTATCAGACTATACAGAACTTCTAAAAGGAAACTTATTGAAGGGCTGGTAGTATTCTGAATAGCACAGGTCGATCTGATAGGTTTATCTGAAGGCACCCAAACCTTATTGGCGCGGTCGTTTGACAGACGCTCCGAGCTTCAAAAATTAAAAAAACATCTCAGTCGGTCGCTAGCACGATGTATGGTTAGCGGCGAGTTTCTGGGGCGTTGGGTGTCGGCCTCTTTCTATGAAAGACATAGACTATGTAAAGACATAGATGAAACGAGGCGCATGAAGTTCGGTCAATATCTAGTTTGACTCAATAGGAAATAGACAGGAAATAGGGAAATATGTCCTACTCACAGACTCAAGCCAAGTCTGGCGCTGGTTATAGCGCTGGTGTACAAGATTATCGGCTAACGTATTACGCCCCCGACTACACGCCTAGGGATACAGATGTCTTGGCAGCTTTCCGGATGACGCCTCAGCCCGGTGTCCCACCCGAAGAGTGCGCTGCAGCCGTTGCCGCCGAATCTTCCACGGGTACTTGGACAACCGTGTGGACTGATTTGCTCACCGATATGGATCGCTACAGAGGCCGTTGCTACGACATTGAGCCTGTTCCCGGTGAAGACAACCAGTACATCGCTTACGTTGCATACCCCCTCGACTTATTTGAAGAAGGCTCGGTAACTAACCTGCTCACTTCCATTGTCGGTAACGTATTTGGCTTTAAGGCATTGCGGGCGCTGCGCTTAGAAGATCTACGCATCCCAGTGGCCTATCTGAAAACGTTCCAAGGCCCTCCTCACGGCATTCAAGTTGAGCGCGATCGCATCAATAAGTATGGTCGTCCTCTATTGGGCTGCACGATTAAACCTAAGCTGGGCCTATCGGCGAAAAACTATGGCCGGGCGGTTTATGAGTGTCTGCGAGGCGGTCTTGACTTCACCAAAGACGATGAGAACATCAACTCTCAGCCTTTCCAACGCTGGCGCGATCGCTTTTTGTTCGTCGCTGATGCGATTCACAAATCCCAGGCAGAAACAGGCGAAGTCAAAGGTCACTACCTCAACGTAACAGCTCACACCTGCGAAGAGATGCTCAAGCGTGCCCAGTACGCCAAAGAGCTAGAAATGCCCATCATCATGCATGACTTCTTGACCGCAGGCTTTACCGCCAACACCACGCTCTCCCATTGGTGCCGCGACAACGGTCTACTTCTGCACATTCACCGCGCCATGCACGCCGTGATTGACCGCCAGAAAAATCATGGCATCCACTTCCGCGTATTGGCAAAGTGCTTGCGCATGTCGGGCGGTGACCACATTCACACCGGTACAGTAGTCGGTAAATTGGAAGGCGATCGCGGTGCCACATTGGGCTTTGTTGATCTCCTCCGCGAAAACTACATCGAGCAAGATAAATCTCGCGGCATCTACTTCACCCAAGACTGGGCTTCCATGCCAGGTGTGATGGCAGTAGCCTCTGGTGGTATTCACGTATGGCACATGCCTGCCCTCGTAGAAATCTTCGGTGACGACTCCGTGCTCCAGTTTGGTGGTGGCACCTTGGGTCACCCCTGGGGTAATGCGCCAGGTGCAACGGCTAACCGAGTTGCCCTTGAAGCTTGTGTTCAAGCGCGTAACGAAGGCCGTAACTTGGCTCGCGAAGGTGGCGACATCATCCGCGATGCTTGCAAATGGTCTCCTGAACTGGCTGCAGCTTGCGAACTGTGGAAAGAGATCAAGTTCGAGTTCGACACTGTCGATACCATCTAAAATCGACGGCATCTCAGAATCTTGCAGAATTGGTATCAGGCAGAGCGGTTTCTTCATCGCCCTCATTGGACAATAGCTATCACCGCAGATTTACCGGCACTCTTTTACTAGGGTTGCTTCCATATGAATCTCAAGCGAATTGCGAAAGATACGGCCCAGGTACTGACCAGTTACCTCACCTATCAAGCCGTTCGCACCGTGATAGACCAGCTCAAAGAAACCAACCTGCCTCGGTTCTATTGGCTGACTGAGTTTTCCAGTCGTGAAAAGCTCCAAGATGGCGAAGCCTATATTCGCAGGCTGTTCCAAGAGCAGCCTGACTTGGCCTTGAGGGTAATGACAGTACGGCAGCATTTAGCAGAAGAAGTCACTGAATTTCTTCCTGAGATGGTGACCAGCAACATCCAACAGGCCAATATGGAGCATCGCAAAAAGCATCTAGAGCGCATGACGCAAATGACCTCAGAAGAGCTGACGGCCAGCGCGGATAAAGTTAGCGACTTAGATAGTCCTGACCCGATCCCGCCCAATACTGATTCGCCAGATGTCTCGACTTAAATCTCATCTTGCTTCACTGACCATTTTCAAATCAAAAGCATTCAAATCAAAAGCATTCCAACCTAGAAGAACATCATGAAAACTTTGCCTAAAGAGCGTCGGTACGAAACTCTTTCATACCTTCCCCCCCTCACCGATGCTCAAATTGAAAAGCAGCTAAACTACTGTCTGCAAATGGGTTACATTCCCGCTGTTGAGTTCAACGAAAACTCTGATCCTGAAGTTTACTACTGGACAATGTGGAAGCTGCCTTTGTTTGGTGCCACCAGCACCCGCGCAGTTTTGGACGAAGTCCAAGCGTGCCGCTCTGAGTACGGCAACTGCTACATCCGTGTCGTAGGCTTTGATAACGTCAAGCAGTGTCAAGCTGTGAGCTTTATTGTGCACAAGCCGGGTAGCAATACCGGCTACCGCTACTAAGCTGCAGTCCTATCAAACAGCAAAAACCAAGTCAGATTCGACATTTGCTCGATCTGACTCGCTGTTGAATCACTAACTGTTGAATCACTAACTGTTGAATAATATCTCAATGAGAAGGGAGGCCATGTTCTAATGGCCTCCCTTTTTGATAATTGGGCTGACTCATAGCGTCCTTGGCGATCTTTTCTCCTGCCTAAGTCTTTTCTCCTGCCTAAGAGAGAAAGAGCTGGTGAAGAGCGCTGCTATGGTGTGGAGTAATTCCATCACAACAAAACGTTTTCCTATAGCAAAGTAAGGATGCATTCTCTTACTTTGCTAGTCGAGTTAGCCGCAGCTAGTCAAGGCTTCTAGCGATTACTATTGGCCTAACTTATTCGACAGAAGCTATAGAGCGTTTTTGAAAACATTAGCGACGAGGATTTTCTTTCACATGAAATTTCCCTATCTAACCGCAAGTCTTACTTGTGCCCTGATGGCAGCGTTCTTGGGTGTGCGAAACCCTGCTGCCGCGCAAACTTGCACTCCCCTAGAGGTGGTTGCAGGCGGCGGCGACACAGAAGTAACTAAGACCGTTACCCTGCCAGGATTATTCTTTATCGACAGCAATTGGGACACTGATTTTGCAGTCAATGAGCCCTACGACTATTACGTCACAACAATCACTTCCTTAAGAGGAAACCCTTACGATATTGACGTTTTTCTCAAGTATCCAGATGAATCTTTCGATTCAGCCTATAGCACTCGCGATATTAGCCTTGAGCAAAACGAGCCTCTCACTATTACTGCAGAATCTCGTATCACGACAGATCCCTATCAGATCAATGTCAGGGTAGGTGGTTTGGATGCTGAAGGCAATAGCTATACAGCCTCTGTGTCCGGCTGTCGGTAATTCTAGCTGTCATCATCACTGTCGCTCAAATTGATTCATGGCCTTATGAGCTTACAGCGTTATCTCACAGCGTTATCTCAATGATGGAGGCCAGTGATGGAGGCCAGTGATGGAGGCCAGTGATGGAGGCCAGTGATGGAGGCAGAATGAATTGCCATGACTGAGCATACTAGCAGCGCCATGCATACTCGCGCCATGCATACTCGCGCTATCTCGATTCGCTCTGCTGACATGTCACACTAAAGGCTAGACGTCAGCCCACTATACCCACGATGAGACTATCTAGCCTGTTTCTCCCATCCCATCGCGCTCTGAATCTTCTGGCATTGACCAGCTTAAGCCTCACGGTCCACCCTCCCCATCTACTGGCACAAACCCTGCCGCTACCCGAGCAATTGATTGCACTCAATTCGCCAGCAGGGCAAAATTTGTTGCGTGAAAGTGAGGCCCAGGCTGATTTTGTCCCATTGATAACTCAGTATGTCACTCAAGAGAACCAAGCCTTTTGCGGTATTGCCAGTATGGTGATGGTGCTGAACAGTCTAGACCTTGCAGCACCCCTTGCGCCCGCGTGGAATCGAGGTTACTTTACCCAAGACAATCTGTTCAATGCTGCAACAGAAGCGGTAATTCCCCGAGAGAAAATTGCGCAGCAAGGGCTGACCCTAGAGGAATTGGCGGGTATTTTGGCAAGTTATCCTCTCCAAGTGGAACGCCATCATGGCGCTGACGTGAGCTTGGAGCAATTTCGGCAGTTAATCGTCACAAATTTGGCTGAGGCCAACAACTTTGTCGTGGTCAACTATTTGCGTCGCGCGATTGGACAGGAGCGCGGCGGCCATATTTCTCCACTGGCGGCCTACGATGCCGATACCGATCAGGTGCTGATCTTGGATGTGTCGCGCTACAAGTATCCGCCTGTGTGGGTAAAGGTAGAAGCGCTGTGGAATGCCGTTAATACGATAGATTCGGTTTCAGGATTGACCCGAGGAATTGTCACCGTAGAAAGAACAACAGCGCCCCATTCTTTTCGAGATCGTTAAGCGCAACGACTCGCTCAGCACCATATCAGCACCATAAATTTCAATCATCTGCGGTGATAACAGCAGTAAACTAAGGATTATCCCCTGATGAAGGACACATGACATGTCTCAGACAGAGCGATTGGTCATGTTAGCTGAAGATCAGCTAGCAGAATATAGTACCGATGCGAGGAAAATTGAAAAGCTCAGGCAGAAGATTGCTCTGTCCGTATCGCCTGCCCAACAAAAGCAGGTAAAACAAGAGATAGCTGAAACGCTCCCTGATAACTTCTTTGACAAAATCTTGTTGGAACAGCGGCAGGCGGTGTCTTTGCCGTTTTGGGGCATTGCAGGATTAGGATTGCTGTTTGGGATTTCGTTTACACAGCCGGTGGATTTTTTAGCAACAGGGTTCGGCGGGGCGATCGCGATTCTCATCCAAAAGCGCGGCTGGAAACTCCAAGCCAAAAACCTCGTCATGCAAGCTCTGACTGACATAGAAGAACGCACACAGGCAGCCAAAACGGCCAGCGATTAGGGACAAGCACCTTATGTCAGATGGGCAACGACCAGATACCCAGCCAGATATTCGCATTTGCTTCTTCGGTGATTCCTTTGTCAACGGAGCCGGTGATCCCAATTACTTAGGATGGAGCGGCCGGGCTTGTCAGGCCGCAGATCGCCCTCATGTGACCTATTACAATCTGGGTATTCGCGGCAACACCAGCAAACAAATAGAAGCGCGCTGGCAGGCTGAATCGGCGCTGCGCTTTTCAGCCGACTGCGACCCCCGCTTAGTTTTTTCCTTTGGCGTCAATGACAACTGTCTTGAAAACGGCCACTTGCGCGTGTCACCCAAAGACGCCATCGCCTGTGCTCGCCGGATACTATCACAGGCCAAGGCACAGTGCCCCACCCTATTCATTGGCCCACCGCCAGTTGCAGACGACACTATCAACGATCGCACTGTCGTGACATCAATGGCCTACGCCGCGCTCTGCGATGAACTCTCTGTGCCTTACTTAGCCACCTATCCAGTGCTCAGAGATAATTCCACTTGGATGAATGAAGTTAAGGCCACAGATGGCGCCCATCCATCTGCTGCTGGCTACGCAGTTTTTGCCCAACTCGTCTCTACCTGGGCCGCTTGGCAGGCTTGGTTTATTTAACAACTTGACTGAACAACTCGACAAATCATCTTTGGTTAACGGCTGACGGCTAATGACGTATTACATTGCACCTAGCTTCCTCAACAAGTTAGCGGTTCACATCACTAAAAACTATTTGAAGCTCCCCCAGATCAAAGTTCCGCTCATTTTAGGCATTCACGGGCGCAAAGGCGAAGGCAAAACCTTTCAGTGCAACCTCGTCTTTCAGCGGATGGGTGTCGAGGTGGTGCATATTTCAGGCGGCGAATTAGAAAGCCCTGATGCGGGCGATCCGGCCAGATTGATCCGGCTGCGCTACAGAGAAGCCGCCGAGTTGGTGCGCGTGCGCGGCTGTATGGCCGTGCTGATGATCAATGATTTGGATGCAGGCGCAGGCCGGTTTGATCGGATGACGCAGTACACCGTGAATACGCAGCTTGTGAATAACACGCTGATGAATATTGCCGATAATCCGACCAATGTACAACTGCCCGGTAGCTACGACGATAAAGCGCTGCCCAGAATTCCGATTATTGCTACCGGGAATGATTTTGCCACGCTCTATGCGCCGCTCATCCGTGATGGCCGGATGCAGAAGTTCTACTGGGAGCCCAACCCAGCAGAGCGGCTAGGCATGGTCAGCGGCATGTTTGCTAGCGATGGACTTTCTCAGCAGGATGTGGAAAAGCTGGTGAGCTGTTTTGATCAGCAGGCAATTGATTTTTTTGGAGCTGTGCGATCGCACATCTACGACGAACAAATCACCCACTTCATACAGTCAGTCGGCATTGAAAATATTGCCAGCCGCGTGGTTAATACACTCCAACTCCCCACCTTCACCCAGCCCAACTTTCAGATAGAACATCTGATCGCAGTGGGCAAAACCCTCATCAAAGAACAAGAACGCGTTCGCACCATGAATCTTGTCAGTGAATACAATCAAGCCCTCACGCCCTCTCGGCCCTTAGCCCAACACCCCAACTCACAGCAGCATCACCGCAACGATCCTGAATTACTCATGCCGCCCGCCATCAATCCCCTCAAGCCCTATGGGCTAGGCAAAAGAGATGCCCAATTAGCCGCCCAACGATCTGACAATCAAACCTCTGAGAATCGGGCACAAAATAGCGTGCCCCAGGCAAATGGTTCAACCGCGCGCTCAGCAGCCAGTTCAATCCCAGCGACAGCCCCCTCTCGGCCCCTTCAGCCGCCAACCGTAACCCGCAATATCCAACAGCTTGTGCACAGCATTCTGGCTCAAGGGCACCAATTAGGGATAGAACATGTCGATCAACGACGCTTTCGCATGAATTCGTGGCAAAGCTATGCCACATTGGCAACGCCAGACGAAACGGCAGCCACAAGCAAGCTCAAGGCATGTCTCACCCAATTTCCCCATGACTACATTCGCCTGATTAGCATCGATCGCCACACCAAGCGACGAATCAACGAAACGATCATACAGCGGCCCTAATGCAAGCAGCCTTTAGCGCTGCAAGTACTGCTTTAAGCGCAGCAAACTGACCGTCTGCCCCAAATTAGCGGCAACAGTGAAACGCCTTCCAAGCGCGACTGCACCCAGCCATCGCCCCACTGCCATTCGTGGAACCCATCGACACTCCCACTGAGCAACAAACGAATCGCCGTAGGCGTCAACTGTTCCACAGCATGACTAATTTTGGTCAGATCCCAAGGAAAGCTCAAAAAACTCTCAAACGACTGACCAATAGACAGCTTGACAGCGGAAGTACTGCTAAAAGAGCGATGATCCACAGTGCCATTACCCGAAAATTTGACTTGCTGGGGCCATAACCACTGCCTGAGATGATCCGGCTCAGTCAGGCTCTGAGCAATTTTATCGGCGTTAGCCTCTACCTCGATCCTGAGAGTGCTTGACTGATAGGTACCAAACATTTAGAGCATGTTAAAACAACCGAAAGCATTAGCTTTCAACCTTAATCTAGCTAAAATCTAGCTGATGTGATGCGAACCGGTTGAACAAGTGCATTAAACGGTAGCCATTTCAGCTAGCTCGCCACTTGCTGTGGTCGCAGCTCAGCTTCGCTCGGGAGTTCGAGGCAATAGCCTGCCCCATATACCGTTTTAATGTACTGAGGATGCCTAGGGTCGGGTTCTAGCTTCGTGCGCAAATGTCGGATGTGAACGCGAATGGTTTCGATATCGTCATTGGGGTCATAGCCCCAAACTTCTTTCAAAATTTCGCTAGGCGATACCGTTTGGCCATGGCGCTGAAGCAAGCAGTGCAGTAGCTCAAACTCTAAATGGGTAAGCTTTACCGTTTTATCCAGCCAAATTGCTTCAAACCTTTCGGGCACTAAGGTCAGCGGGCCATAGCTCAAAATTTCGCTATGCTTAGCAGCTTGAGGAATGCGGTCGGTGCGTCTCAGTAGCGCTCTTACCCGAGCCAACATTTCTTCGAGTTCAAAAGGCTTGGTAAGATAATCATCAGCACCGGCATTGAACCCATCTACCTTATTTTGGGTTTCACCTAGGGCTGTCAGCATTAAAACAGGAATATCCGCAGTGCGATCATCACGCCTGAGACGCTGACATACGGTAAACCCATCCACCTTCGGCAGCATCAGATCGAGCATAATCAGGTCGGGTACAATCTGCACAGCTAGGGCCTGACCCTTGATCCCGTCACTCGCTTGGCTAATATCATAGCCAGCCATTTCGAGATTGATAGAGACGAGTTCTACAATGGCTGGGTCATCATCAATGACGAGTATACGAGGCATGTTAAATAAGGGTGTTGCTATAGGTCTTAGACTACCACCTCAGTCAAGCATATTGAGTAAATATACTCTATAAAGACGATAAGATACATACGCTTTTGTGGCCGTTGCCAATGCAAAACCAGCACAAAGTCTAGGCTGAGTCCTTGCTGTAAGCCAGCATATGTTACAAAAGCTTAACAATTAAACAATTGTAATTCCAATTTAATTTTTGAACAATTTAATCTTTGAAGTGGAATGTGCCCAAACCAAATGGAATCCACCCAATAGAATCCACCCACAAGAGTTGAATTAACTTGAATGAATATTCTATGGGCTTACTATGGGCCTACTATGGGCTTAATCTTGGCTTAATCTAAGCGGGGTGCGCTGACAGTGGAGTTGATTGAGCCAAATTGGTAGAGCCCAGTTATTGATAGAGCCCAGTTAATATAGCCAAGCTAATGTAGCGAAAACTCCCCAGGTAGGATTCGAACCTACGACCAATCGATTAACAGTCGACCGCTCTACCACTGAGCTACTGAGGAATGCGAACTTCATAGTACATAAGGCAGTGACCGTTTGGCAAGGTAATTTTGAGGTGTTATTCCAGGTTGCCCATTCTCATTTTTGCTAACCGTGCCTGAATATCTGGATGCTGACTGGTAAATACTCGTCCTGAACGCTTTTTGCGGGGTTTTTGACGGTTTTTTACCCGCTGGCCGACGCTGGCTACTTCGCCTGCCAAGTGTAGGGCGGAGATGCCTTCTGCGCCGTAACCGATAACGGTTTGTCGATGGACGCTATCAGAGGTTGCAACGATTAAACGCTGGGTGAATTTACGAGCGTCATAGCGGAATTTGGCGCAGGCTCTTTCGATATAGCTATCAGCGGTTTGGCCAAAGTTTGTATAGTGAACAGAAAGATATGGCGTGATCTTTTGCTGCGAAGCAGGCGTACGCTGGCCGTAGGCGTCAAATACGGCCCAGGTTTCGTAGCCTTGATAGGCACTGTAGTTGGCCAGATGGGTGATGAGTTCTTCGCGAGCCGCATCCAAGCCCTTTTCTGCTTTCAATTTGGCCAAGTCAACCCACGCACCGATGATGTTGTATCCATCGACCAGTAATATTGCCTGGGAAGGTTGGTGTGCCATGGGTGGGCAAATCGTAAATACTTTATCTTAAAACTTTATCTTAAATATAGCTTTGGTCGCTTGGCTGAGGTACAGCCTGCTGGTTGAAACCATTAGGGGACCATTAGGGGACCATTAGGTGACCATTAGGTGACCATTAGGTAGCAATGGGCCAAGCGACCAAAGCAATAGATGCAATAACAGATGCAATAACAGGGCCAAAAAACTGACGGCAGAGCCCGTAGATGGCATAGGCTGCTCTTAGGGTATACAGGGCGAAGGATTTTATGGCGTTGAGGGGTTTATGATGGTTCGCCTGTATGGCTGATGAGCTTTTGCTTCAGGCGTTGAGGATCACCTTGATCGCTTACGGCCCCGTTTTCTAGCAAAAGGCGCGATCGCAATAATCCAACTCTGCTAACCGATGGGTGACCCATAGCGCGGTCAAGCCTCGACTTTTGACGAGAGACTGCACCTGACGCACTAAGTCGATTTGACTGTCGGGATCAAGCAGGGCCGTCGGCTCATCGAGCAGCAAAATTTGACAGTGCTGGGCAATGGCCCCGGCGATCGCGACCCGTTGCTTTTGCCCGCCGCTAAGGGCATAGATAGCCCGCCGCTGCAGATGCTGCAAATTGACGGCGCAGAGCGCCTCATCTACACGCTGACGGACTTGGGCCAAGCTCAGCTTTTCTTTGACAAGGCCAAAGGCCACATCTGCCCCCACTGTCGGCATTACCAGTTGATGATCCGGGTTTTGGAAAACAAAGCCCACTGGCCCCTGCATCTCAATGCGGCCGGTCTGGCGTTTCAGTAACCCGGCAAGCAACCTCAGCAGGGTAGATTTACCGCTGCCGTTGTTCCCGAGGAGCATACAAAACTCCCCCGGCTCGATGGCCAGCGAGCAGTTGCGCAGCACAGCAACCCCGGAGGGCCAGAAAAAACTAACCCCCTCTACGGCAATGGCGCTGGCTGTTTTGGCGCTATTTTTCATCGCCAGCGAGGGCGAAAAAGCCAGGGGCTCGACCCGAGGCACCAGCACTGCCTGACTTTTCATAGATTTGCACAGCAGCGAGTTCGCTAACTGCGATCGCAACTTTTTTATCGGTGACTTTGTCGCAGGTCGCTTCTAGGGTGACAGGATTGCCTGAGGCGATCGCATCTAGGGCAGCTTTATAGGCCGCCTCTGCTGCCGCTTGCTCTTTTTTTTGCACAGTCAGCGGCATAGCGGTGTGCTTCAAAGTAAATTCGACGATGTACATATACTGAGCTATTACTTAGCTATTGAGGGTCAATATTTGGCAGGGTAGTAACGAGAATAAAGGCTAGGATGCAATCAAACTGAGCATTAGGGCCATCTCCATCAGCCATTGATGCAATGAAATCACAAGAATCGAGAATCACAAGAATTAAGTCATTCCAGCATTAAGTCATTCCAGCATTAAGTCATTGAGGATTGACTCATTAAGCATCAGCGGCCTCACCAGTGTAAGGCCGCCCTCTAGTATTACAAACAATTCCATCGAGCAGCGAGGCTATTTTTGACGCCTGCATTTTTTCATGCCAACATTTCAGCCCAGCAGCAGCGATATTTCCCCACTGTCTTGCAAAAAAAAACTGCCCTTGCCCAAAAAAACTGCCTTGCCAAAAAAACTGTCTTGCCAAAAAAATAGTGTCTTGTCCAAGATAGCGTCAAGGCCCCCCTTAAGCATTTCATTCGATTCTCCAAAAAGCTGATTGATAAAGAATTTTGCGAATCAACACCGGACTTACTACCGGCGTAAGAAGTTTTTTCAGAAAAGTGCCTCTATAATTAATGAGAAGCGTGGTAAAGATTGGTAAACACTGCTTATTTTTTTCTCAAGTGAGTGGTAATGCCTGCATAGGGCAAATGTTTTAACTGCGGGCTTTAACTGCGGGCTTTAACTGCGGGCTTCAACTGCCTGCAAAACTGTCATGCAAAAAATGAGGGGAGACGATCTTTAATCTTCACCCCTGACTTTTCACCCTCAGCTTCTCAATTTCTCAATTTTTCAGTTCTCAATTATAGATAATCCGTTTGGAGATCTCCTTTTAATGACCATAGCAATGGGACAAGCGCCCGCCGCGCGGGGACGGTTTGACGTTCTCGACGACTGGCTAAAGCGCGACCGATTTGTATTTATTGGGGTGGTCTGGTCTGCTGCTGTTCCCCTGCGCCTTCATGGCGATTGGGGGCTGGATGACCGGCACCACCTTTGTCACCTCGT
>JAAUPS010000371.1 GCA_012033015.1 Phormidesmis sp. RL_2_1
CCTGCTTGCATAGCTCGATCACACACTGCCGGATATGCTCCCTCGCCTCAGCCGCCTGCTGCTGGTTCCAGGTTGGCCCCTGCTTCGCCTTGAATGCCTTACCACTGGCATAGGGGAAGTAGCGGCTCTCATGCTCAATCGAGTGCGCCCATGCCTTTGCCTTCTTACTCAGGTCTCTCTGATGGCCACAGTAGTCCTCAAAGCCCGGTAGTGCCCTCGCGACCTTAACGATCTCATCGATGAGTGCTTGCCCGTTCAGCGTCCCCTCAGCGCCGAGGACATGGCCGAAGATATAAGCGCGCATGGTGATGCGTCCAAGGATGTGATTGGTTTGCCCAGGGCCAGACCAGCCCGGTTCAATATCCGCGTTCAAATCATTGAGAAACTTCTCAGCCTTGCCCGAGACCCGGTACGCCTTACGCTTGGCCTGACGAACCATCTGCTCCAAGACGTCAATCGAGATATCGTTTCGGGCTGCTGCGGTGTGCCACTGGCGGACGAAAGCAAGATGAGAGCTGGCAATCGGCTGCAAGTCATCATTGAGCAGATAAGAGCCCTGCTGCAGGGGTAGACGATGACCATTGAAAAGGCTGAAGCTGCCATTCGGCGAAAACGGCTTACGGTTCGGAAAGATCTCCAGCCAGCCAGGCATAATTTTGAAGCCTGCATTTTCTAGCAGCGTGGCGAGCGCGAGCGCGAACTGCCAGGAAGGCACTGGCTCAGGGAAGGGGAAATAGAGGTGTAGCCCCTTGCTGTCAGAGCTAGTGAGTTTGAGGCTGGTGACTAAGCCCATCGGTTCGAGGGCTTCCTGGATGCGTATGAGCGCCATCGGATCTCTCTGGGGATGGTAAGGACTGCCCTTGTCGATGTCGATCAGTCCGTAGCGGGTATGGGCCCCCGGACGCACGCCGTAGAGATAAGCGCCCTGAGCAATCAGCCGGTCTGACAGGGGATGCCTAGACTCGGTCTGCCACTCAGGTTTCGTGCCAGGGTCGGGATGTGGTGCGTAGAGATAGTCGTAGCGGTGAGGCCAGAGCGCGAGGAAGTCGCTGAGGGTTTCGACGATGTATTGAGCAACACCTTTGTCCCGTTTCTTCGTTCTACGGCGTGGCTTTGCCGGAGTCGTAGAAGGGTGATCTGCCTCACTATAAGGGGTTGAGGCACTGTGCTTAGTAAATTGTTGAGAACTTTTTAGATTGTCAAAACCCTTACGATCAGAGGGTTTTAAAGATCGCTCCGAAGTGCGATCGCGCGACTGCTGACGCAACTGCGAGAAATCGGGTACCATGAAATCAAACGTACGGATGCCCGCACGCCTCCATCACCCTGTCGCACTTCGGGGAAAATCAATAACTGGAACTCCGGCCAAGAAGATCAGTTATTCGATTAGGAAGGCTTCAGGATTTAATCTACTGAATAAGTCTGAGAGACGGTCTGAACCTTGTGTTTAGGCCGTTTTTTGGTATCTGCTCTTATTTCTCCTTTTTATTCTCGTCTGTGGTACTTGTAGTGACCTCTTCAGGCGGAATCTCACCTGACTCTTTTGCCTGCTTAATTGCAATCTCAAGAGCGATTGCGCCTACCGTAGCAATCGCCTGACCTCTAGACGTGGCCCAACGCACCAAATCATCGTGAATTGGGTCTGGCAAGGTCAGGTGAACCCGTTTAGGCATATCGGTGGTAATTTTACTACGCATCCAAATGTGCCATTAACGCTACTTTATAGCAACTTTTAAACAAATAGCTACTCAAAAGTTGCTTGACAGTCACTCTTAAGTAGCTTAGCATCAATTTAAGCGATCGCACATCGCAACATTTCGACTTAAAGGCGAGCGTTTCAAGAACCGGGTAACCCGGCTCTTGCCCAGCTCAAATAAATTCAGAAACGGTTCAGCGATGCTGCGTAAAAAAGCATCGAAGGAGGAGCTAACCCGTGCCGATTTCAATGCGCTTCGTGAGCGTTTCAGAAGCGTCCCCGTCCACCGCCGTCGAGGTTCTAGCCCAATCCAATGACGAGCGTGTCACCCCGTTTCAACTGCGGGAATTTGCCGCGATGGTGAGAGGCAAACCCGTTATATCAGAGACGCTTCGCACCTGGCGTAAACGTATCGGCGTTCAAGCCGACGCAGAAGGCTTCTACACCATGGACGACCTACGCCTGCTCGGTCGTTACCTAGAAGCCCTTGCCGCAGGGCGCACCACCACCCAATTTCTCAATCAGGAGTATGGAACCAATGCCTAAAACCGACCCCCGTCAAGTCACCCGTCAAGCCTCTCAAGCCTCTCAGCCCCAAGCCTTGACCACCGCCAGCGCCGTCCAATCGGAAGTCGTCGCCGTCACCCAGCAGCTAGCCAGTGACGTGAGCGCAGACGCCTATGCCATCGGCCAACAGAGCGCCGAGTACGTGAACCAGCAGGCATTCACTGCCTTCCTGGCAGGCTTCAACGAGGGTGCCGCGAGAGCCGAAAACCCTTTCTCACAGCTGCGCCAACAGCTATCAGCCTCGAAGCCGCAGCCGATCACCCTACTATCGACCGGTGGTTCGACGAATACGGCACTGCCCGCAGCCTCCCCACCATCCGCGTAATTCTCGCGGCGACCATCTGGCAGAAAGCGATCGCCTTTCTCCTCTCCCTTGGCTGCCTACTGCTCATTCTCAATCTGATCGCCACCGCCGGTGGGCAGTCCTCGGCTTGTTCGCGGCTGCCCTCCCGATGTCCTCAGCCGATTTCCCTGTCCTCGGCTGAACCGCCTACTGGATAAAGCCTTCACAGCAATGTTCGCGGCTGTACGCGGACACCACCCTCGGAGAAACCGCTATGTTCATCCGCCTTCTACTGCTGCTGAGCCTGAGCGCCACCATGTTCACCGGTGGCACCTATACCGGCTGGCGTGCCGCCCGCTGGCTAGACCCCGTCCTTGATGCCAAAGACCGCAGCGCCGAAATCAGTCGCACGCTAGGAGGGCTGTTCGATGAGCAGTAGACGCGACCTGAATGAAGAACTGTTCGGTACTGCCACTACTTCACCGCCCGCCGCTTCAAAAGAAGCCTCCAGAGAAATCAGCCTGAGCGAACTAGCTGAGCTGTCAGAACTGACCGAAGAGCAGGCCAAGGTCAGAGTGAAAGTGACCCATCTGGCCACCTGCGTCGAAGCCCTCATCGATGGCCTCGACCAGACCGAGCACCGCCTCGACAAACTGAAAGCCGCCCTCAAAAGCACCGTCAGCCAAGTCGAACGGTTATCCCATGCCGACGACCTGCACTCTCAGCAGCTAGGCGAACTGGGCGATAGCCTACGCGGCCTCGAAAGCCAACTCGAAGGCCAACGGAACGCCCTAGCCTTCCTGCGCAATAGCGACGGCCAGCAACAGCAAATTATCGAACGGCTCAAACAATCGCGCCTCACCCTGACCCACATCCTGCTATTTGGCACGCTGCTGTGCGCCGGGGGAGCCCTCTTCCTGGATGTGGATAAAGCCTTCAGCTTCCACCACCGGCTCAGCCAACTAGAGTCCATCGTCCGCTACTAAATTCATCGTCCCTCATTCCTCCTTATCCCCATGGCCTTCCTCCTCGCCAAACGTTTAGAGAACCAGCTGACCACCAAAAGCCGCCTGACCGACGACAGCTACAACCCGAGCAACCTAGAGAAGCTCCATCTGCCCCCCGGCGTCCAGCTGCCGACCGACTGGCTGAGCTTTGATGAAGCCAGCGCCGATCAGTTCATCGACCAGATGACCGCCGAAGCCGAGCAGCGCTCCCAGGGCATCCGCGCTGCTGATAGTGCGATTGCGCTCCTGAAGACCGACACCGAGCTAGTCAAACGGATGAAAAAGCTGATCGAGCTAGCGGCGAAGAACGAGATTGCCCGAGAAGAAGCCTTTGCCCAGTTCCAGCAATTGCAGCACCAGCTCAAAGTCGTGCGAGCTAAAGCCGGTATCGGCCTAGCCGCAGGCATTGAGAAAGAGAACGTGGGCTTTGCTGCCTATCGCCGCCAGCTACAGGAAGGGCTCCGCCGCGTGACCAACCTCGCTGCCGGTGGCACCCACGAAGGCGCACTGTCGCTAAGCAGTGGCACCAACCCCACGATCCAGAACCCCATCAAGTTAGTGAGCTAATGTCATGAGCCATCGCCTAGCGTCTAAGTTTGGCTACTACTCCCTATCAGGCTTTGCCGGTAGCGCCCTAGTGCAGCTCGCGGTTA
>JAAUPS010000372.1 GCA_012033015.1 Phormidesmis sp. RL_2_1
TAGACTTTCTGTACACCCAGATCCAGCAATCCTTGTACAAAGGCAAGTCCAATGCCACGATTTGCGCCAGTTACCAAAGCCGTTGCGTTTTGAAGTTTCATAACTTGATCTCCTGTGAAGTAACTTTCGAGATGACCTCACAATAGTTCTTGCCAAACCAGCAATAAATACAAAATCATGAACTTCTCTCGTGCAAATACTGCATGAATATCTTTCGATTCATGGGCAGATGTCCTTAAGGCCAATCATTAGAAATAAATTAATGCTTATAATGCAAGAATGGAAGTAAGCCCTGACCCTTAGCTATGGAACTATCTGTCCTGCAAACCTTTGTGGATGTTGTCAAGCAAGGGAGCTTTGCTGCGGTCGCACGGGAGCGCAATGTTGATCCTTCATCAGTCTCACGGGCGATCGCGGGCTTGGAGGAAGAGCTCGGGGTTCGACTCCTTCAGCGCACCACTCGGAGATTGTCTCCCACGGAAGCTGGGATGATCTATTTTCAGCGCATTGCCCCGTTAGTCGAGGAGATGCAGCAGGCGATCAATGTCGCTGCTGATATGTCGGGGCAACCGAAAGGAACACTGCGAGTCACAGCCTCCGTTTCCTTTGGTCTGAAGTGTATTGTTCCATTATTGCCTGATTTCAGCTCGCTGTATCCTGACCTCATCGTTGATCTGGTATTGACAGATGCAACTATCGATTTATTCGTAGAACGCATTGATCTTGCCATTCGCCTGGGATTATTAGCAGACTCAACGTTGATTGCTCAACAACTGATGCAAACTCGTTATTTTATCTGTGCGAGTCCACAGTATCTGAAGCGTTGGGGACATCCTAAACTTCCTAGCGATATTGAGAATCACAACTGCCTACTCTTTCCACTCTCTGGCTTTCGCTCGAAATGGCGATTTAGAGATGCGAAGCAACAAGAAAGTGAGGTTTTGGTTCAAGGACATACGATGATCTCAAACGCGATCGCGCTTCAGCAGTGTGCGATCGCAGGAATGGGATTGGCATTACTACCCAACTGGTTGATTGGAGAAGATTTACATCAGGGGACACTTGTTAATGTGCTTCCCAGTTACGATGTGACGGCAACAGAGTTCAGTACCGCTGCTTGGCTAGTGTATCCTTCTCGTGCTTATGTTCCGCTTAAGGTGCGCGTGTTCATTGATTTTCTCAAGCAGTTTATTTCAAGTTAGCCGTGGGGTGTCGCGGCAAGCTAACCAGTCGATAAAGCGGACCGTTGAGAGACCTTGGCAAGAATGCAAAAGTTATCTGTTGCCGCTTATCTTGGTCGTTAGCTGGCTCTGTATCTTGGGGAAGGTGGCTTTAAACGTTATTTCTTGGCATGAAGCAATAAATTAGGCAGCTAGAAGATCTTCTACAAAATCTTTTATGGAAAGGAGTGTTAAGTCCTCTACTTAGCTTCTAGATAACTTTCAGCTTGCTAAGCAATATCTATTGCATTTAAGAGTTATACTTGTCACTCTAGTCTTCAAGCGGAGGTACTGGATTGAGTTGGACTTGTTTTTTCCTATTCTCTCCCCTCTAAAACCTCTTCTAGTCCACGAGTTACATTATGGAGACGATTGCGCCGTATCGGAGCGATCGTCGCTCAACGGTCGTCCAAATTCTGCCAGAACGTGAGGAGTGCCTAGAAGCATTCAAATGGCTAGCTCAAGAAGTTCAACAGGCGAAGGGAGAAGCGCTGATCATGCGCGTTGAACAATTTGAAGGATTAAGTGACCAAGACCTAATCGAACGGTTTCGAGAGGTACGTCGAGAAGAGTATGCAGAAATCAACACTCAAGCCATAGAACTCGAAAAAGCGTTAAAAACCATGGCTGAACCAGACGCTCCGTTAGAGATGCTTCGCGATCGCACCCACATCCACGAGAATCTTGAAAAGCTTTACAAGCAACATGCAGAGATTAGTCGAATTGATTTTTTTGATTGCCCTGAAGGGACACAAGTCATGGCTCACCTGAATCAAATTGCTCAAGCGGTTTCTCCTTCTGACTCTCGCGTAGAAATTGCTTCTACAACTCTTGAACAATATTGGGATAAGCAGTGGGTCACTCGACCTCGACCTCATGTTGACCGTTTGGCTTGCATTTGGCTGATTCGACGGTTTATTAATTCAAATGCTGTCATTCGCTATGCCAAAGAAGCTGCACCCAATGAAGTTGCGTTTGATATGGATACAGGTGAGTTCCGCCACCAAGGTAATCTTTGTACCTTTGAGGTCATGGTTAAATCCTTTGGTTTAGACAACTCAGGATTACAAGTTTTGGGGCAGATCGTCCACGAAATTGACTTGCGCGATGGGCTGTATGTGCAACCTCAAACGCTAGGAGTCGATGCCTTACTAAGAGGCTGGTTACTGGCTAATTTTCCAGATGAGGCTTTAGAAGCTCACGGCATTGCTCTATTCGAAGGGTTATATGCTGCCCTAGTGCAAGATGCGGCAAAAGCGTCTACCTCTAGCCGTCGTCGTTCACCGAGGAAATGATCCGGACTTCGACTCCGCTCAGCCCTCGGTACCTGCCTTCGTCAAAAAATACGCAACGTCTATTGCAAATTGTAGAAACAAAAGTTACATTTTGGTTGAACAGTCTCTAGATGCGTCTAGGAGGCTTTATTTAGCCAAGAGGTTCAACTCATGACGGACGCAACGGACGCAACAGAGCCAGAGGGGTTGCAATTTCAATCCCAGCCTCAATACACGCTTTGGCAGCTCGTGCTGTATTTCTTAAAGCTAGGGACGTGGGGGTTTGGCGGCCCCATTGCTCTGGTAGGGTATATGAAACGAGATCTAGTGGATGAGCGAAACTGGATCTCTGAATCAGACTACAAAGAAGGATTGTCGCTAGCACAGCTTGCTCCCGGTCCCTTAGCAGAGCAACTAGCCATCTATGTTGGATATGTCCACTACGGGATTTGGGGAGCAACCCTGACAGGTTTGATTTTTCCTTTGCCCGCATTTCTGATGGTGCTTGCGATCGGTTGGGCTTATACACTCTATGGTGGGTTGCCCTGGATGCAGGCGGTATTCTATACCGTTGGCGCAACCGTCATTGGCATCATCGCGAACAGCAGCTACAAACTAACGGTCAAAACGATTGGTAAAGACTGGCTGTTTTGGGGAATTTACATCGTATCTGCAGCAGTTACGGTGATCACCGAATCAGAAAAAATTCTGCTAATCCTGGGTGCAGGCATTTTGGTGTGGTTGATAAAAGCACCTCCAAACCTTTGGGAAACAGTAGTAGGCTTTCTGGATTCGCCATCACTCCTTTGCTGACAACGCTAGCCGCAACGCCTGTTGCAACATCAGGAACGCTATGGAACATCTTCATCTTCTTTGGACAAGCAGGCGCATTTGTATTTGGTAGTGGGTTGGCGATCGTTCCGTTTCTCTATGGAGGGTTAGTCAACGAATTGCAGTGGCTAAATTCTCAAGAATTTTTAGATGCTGTTGCTGTTGCCATGATTACACCAGGACCGATTGTCATTACAGTTGGGTTTATCGGTTTCCTGGTTGCAGGCTTGTCAGGAGCTGTGGTCGCGACCCTTGCTACGTTTCTCCCCTGCTATCTATTTACGATTATTCCAGCGCCCTACTTTAAGAAACATGGCAAACAGCCTGGGGTTGCTGCTTTTGTCGAGGGCGTGACGGTTGCGGCAATTGGGGCCATTACAGGAGCTGTGATTGTGTTAGGACGGCGATCGCTCATCGATATTCCCACCATAGCCATTGCCATCATCACCCTCATTCTACTTCTCACCTTTAAGAGAAAATTGCCCGAACCTTTAATAGTTATAGCCTCTGCTGTTATTGGACTTGTGATTTATCCATTAACGCACTCACCGTGAATGTATTTTTCTGACAGTATTCTAGTAATGTTGCTGGGACAAAATGACACCTTAAAAGCTTACCGAGCCAGCTAACACTGCGCTGGTGCGGACGATACAGAGGTTATCGGTGGGGGCTAGAGGTTGCTTACCGTCGTACAACTTTACCGCTAGACTGCTCAGGTCATTCATCCCACTGCTGAATGTGATACCGGTAGCCTTGCTCTGTCAAAAACAACTGGCGGTGCTGTGCAAACTCTTCTTCGCAAGTGCGCAATGAAACCAGCGTATAGAACTGAGCGCTATGGCCATCTTGCTTAGGTCTTAGGATGCGGCT
>JAAUPS010000373.1 GCA_012033015.1 Phormidesmis sp. RL_2_1
TAGGTGAAAGCGCCGCTGCCTTTGATGCTGAATTCATCGGCGACTCGCAAGGCGTAGCACCCGACTTGATTGATAAAAACTTGATTGTCGATACGGATCATAAGGGCGGCTTTGGGCGTAAGGAAATCGGGCGAATCAATAAAATCGCCTCAAACGAAGCCGTTCCCATTCGACACCTATACGTAAACCGATACAGCGCCCGCCTGAACACAATTCTCGCTATTGTGGGCAATGAACCGCCCCAACTATCCGGCAGTGACCGGGGCGGCTTTGGGCGACGCTGTAAGTATCTAACCTTTCAGAAGCGGCAAGGGGCGACAGACGAAGGGCTACTCACAAAGCTTCAGAGCGAATTACCAGGAATCTACAACTGGGCGATGGGCATCAGCTTTGATGAAGCGATCTCTGCGGTGAAAGGCTACAGAATGGACTCGGCCACCGCGACCGAGCTGGCTGAGTCTTCCGATCCGTTCGTTTCGTGGTTGATGGAAGCCGTCACGAAGTGGGGCGGCATTAAAAAGCCGCTTTCTGAGCTGATGGAAGACCAAACCGACTGGTTCAAAAAAGCGAACGCTAAACCCTTCGGCCTGATCAACTTCAAAAAGCGCTTAATCGCTTCGGGCGCGGTGGAAGACCGCGACGGCGATAGAAAGCGCGTGATGGTTCTGCCTGAATCAGTGGAGGCTGTCATTATCAGCGGGGCAACCGGGATGCCAGTAGAAGACACACCCAAAGCACCGCCAAAGGAATCACCGCCAAAGGAAACACCCACCGGCCCGCCGCCACCTCTTCCGATAGCCCCGGCGAGTATTGAACAACCCGAAGCCTCGCCACCGGCACCGCCGCTTCCCTCTCCTTCAGATACTGCGAAGAAAGCGATAGCCGAAAAGCTTGATTACACTGCGCTCACCGTTTATATCGAATCGCTACCCGGTGAAGTTCCTGCTCTGTACATGGCCAATGTCACCAGCTTGATTAACACCACAAGCCCCGAAGCTTACCAGCGGATTGCCCGAAGCAAACCCGAGACGTAACCGCTGAGCCTAAAGAACTTCGTTGGCACTTCAAGTACGAAGGCTAGCTTCAGCATGTTCAGAATTTGCCAGAAACCCTAAATAAACCACCTCCAACCCACTGCGATCTCCCGTGGGCAGCTTCAGCGCATTCGTCAACTATCTCGGCGGGTGCTTTTTGGCGTTCAGTCAACTTTCACCCGCTTCAGCCGGTTCATTTTGCAGGGGTTTTGCTGGCTCACCGAGAAATGAACCAAAGCAGATAGCTACCTAATGCACTTTACTGTCTGCACTTACGAGCAAACAGAGGTTAAAAGTACCAAAATTTTCACCGTCGCTACTTTTACCCATGGATCGGCCCCATCCATGGGTAAATTTCTCTCATCCGTGGGTTCATCCATGGGCAAGCTGAAACCCTTGATATATATGACTTTGACAGATTTACTTTTCATCCGTGGGTAAACTGCTTTCATCCGTGGGTAAGCTGAAACCCTTGATATATACAGCTTTACCCACCGTTAACTATCATCCGTGGGTAAAAATAAGTTTCTGAGCCCCGACTAAAAAAGCTGAATGGAAACTATGGGGTAAAAATGCAGAACACCTCAGTAAAAAGTAGATCTCGGGGAAAATAAACAGGAAAAACCCATAGATCATCTTCCATCCGTGGGTAACCCTTACTGCTATTCGGTTTCAGCCTTACCCACGGATGCCTAAAATACCCACGGATGAACCGTATGATTTTTCTAATCGTGGGTAACCCCTACCATTACTGGCTTTGAGCGTTACCTATGGATGAACCCATGGATGGAATATCATTACCCACGGATGAACCCATGGATCAGACCGCTAGCGGAAAATCGTGATTAGCTTCGCCTTATCCCACCGTTCAGCAAGGAGCAAGGAAGCAGCGGTGCCGTGGCAGATAGACGGGTGCTCGGCTGGGCAAAGTTCAGCGTCAACCTACGCACCGCCCTGGAGAAGTTACCAGGGCGTGCGTAGGTTGATTAATGCAGCGCGATCTCCACCTCAGCAGCGGATGAAGGAGTGCGATCAAAAAACGCTTCGGACTTGTGCCGAAGGCGTTTTGAAATGCAATCTATCAGATTGGCTTAACGATAGAGTCAGTGCGTTTTTTGGTTGAGGGCTTATGCAGTCACAAGTGCTTGAGGTGCAACCACGGTGAATCCAGCTTCACCGAAACCAGTAGCATACTCATCAATCCAGCTAGTGAAAGCTTTTACTAGTTCATCAACGGTTTCACCTTCACAAGTAAAAAAGACCCCAGGCGCATTGATTAGCTTTGCATAGAGGCAGTTATCTTCGATGTCTATAGTTACTTCGCCTAGATAGCCGCGATGAGAAATAGTGTTAACCATTTTCTTCAACTTTCTCCTTAAGTCCACTGCTAACCTTTCGTATCTGTAACACTCTAAGTCAACCACAAAGGGCACTATAGCGATTTGAAGCCGTGACGTTCTGTAGAATTATCGACTATACTGAGGCATCTAGCGTTGCTTATGTGTCATGGAAATATCATTGACTCCGCAAACTGAATCTTTTGTCCGACAGGCGATCGCTGCTGGACAAACTGCTGATGACGTAGTGAATCGGGCTATTCAGGTTCTGCAACAATTACAAGCCAAGCAATCAGCGTGGCTGCAAACTGAAATTATTGATAAAGGCGAAGGCAGTGGCATAGCAGCTACTGACATTGCGATAGAAACAGAAGCCGGGATGAATGCTTTCTGGGCTGACATAGACGGCCTTGCGAATGAGAAACTGAAGGCAGGAACTATCGACCGCGATAGTATCGCGTTACCTCTTGCTTAAGTTATCGATCACTCAACAAGCCCGTGATGATTTAGCGGACATTCAAGCCTTTACCATCGAGCGGTTTGGCTTAGAGCAGTGGCCTATCTATCAGAAGCGAATCAGCGATGCTTTGCTACGTCTGCGAACCACTCCAATGATTGGGAAGCAGGTTGAGGGATTACCAGCAACCTATTGTCGATACCATTTAGGCAGGCCGAGAGGAGCACACATAGTTTATTACAAGGCTGATGCGAGCGAGCTGCTGATTTTGCGCATCGTTCACGATAGCCGCGACCAATCGGGTGTCACTTGGTAGCAACAGCCTTGTGTGCTCTCTAAAAAACGGGTGGCTTGCCGTGGCTTTCTAGCAGCATGTTCAGAGCTTGTGCGATCGCGGCCTCCTGGCTGATATCTAAATCAATCGCCAACTTCTTTAGCTCTTTGGCAGCAGCTGGATCGAAGTAACCACCTACAAAACTTTTCCCTTTCCTACTAGGTGGGCGTTTTTTCTGGCTGCTCGGCGTGAGCGCTGGCACAGATTGCTCTCTCGATTCTGGCGGGCTAGCTGGTGTCGCGGGGGCCACTGCATCAATCAAGGACTTTTTCTTCGGTGCTGCCATATTTCAAAATTTTTAACTTTAATAATTTACCTATTTTGTAGTTTACTACTTTGCATGTTTACATGTTTATTTGCTGGCATGTTTTGATGTTTTTAGAAGCCAAGTAGCTAGCTTTTTGACTTCAGCACCGGCTTTTGATGATGGGTCGTACTCGCTAGGAGATAGACCGGCGGTGAAGGCATGACTGTAAGCGATGCGCTGAGCTAAGGGAACCGGACAAATATTCAGATGATAACTAGCTGTAATCGCCTGCTTTGCTTCTGTGGCCGCTGCTGCGTGAGGGGCAGCGTTAATCACAACGTAAGCGCTGTCTAATTTTTTGGCGATCGCAATAAGGTCTTTTGTAAATTCAAGCGCTGCAACATCCGCTAGTCCAGGTCTCGCTGGTGCCAGAATCACATCAGCAACTCTAGCCGCTGCAAGCGCTGCCGAATCGCTATGAGGGGGCGTATCAATTATTAGAAAATCCGCTTCGGCTTCATTAGCTCGCTCGACGATACCGGGTAACTGATGTGCTTGCGCAGGTATTACACCCGGTTCTTTATCGTCGCGTTGCTGGTGCCATCGACTAGCGCTGCCCTGTGGATCGAGATCTATCAATAGGCCACTGAGCTTCCGACGATGCAGCTCACCTGCTATCGCAGTGCTGAGCGTCGTTTTACCAGAACCGCCCTTATTTGAAAGCAAGCAAACTATTAAAATATTTTTCATGTTTACATGTTTGTATGC
>JAAUPS010000374.1 GCA_012033015.1 Phormidesmis sp. RL_2_1
GCCTCGACCTCGACGCCGCTTGTTTGAACCACTTTGATACTCATGTGAACCGCTCCTTCCTTCTCCCCCCACTATGGCCAGGGGTTCCCACCGAGGAATCAGGTTCGAACCTCAAAAACACAAGGCCCGCTAACTCTATACGTACGCGACGTTGCTCGCGTTTCACCGCTTACGTTTTTTCACTTACGTGCGGGCCCATAAACCACGCCATGAGCAAGCAGGGACGCGGTTTGTGGCGCGCAAATTAGCTAGGCTAGGGGAAATCAGGGATGTTGGGTGGCTGATGGTGATTTGGGGGGCGGTGAGTTTGGGGTCGGGGCGGATGTTTTGCTGGAGGGTGGTGATGATGTGATCGCAGGTTTTGCTGATTGAGCGACCTTCGAAGGGAATGTGTAGGTCGGCTTGGGCGTAGTGATGAGCGCGTTGGGCCATGAGGTTTTGGAGTTTGGCGGTGAGGTCTACAGCTTTGTTGGCCTCTTTGAGTAGGGGGCGGCTGCTATCGTTAGACAGTCGTGATACTAAGATTGCAATGGGCACATCTAACCAAATGACGACGCCGTGCTGTAGGTAGCTCCAGTTCATGGGTTGGGTGACGATGCCGCCGCCGGTGGCGACGACTAAGTTGGTATAGGTGGAGACTTCGGCGAGGACTTGGGTCTCAAGGGTGCGAAAGGCGGCTTCGCCTTCGGTGGCAAAGAGTTCGTTAATGGAGCGGTTGGCGGTTTGTTCGATGAGTAAATCGGTATCTAAAAAGCGATATCCCAGGCGATGGGCGAGTTTGCGGCCAATGGTGGTTTTGCCTGCGCCCATCATGCCGATGAGGTAGAGGTTGGTGCGTTTGAGAAAGGCTGAGTTTCGGGTGACAGGGGGTGCAATTGTCATGGTCATGAGCGGGAGCGGCGATACGGCAGCGGTGTTAGCAGCGGTACAGGAGTGGCAGTGTAGATTCTATTATGTCAGTGTTGTGTCAGTGTGCCTGAGCTTGGCGTGTGGGATCTATCCAACAGTGCTAGCCAGAGCTGTCGGTCGCCGCCTGGTGAGCTGTAAAATAACAGATCGATCAGTAGCCGCAGGGCAAGCTGGGTGAGTAGGTCGGTGGTGGGTGTGGGTTCGGCCATACGATCGCAGTACATATTATTAAAGTTATCCATGTAGTCGCCTAGCAGGGCGGCTCGGTGGGGAGGCTCTCCTGCTGCTGTGAGGGCTTCTAGTTTGGCGACGGCCAGTCGAATTTTTTCGTGGTGGTCTGTGGCTAATCGACAGACGACGAGTACTAGGGCTCTGGCTTCTTCGATATCTAATTTTTGCGGCCTTGGCCTTTGCGCAGAGGACTTGACTGTCGCAGTCGCCACAGGCCCACCGATCGGAGAGTGTGGCTTCTAGCTGTAGGGCTTTGGCTGTTGATAAAACAGCATCTGAGCCAATATCAGTGAGTGCTTCAATGGCCATCAGCACTAAATCAAGCTGGGCTTTGATGCTGCTGAGCTGAGCAGTCGATACGTTTTCGAGGGGCACAAAACCGGGCACAGAACCATCCACAGCACCATCCACAGCGCTCTAAATTTAGGCTACGGCAATTGTGCCACAGCCCAGTCCTCTGGTGAGGAAAGCCGTTACGTTATGATTATTGGACTTTCCCAATTGAGAAATTTGTGAATCATCTCACATATCGTGCTGCTTGGATGCATAACGCCGACGGCGAGGCTACGCCAACGGGTAGCGCGCCTGACTAGCAGCAGTTCACTCGACGAGCAGCGGTAAGACCCTGCGTCGTCGTACGGCGCTAAGGAATGCTCACCAAGACAAAGTCAGAATGCATCCTTACTTTGCTATATCTGATGAATATTCCTATCTGATGCATATTCATAGTAAGCGACGAGTACATTAGCTATAGTTTGCTCCTCCCGCTGTGAGTTTTAAGAGGTTGCTTTGCAGGTTGAAGTAAGTCGCTTTCTTTGGCGTTTTGGATCGTATACCAGTCGTCTAGCTGCGATCGCTCTGCTGCCGTCAGCACTTCTTCCCTTGTAATGAGCTTAAAATGCTTTGGGCAATCCAGCCTGCTTGAGTACAGCATTCGCAGTGTGGCGAGACTTGATAGTCTGATCGACTACGAAACGATGTTGGGTAATGGGACTGTACCAAATATCGTGGTCGCCTTTGCCCGTACGTTCAAAACGACAGCCAGCTTCTACTAACTTCTTCTTTAGGGCGGGTGTAAAAGATTTGGCCATCTATGCAGCAATTTCAACCCATTCCTGTCGATGGCTGGTCAGCTCAATGGCAACGGTGCTGGCTTGATCGATTGGAATAACATGATTAAGCTGCAAAAGCTCTGGAACGATAACTCTTAGCTTTTGAGTCAAATCCTCTATCGTGTCAGCTTCAGTGGCTAGGCCAGGAACATCGACACTGGTCGCCGTCCATACCTTGGCACTTGCATCCCAAACCGCGCCAATTTTGCAAACTATCTGATGCATATTTGTAGTGAGCAACGAATACACTATCTAAGATATTAGACTCATTAGCTGTATCTTGTGCGTTTTGAATTTATCAGTTGCCTCGGCGGAGTTTCCAAAGGCGGTAGGCGATGAGACTGGCGAAGGCGAGGAGGGTGAGGGCGGCCTTTGGCGTTTTGGATCGCATACCAGTCGTCTAGCTGCGATCGCTCTGCTGCCGTCAGCACTTCTTTCCTTATATGCTGGCTTGATCGCTTGGAATCATAGGATTAAGCTGCAAAAGCTCTGGAACAATAACGCTTAGCTTTTGAGTCAAATCCTCTAGCGTGTCAGCTTTAACTTGCCGACTGAATAGTGAGCTTGAGGCCCAAAGCCTTGGCGACTTTGGCGACTGTGATAAAGGAAGGGTTGCCTTCAGTGGATAACGCTTTGTACAGTCCTTCGCGGCTAATGCCAGTGTCTCTAGCAAGCTGACTGATATTTTGGCCCGAGCAATGATGCCAAGGGCATGAACAATCAGAGCAGGATTATCCTCTGCCTCTTCGAGGATAGCTTCTAGGTATAGCTGAATGTCTTCCTCTGTTTTGAGGTGTTCTGCTGAATCCCAGCGGGTTGTTTGAATGGCCATGGTTTAATTTTCTAATTGCTCAGCCAGGGTTTTAGCCTTTTTAATGTCAGCTTTTTGAGAGCTTTTATCGCCGCCTAATAAAAGGATAATCACTACGCTGCTGCGTTGTACAAAATAAACTCTGTAGCCTGGGCCGTAATCGATACGAAGTTCGCTGATGGCTTCTCCCACTGAGGAAACATCACCAAAGTTACCCAGTTCCATACGGTCGATACGTGCTTGTATACGCACTTTCGCTCTACGGTCTTTTAGTCCCTTAAACCATTTTGCAAATATTGCAGTTTGGCGAATTTCGAGCATATGTCAACTATAGTTAACAGGCAATCTCTCGTCAACTAGCGGTTGCCCCGGCGGAGTTTCCAAAGGCGGTAGGTGATGAGGCTGGCCCAGGCAAGGAGGGTGAGGGCGGCGATCAGCCAGTGGCCGCGTAGTAGGTTGAAGCCGATGAAAATGAGGACGATGGCGATGATTAGCCCCTCTGCTAGTATTTGTCGGGTGGGATAAGGGTTTTTGAGTTTTTGGGCGATTTGTTGGGCTTCTGGGGAGTCGGGGTGAAGTTTAGTTTGGGCAGCTTGCCAGTATTCGATGGCTTTTGCGTATTGGGCTCGCGCTGAGTAGAGATAGCCCAAATTACCCAGGGTTTGGCCTTCGCCGTGGCGATCGCCCAGCGTGCGTTTTATCTCTAAGCTTTGCTGGTAGTGCGCGATCGCCTCCTCCCATCGGCCCTGCGAATTATAGACCAAACCCAAATTGTTCAGGGTATGGCCTTCGCCTGCTTTGTTTTCGCTGATTCTCGCAGCCGCCAATGCCTGCAAGTGAGTAGTCTCCCAGTCTTGCCAATAGCTGCGAGCTTGAAAAAACGAGAAGAGATTACCCGCAAAAGAAACAACCCTCTCATACTTTTTTTGGTCATATCCCCAGCCAAACGCCGTGAGTAGCTGAGTCCGCTCCACTTCGAACCAGTTCAGTGCGAGCTGCCAAAAGGCGCGCTCTCTTTCTTCTTGTGCTGCCTCACTATTCCACTCAGCCGCTACCTGGCGACAACGCACCGGATCAAAAGCATTTGCACAATAGTTAGCCCCA
>JAAUPS010000375.1 GCA_012033015.1 Phormidesmis sp. RL_2_1
GTCGTCGTACGGCGCTAGGAATGCTCACCAAGACAGCGGTGAGATCCTGCGTCGTCGTACGGCGCTAAGGAATGCTCACAAGACAAGGAATGCTCACCAAGACAAAGTCAGAATGCATCCTTACTTTGCTATACCTGACAACTGCGAAAAGATGTCCGATGTTGGCGACAAATACCTAGCTTGGCAATACCAGCAAGATGTTTGGCGCTGCCATAGCCCTTGTTCGAGGCCAAATCGTAGCCAGAATAATGACGATCGAGGCGAATGATGAGTTCGTCTCGCCATACTTTTGCGATGATGCTAGCGGCTGCGATCGCCAATATTTGCTGATCCCCTTTGATTACGGTTTCCTGCGGTATGGGCAAGGCCGCAATCGGTTGATTGCCATCCACTAGGCACAGCTTGGGTGCTGGCGATAGCTGACTTACCGCACGATGCATGGCTAACAGTGAGGCTCGTAAAATATTTATTCGATCAATTTCATAGGCGGAGGCCATGCCGATGGTGCAGATCGCAAGCTGCCGAATTTGCAAAGCAAGCTGCTGGCGTTTGCGGGGTGACAACTTTTTACTGTCGGTCACACCAGCGTGGGTAAGCGGTGCGATCGCTTGACTTGGCAGCACAACTGCCGATGCAACGACCGGCCCAAACAGAGCACCCCGGCCAACCTCATCAACTCCTGCAATCTGTTCAGAGGGTAACGACCTTGCCTGTATAGATAAAAGCATTCAACAGAAATTGTGAGTTAAGCGGGTCTATTCAGCCGCTGACGAGCGGCGGCGGCGACGACGTACGACAACATTCTCTGCTGCTGTATTCTCTTTTTCTGTTTCAACAGGTGCTTTTTGTGACACTGCATCCTCTGCCTGCTGCTTGCCTACTGATTCAGGCTTCGTAGTCGTCGCTGATGTAATGTCAGCGCTTTCAACCACAGAATGGGACGTCGCCGACGTACCGGCTAGGTCAGTTGCTTGGTTGCTTGACTTTCTACGCCTTCTCACTGGCGACGACTTGGGGATAGGTTTATCCACCTCATCGCTGGTTTCTAAATTATTTTGTGAGATTTCGTCGTGTGAAATTTCGTCGTGTGAAATTTCTTTAATGGCCTGTGGTGTTTCAGCAGTATCCTCGGTGTCTTCGCTGACTAATGATGTTGATCCGGGTGTATTGATGATGCGTTTGTTTGCGATCGCTGCTGCTGCCTTGGTCTTAGCTTCTGCCAAAAACTGCTCTGCTTCACCAGGTAAAACCACCGAAACCAAAGCATTCTGAGGATTTTCAACCGATTGTTCACTATAGATCAACGGTGAAATACCCATCATGGCGTAAATCCGCTGCTCTTCTAGAGGCATTTCGACCGCGATAATGTCAGCGGGCTCCTCCAATTTACGGCGACCGTTACGAGTTCGTTTACCTCGGCTAGAAGTAGGCTCTACATTATTAGATTTGGTATCAGGTGCATTTTCTCTTGGATCCTCTGCCCTTTTGTCAGATCTGCTCCCTCTCCCCCGTCGCTGACTACTGCTGCGTTCGTCTGACTCTTTCACAGCCGGAATAGGATTGCTCGGCGGCCCCAAACGCGCTTCCCGCTCTATCGGCGTACCTTCTGTACCTCGGCGACGGCGGCGACGGTTCCCTCGACCGTTCTTATCTTGATAATTCGGGTGGTTTACCAGATCTAGCGCCTGCAGTTCTGATGAAGGATTAAGGTTGATTACGCGATCATCTTTAATAGATTCGCTAGCAAAGTCTCGAGCCGAAGGACGGGTTGAAAAACTTTGGACTGGAGAACTATAGCTCTGTGGCCGAGAAGCGGTGAGCGATAGCTGACTAGCTGGTTCATCGGCTTCACCGGGTAGATGCGCTAGTAGACCCAAGCCACCACAAGTTGGACAGGGTGTCCCAAATAGTTCGTAGATGTTTTGGCCTTGGCGCTTGCGCGTTAGTTCTACCAAGCCTAGTTCAGAAAGCTGCGAAATTTGAGGGCGAGCTTTGTCTGCGCGTAGGGCAGTCCCAAACTGCTCTAAAACCTGCATCTGATCGCGGCGTGAGTCCATATCAATAAAATCGACCACAATCACCCCAGCAATATTCCGCAATTTTAGCTGTCTGGCAATTTCAACAGCGGCTTCGCAATTGGTCCACAACACTGTTTCACGAGCCGTGGAAGAGCGGGTGAATGAACCAGAGTTAACGTCAATTACAGTGAGTGCTTCAGTCGGCTCAATGATGATGTAGCCCCCCGAAGGCAAATCTACCCTGGGTTTGAGCGCTTCGCGAATGGCAGCGTTAACGCGGAAGTACTCAAGGATATGGGTCGGCTCTCGGTGGTAGTCGAGTAAAATGCCGGATGGAGCTCGCCCTTCGCTCCATCCGGTGAGGTGTTTGCGAGTTCTTTCTAAGCCGGTCTCGGTGTCGGTAACGATACGATTGACATCATCGCTATAGACATCGCGCAGTACGCGCTGGATAAAGTCATCGTCTCGGTTGAGCAAGGAGGGCGGCCGGGTTGCCATCGCCTCTGCTTGAATGGCTTCCCATTGTTTTTGAAGTACTTTTAGATCCTCGCAAATGCCCTCTTCAGAAATGCCTTCGGCTTCTGTTCTGATCAGTAATCCCATGCCCGCAGGCTTAATTAAAATGCCGAGGGCGCGCAGCCGGTTGCGTTCTGCTTCATTACGAATCCGCCGGGAAAGATTAACCCCTTTGCTGTAGGGCATTAGCACCAAATACCGGCCTGGCAGACTGACCTTGCCGGTCAGTCTAGGGCCTTTATTGCCAGTGGGCTCTTTCATGATCTGCACCAGCACCTTTTGACGGGGTGCGAGCAGTTCAGTGATAGAGCCTGCCATGCGTTTTAGCTTTAACGGCCCCAAATCGGAGACATGCATAAACCCATTTTTGTCACCATCGCCAATATTGACAAAGGCGGCATCAATGCCGGGTAAAATATTTTCCACCGTTCCGAGATAAATATCTCCGACTTGATGGCTACCGGTTGCAACAATAATCTCTTGGATTTGATCTTCTGAAAAACAGCAGCGATTCGATGCTGTTCTGCAATAACAATCTGCTTTGGCATTCAATATTCCTCTGAAGCGTATCGCTCAGGGCTCATATGGTGAGGCTTTCCTATCGACGGCTTCTTGAGTTGTAGGTAATTTAAGTTTGTAGTGCGAAAAACTGTACGGAAGGTAAAAAAACTGTGCAAAAACTTGGACTGTGCAAAAACTTGGACTGTGCAAAAAATTAGAGTGCAAGAGACCTTAAGGTTATCGAATAACAAACTTAGGGCAAAAGGGATATCCAGGTTGCCTAGCAAGTGTGCCGATTAAGACCTAAGCGGTATGCAACCTCTCTAAAGCAATTTGTCAGAAAGAGCAATTTGTCAGAAAGTATCTTTGCTGCAAATATAACTTTTTTGGGTGACTTCTCTAGGTAACTTCTCTGGTTAACTTCTTTGGCTAACTTCTCTGGTTAACTTCTCTTAGCTCTGTAAGCCTACTGACTGGCGCTACTGATTGGGTCGACTAGTTAGATTATGCATTGGAGCTAAGCTTATACAAGCTCTTTTTAAGCCCTTTGCGTAAGCTAAACCCTTCAAGAGCAGCTCTTTGAGCCGACTGATTGTAGTCTGCTTGAGCGACTATTATGGGCTTACTTTTGAGAATACTGGCTTTTGAAAATACTGGAGCCTCCAGTCTAGGCTATTGCCTAACTTTTGATTCCTGTGTAAGCAGCTACTTTCTGCGTTAGCCCCTTTTAGCGTTTCATGATCAATGCCCTGAGAGGCAAGACACGATCAATTAGCTTCAGTTTAGCTTGCTTCAGTTTAGCTTGCTTCAGTTGAGCCATGAATCTAGTTAGCCATGCATCTAGTGCATCTAGTGCATCTAGTGCATCTAAATTCAGTAGACGGCTGCTGCCAATACTTCATTCAAAGCACTAGCCTACCTCAATACAGCAGCTTTACGTGGCTGTATTATAGCGCCAGTAGCGATTTTGTAAACTCTGGCAATAAAAAGTTAATCTGACGGATGTTTTCTTTTTTTGGAGAGATATGGCCGTCATCCGTGCCTAATGCCTGTGATAAGGCTGCGTCTTGCTTTTGCTACGCCTGTTAGGCGTTATGTACGATGGCTCAGTAGCCTAGCCGTCGTACATA
>JAAUPS010000154.1 GCA_012033015.1 Phormidesmis sp. RL_2_1
TAAAAAATAATCGTTAATTACCCAGCTACCGGCAGCCCCAACATCAGCTAAAATGCGCCTTGGCTGGGGGTCAGCGTCAGGTGAGAAATCACGGCGCTAGGTGGCAGCAACGCCGTGTATAAAATGGTCTGGGCGACGGTTTCGGGGCTGAGCATAGCTGTTTTGTCATAGTCAGCATTGACCGTGTCGCTGTCCCAGATGCCAGTGTTTACAGCACCGGGGGATAGGGTCACCACTCTGATGCCATGGGCAGATTCTTCAGCGGCGATCGCACCCGAGAGTGCCACCAAAGCGGCTTTACTCACCCCGTATGCACCCCAATTGGCAAAGGATTGCTGCGCCGCAATCGAAGCCACATTGATAATCAGCCCCTCTGCGCGGGCGCGCATACTAGGCAACACTGCCTGCACCATCTGAAACACACTGGTCACATTGAGATCCATCACCTGCTGCCAGTCAGCTAAAGGCATCTCGCCTAAGCCAGCGGTATACCCCATACCAGCATTATTAACCAGCACATCAATTGGACCTGTGTGCGCTATCAGGCGAGTGATTTGCGGTTTGACTTGATCCACCTCGGCCAGATCGATGGCACATGCTTGGGCATCCACGCCCAAAGCCGTCAGCTCTTGTGCCAAAGCCGTCAGCTTTGCCTGAGAACGGGCGATCAAAACGACATTGAAGCCTGCTTGGGCAAAGGCCCTAGCGGTGGCTTCACCGATGCCTGCACTGGCACCTGTAATCAAAGCGGTGCGCACCGCGATCGAGGCAGAAGCGGAGTTAGGCTGGGCCATAGTGAATCAGGCTACTTAATCAAATGTTAACCGGATTAGGGTTAGGTTGTGGCACCTCTTGCCTGCCGATCGCACCATCAGCCGGAAAACACACCAATCTGACGAAATTTATCGTAACGCTGCGATCGCCTTTGCTCAGGGCTCAGCTCCAACAGCACATTCAAATTCTGCGACAACGCCTGCTGCAAGGTATCTGCGGCCTCAATCGGATCGGCATGGGCACCACCTATCGGCTCAGGCAAGAGCTGATCTAAAATACCTAAATTCTTTAAGTCCCAAGCTGTCACCTTCAGCGCTTCGGCGGCTTGGGCTGAACGCGAAGCATCCTTCCACAAAATAGACGCACAGGCTTCAGGGCTAGCCACGTAATATACCGAATGCTCAAACATCATCAAGCGATCGCCCACGCCAATGCCCAAGGCCCCTCCCGAACCACCTTCTCCAATCACCGTGCAGATAATCGGCACATCTAAACTAAACATTTCGCGTAGGTTGTAGGCGATCGCCTCTCCCTGCCCCATTTCCTCCGCCTCAAACCCAGGCCAAGCCCCTGGCGTATCAATAAAGGTCATAATCGGCATCCCAAACCGATTGGCATGTTCCATCAGTCGCATCGCCTTGCGATAGCCACCGGGTACTGGCATCCCAAAGTTACGGGCGACATTATCTTTAGTATCGCGCCCTTTTTGATGGCCCAGCATCATCACCGGTCGGCCTTCAAAACGAGCAATACCACCGACAAGGGCCAAATCGTCTTTGCCAGATCTGCGATCGCCATGCAGCTCAATCCACTCATCGCTAATCGCTTGAATGTAGTCCAGCGTGCTCGGACGCCGGGGATGGCGAGCCACCTGAATACGCTGTGCCGGTGACAAACTCGTAAAAATTTCCTGCCGCAGTTGCTGAGCGCGAGACTCAAGCTGATAAATCTGGTCAGAAACATCTACATCATTATCTTCAGCCAACTCGCGAATTTGCGTGATCCGAGATTCTAACTCAGCCAGCGGCTTCTCAAAATCGAGCAAAATGGGCCTACGTTCAGTCGTTGCCATGGAGTAAACCCTTGACTCAACCAAGGGATAACATCAAAGTTGCCAGAATAGGGGCTATCTGACACTCTGTTTAGTCTGATTAGTTTGATTGGGTTTGATGAGCGTGACGCTAAAAAAATATCGCCCATCTAGTGCCATTCTCTAGTCTAAGTCAACAGCGGCCTAAACCCGTGCCGGATAGAAGCTTCCCCTATCAAATCCATTTTTTCTAAGGTGATTTGATTACGGCCCCAAGAAAAATTCGTATGCACTTTTCAAACTCCAGCAGCATGGATTCTGCAAAGCAAGCGAAGAGCTGACGCCCCGGCACATCCATATTCACAATATTCATAATGTGCCAATCAATATCGAGCGAGTGCTCAACGATGCCACCTTTGAGCACATGAACGCCCGGATGATTAAAGGTGACGTCAATATTTTTAGGGTAGCCCCCATCCACCATTAAGCAGGGCTGCTTCAACGTTGTGACATCTACATCGAGACCTTTTGGCAAGCTCGCCACCCACACCACCACATCAGCTTGGGGCAGCGCCTCATGCATGGGTAGCACTCGGCCAAAATTAAGCTCCTCGCGCAGGGCATTGAGCCGCTCTAGATTGCGTGCGACCAAGAGCAAATCTTTCACCCCTGTACGGGCCTTCAGCCAACGACAAACCGCACTGCCAATATCGCCTGTCGCACCGCAGACAGCCACTGTCGCGGTTGACAAATCAATGCCGTACTGGGGTGCAGCCTCTTCGACCTGCTTACAAATAATGTAAGCGGTGTGAGTATTACCGGTGGTGAACTTTTTGAAATCCAAGTCTAAATTGCGGACGCGCTTGATTTGCTCCAGCTTAAAATTTTCAAAAATAATTGATGAAAACCCGCCCAGAGCAGTGATGTTAATGCCGTTTTTTTGGGCGTGGGCCATTGCATTTAAGATTTTGCGCGTCGCCGCCTTAATCCGTCGGTTGGCTAGCATTTCTGGCAAAAAGCAAGATTCCACATACTTGCCTTCAATGGTTTGCCCCGTGGCACTGACCACTTTGAAATGATCCACAATTTGGGGCGGCGCACTGCACCAAAAATCTAGACCTTGATCGGCATATTCGGGATAGCCCAGATCGTGAGCAACGGATTTGGCATGTTCTAGGCTAGTAAGGTGACCGATTAAACCAAACATTCAGGAATGACTAACGTCCTTAATGACGTCGAGAAAAATACGTTGAGAGAAAATGGATACTTCGTTATGTGCATCGTTAATGTGCATCCTCATTTTTGGCTCCTCATCCCATCGGCCAAAAGTACAGAAGCAGGAAGCGCAGTCCCCCCAAAAGCCCAATAGAGACATGCAGGGAAATGGTGCCAGCGACCAGAGTTGTCCAAGCCGCTGGCTGTCAGCAATCGCCTAGGCTGCCGCTAACCCCTGGGCTGAAAGCTTCATCACATCCCGTGGGCTAAAGCCGATGTTGGCCAACGCTTCGCCATAGGTGATCATGAAGTCTTCGACGAGGGCATCTTTGGCCATACCCAAAACCGCCGCATCTGCTTCGACTTCGTTCAGCATTTTCCACACTAGGGGCAAATTAGCCCGATTAGCGGCTTCTAGCTCGGCGCGGGCCGTTTCAAAGTTGGCTTTGAGCCATTCTTCACCAAAGTTGAGGTGCAGGTACTCGTCTTTGACAACGCCTTCGGTGATTTTGCGAGCAAAGTCATCAGCGACCGGAATGTAGATGTTGTAGGCTGCGATCGCAAATGTCTCAATAATCAAAGACTGAATCAACAAGCAGGTGACAATCTTGCCTTCGGCCAATGCCGCCTGAAAATTGTCGTGCAGTTGGGCAAAGAATTCTTTGGCAAAGGGCATATCAGGCGTTACGTTCAAGTTTTTGCCACAGGCTTGAAACCCCTTCATATGGCGGTTTTCCATTTTCGCCAGCTTGACTAGCTGATCGGCATGGTCACTGAGATACTCTGCTAGTTGCTGATAGTTACCATTGGCCTCCATCTCACCCTCGATGACAATCGCATTGATGCGACTGTAAGCGTCTTTGTAGATTTCACTTTGAAAGTCCATCACCGGGCTGACTTCAAGGGTTGGCATAACTGTATTTATCCTGGGTAACGATAAATCGGCTTGCCCTAAAAAAATATCTCGGTCACTGCCCAAGCCATCTTAATAGTTCTTACCAATTTGTCTTTACCTTATAGCGTATCAGATTCCCCTAACCAAGGGAAAACCAGCCACACAAATCATTGAGTGCCCCATTCATCGGGAATGCTTATTGGCGCTTACCCAGCAGATTTCAACCGTAGTGCCGAGATCGCGCCGCTTTGGCTTAGGTTTTATCTATAGCTCTTCATGGATGACTTCAATGGGCATCGCCATTGCCTGGTTCATCTGTGCGCCATCCACCGGTTCGCTCGTTGGCGCTTGACCATCGTCCCCTTCAAGCAGCATTTTCAATCTGATACGCCGTGACGTGGCAGCCTCTGGATCGCCTAGATGCACTTCGATCAGGTCACTACACAATGGCCCCAAGGCATTGAGCAGGGCGCGCAGATGGGGAGTGCTTTCGCCGCTGTCGACATAGACCCGATCGGCAAGCTTGTTGATCCGCATCCAGGCCGTGTATAGCTTTACTGCCGCTTGTTCAAGCTGGGTAGCCTGATTAACTAAGTCGGCGGCTGAATTGAGACAGCCGACGCGCAGCGCTTCATCTAAAGCTAGCTCTAGATTGATATGCTCAGCATCTAGGGTTTGCACTTGGCTTGCCGCCTCAATGTAGCGAGACAGGTATTTAGCCTCAGCGGTGACTTGCTTGAGGGTCGCAACATCTGGGTTTTCGTCTACCTCGTTTTTGAGGGTCTGCTGATGAGCTGGTGGCAGCTTTTCCATCTCTTTCACCAGCGGCGTAATGTAGCGGGTGGGAATGGTACGGTCGGCTGTTTTTTGACGGACAGACTCGGGAATCAGATCAGAGTGCATCGCTATCCAGTCATCGGACAGGGTTTTGACTTCTTTGCGAGTAATTTGCTCACCGCGACGAGCAGCATCACTGACAATTTGCTGAACTTCTGGAGAGGCTTGGGCCGTTTCCATAAAAGCGCGTTTGCTGAAGCGGTTGACGTCTTTGGTTTCAATTAAGCCTTCTTCTAGCATTTGATCGGCGCTATTGGCTAAATCAATCAGCACGTAGGCTCGGCTTTTACTCATGTCTCTGTCTTTGAGCCAGTTGAGAAAGCCTGTGCCCTTGGCTTCACCACTACTGTCGGCAGAGGTGACATGACCTGCGCCATTGTGGGCTGCGGCTGCTTTGTTTTCAGTTTCACCCTGCTTTTCGTGATTGGCGCCGCCACGCTTCTGACGACTAGCGCCGCCGCGCTTTTCACGATCACGGACTGCGCGCAGAATTCTGCCACGCCAAATATCGGTTTGCAAATCAAAGCGATCACACACCTGCCAAGCCATATCTACCTGCTGGTGAAACTCGTAGTCCGAAAGATCACTTTCGACATCGGGCACCGAAACTTCTAGCTCAACCGACTGATCGGGACCTGAAATATCCGCAGTAAACTGCTTAGCTGTCATCTAAAACCTGTCGGCAAGGAGCCGACTTATTATGCCATAGCCCCTTGAGCCCTAGCCGTGCCCAACGCTATCTGTCAGCCAGAAGGTTGGAGCCAGCTAAAAAGCTGACTGGCCATCCATAGAGACAAAGCCGCTACACCTAAAACTAAAGTGAGGAGCCCGGCAACCATCGCCATGGCAAATAGGCGATCGGCCGCACGGCTAGGCTGAGGTTGGGCAAGATGCTTTTCGAGCAGCGCCACATTTTGGCTATTGGCTTTCCAAGTCACATCAAATAAATCTCCCAGAACAGGCACCGTCCCAGTTAACGTATCCAGCAAAATGTTGACCCCCATGCGGCCCAGCGTAGCCGCAGGCAAGCCCATTCTTGCCCCTTCCCAGACGATGTAAACCGATATCAGCCCAGTGATGACATCACCGCCGCCGGGCAAAATCCCCAAAAGCGGGTCTAGGCCAATACGAAAGTCAGATCCAGGCAAAGCGATCGCATTATCCAGCAGATGACTCAGGTGCCGCAGGCGTTTAATCCGCTGATGAATCACAGGTGAGTACACAGAGGCCGAGAGCGAAGAGCGCTTCATAAAGCTGCCAACCAAAAGTTAAATAACAAGCCCAATAAAAAACGGTAGGAATCTTTACAGCAAGCCTACGCTAAACCAAGCTTTCATAAAGACTGTCAAATCCAGACTGAGACCAAGCCCAACCATGGCTTACCAATACTAGAATCTCTGAAACCCTAGAGCCAGCCCTGATCTTGTAAACAAACGTATGATCAAGCGCCGCCCTTCTGTCAAAGATCTTAAATAATGGCTGTCCGGTGTTTTGATAGGCTAGTGCCATTAATTGACTCGCCTTTGGGGCATATCCATGGCAGAAACTACCACACAGACTTGTCCAATTTGCAGCGTCAAAATCATGGTTGGAGTACCAGGGGGTGATCGTGTACTGTTCTCTTCCGGCCCTCCCGGCACCCGCGCCAAGCTATGGGCAAGGGTTTGCCAATTTACAAAAAAATCTGGATGCCTCAACCCACAAGGCAAAGAGGAAACCATCGCTGATGACGATTACTATAAACCCGAGGTTCCCACGGGTGACGCCTAACCGCACACTCAGCGATAATGGCTAGCATCAATTGATTTTGATATCAATAACTTGGAATATCAGCAAGTTTTGTTTCAGCCTATCTCACAGCTCAGCTCGTCTTAATTCGTCCTAAAGTTCAATCAAATTTCTATGAAACCGACTAAATTTTTCTCCCTTTTGATACCTGCCACCCTGCTGTCGGTTGGCCTGACAACAGCGCTGAGTACCGGTAGAGCCGCAGCCCAACTATACAACCCCATTGTGTTGGGCACCGAAGAGGTCAATGACACCCTGTCCACCGCCGATATTCCCACTGGCTTTGGAGGCTTCGCTAAAGACTACGTGGTCACCCTTGAAGCAGGCGATCAAATCACCATTGACGCCATCTCCGACGAGTTCGATACCCTCGTTACCTTGATGGATGCCAACGGCATCACCATCAGTGAAAATGACGACGGCCCAGACGGGAGTACCAATTCTCTACTCTTTGCTCGCATTAGTGAAGGTGGTAAATACACCATCCGCGTCCGCTCCTACGCTGGTGAAGGCTCTGGCCCCTTTTCAGTCAAGCTCGCTCGCTTGCGTCCTATCTAGGCGCTGGGGTAAAGCCGCTGGGGTAAAGCCGCTGGGCAGATGCCTAGCAAATGCCCTAGCCAAATACACGACCTAGCCAAATACACTATTTGAGGGGGGTAAGTCAACCAGAATGTTCCAATTTTTCTGCCCGACTTGCCCTTGTCATAACTCACCAAAAACTTGCTTGCTAGCGTCCCCCTAATTTTGCTACTTTGGTTAGGCGCAAAATTCGCAAGCCGGGATAGCTCAGCTGGTAGAGCAGTGGACTGAAAATCCTCGTGTCGGCGGTTCAAGTCCGCCTCCTGGCATTCATTATGCTCGCAACCCCTCGGCCCGTTTGGGCAAGGGGATTTGTTTTTTGAAGGGGGATGAGTGGGCAAGCGACGATTCACCCATCGAGCCTCAGCCTAAATAGCTATAAAATTTCTCTAGTTGCACCTCATGTTCTGACACTGAGCTATGCCCAAGTTTCTCCATATCTCGGATATTCACCTCGGCTTTGATCGCTACGACAGCAAGCAGAGAACCCTAGATTTTTTCTACGCGCTCCAAGATGTACTCGAAAAATATGCAGTCGCTGAATCAGTAGATTTTGTCATTATTGGCGGTGACCTGTTTGAGCACCGCAATATTAAGCCTGCCATTCTCAACCAAGCGCAGCTTTGTTTGCGGATGTTGCAGGCAGCCAACATCCCCGTATTGGCCATTGAAGGTAATCATGACAACGCGCCCTACGGGACAAAATCGAGCTGGCTGCGCTATCTGTCTGATTGGGGGCTGCTCAAATTATTAGAACCAGGCAATATCAGCGCCAATGAGCCTTTTTATTCGTTGTGGGATGAGGAAACTCAGCGGGGCGGCTATATCGACTTGGACTGTGGCGTCCGCGTCTTAGGCTCTAATTGGTATGGTGCGGCTGCACCTAGGGCGATTGAGCAAATTGCCGAGGCAATGGGTGAGTTGCCCGCCGCACCGGGGCCATCTATTTTGCTATTTCACCATGGGCTCGAAGGGCAAATCTCTCGATACTCCGGGGCATTGCGATATAGCGAAATGCTGCCACTCAAAAAAGCAGGGGTGGATTATTTGGCCCTAGGGCACATCCACAAAAATTATGAGGAAGACGGCTGGATTTTCAATCCTGGCTCATTGGAGGCAAATAATGTAGAGGAAAGCCAGTTTAAGCGGGGTGCCTATTTGGTAGAAATCGATCACAACAGCATTCAAGCTCAGCTCAAAACGGATTATCGGCAGCGGCCCATTGTCAGGCTACAGCTTCAGATGCGCACTCAAGATGAGATAGAAGCGGTAGCAGAAGGGGCGATCGCACGCATCACCCAGGCCATTAAAACCCAAGCCATTATCCCCGAGCAGCAGCCCATTGTAGAGCTGCGAATTACCGGTACCGTTGGCTTTGACAGACTGGAATTGGATACGCGATCGCTCCAAAAAACGCTCCAAGAAACAGTGCCACGCCCTAATTTTTCTGCTGCGCTACGACGTCGAAGAAGCGGCCTACGCCTCCCCCATTGCCGATGAAGCTAGCCGCCTAGAGATAGAACACGAAGTTTTTACAGACTTGCTCTCGGCCCACGCCACTTACCAAAAAACAGCCGAGCGTCTCGCCCACGGCCTAATCGATCTCAAAGACAGGCAGATGGCTGGCGAAAGCGAAGAAAGCCTGTACGAGCAGGTTGAAACCTTGATCAAACAGGATTAGTGCACAAACAAAGCTCGCTGCTGCCACAACATCCAAACACCGCTAAGACCGACAAAACCAATCACAGCTTTGTGAAACTGCTCGGCACTCATTTTTTCCAACACGATTCGCCCTAGCCAATTGGCTGGCAAAGCCGCACAGCCAATGACCAAGCCATAGCCTATTAACTTAGGAGAAAGCACCCCTAGCGCCGCGTAGGTGACTATTTTTACCCCATGGGTCAGGCTCAAACTAACAGCTCTAGTTGCCACCATGCTTTCTTTTTCAAGGCCATAGCTCAAGTAAGCCGGATTGAGTAAGGGGCCTGTGCTGCCAATCAAACCAGAGGCAACAGCGTTCAGCAAGCTCAGGGGAAGAAAATACCACCGTTTAAAGTCAACAGTCGGCAAGTTAATGCGATCGCGCAGCACAGTGTGCACCACCATGTAGAGCAGTGCCATCGCAATGAATACCTGCAGTCCTTCTGCTTTAACCAAGGTAAACGCATAGGCCCCTAGCACAGAGCCCACGAGCACACCAGGCATCTGCCACAGTGTCAGCGACCAATCAACATGCTGACGCAGCAACACGCCTCGCTGCAGATTGCCAAGCAAGCTACCCACCGTTAGCACAGGCGCAACCGCTTGAGCCCCCAATAACAGTGTTACGAGCGGAATCAAAATCATCGGGCTACCACCGCCGACCAACAAGCTCAAAAACCAAGCAACAAAGCTGACCGAAGAAAGCCAAAAAAGAATGGAAGCAGTAAACATGTCAGGCGGTGATTAAGGCGGTGATTAAGGCGGTGACGACTGGTAAAGTAAGGTGCTTTTCTTTAAAGTTTGTTAACCTTTTCTTAATCATACAGGGATTGAGAAAGTAATTTGTCGCCGGTTGTTGTGAAGTTGGCGTGCAGAACAACCGGCGCTGACATCAAAACAAGATTTTTTGCTTCGGTGCGCTATATTTCGGTGCGCTATATTTCGGCACCCGAATGCATTACGCCGACGGCGAGGCTACGCCAACGGGTAGCACGACTCACTGGGCCGGTTGTTCTGTCAAGGTTTCACCGCAATATCTATCGTCTAGCCAAGTGAGAAACGCTACATGGCGCGTTATATCTTTGGAAAATTTGCGTACCCTGAGCTACCCCTTCTCGCTAGTCCTTCGCCTTGAACATGGCCCACCGGACTGCCCCCAAGGGTTGACTCGTGCAAATGCTACCGATACAAAGCCTATGAGCAGTGCTACAGATTGGGAACGGTTGCTACAAGCCGGGATGAATGCCTATCAAGCGGGGAAATACGAGCAGGCGATCGCAGCCCTTTCCCAACTCAGTCGCACCCGCGATCGCACCTACCGTCTCAAAGCTAGGATGGGCCTTGTGCGCACCTACATGGCTCAAAAAAAATGGGCCAAAGCCCAGGCAATATGCCAAAAAATGAGCCAAAGCCCAAAGCCCAGCATCCGCCAATGGGCCGCCCTTAAGCTGACCAAAATTGAAAGCGCCATCGGCCAATCTGTTTCAGCACCGATCTTGCCTGCCGCGCCAGTAATACCTCAAGTTGCACCTCAAGCTACGCCCCCCCATATACCGCTATCAAACAGCCCATCTTCCCTGCCCGAAAATCTCAGTGGGTTTCAACCGCTTGAACATCGCGCACAAGAGCCCAGCGCAGTTTCGCTGGCATCCTCTGAAAATAACGCCAGCGAAGCGATCTCTATGTTTCACTATGCCTATCTCAATCGGGAGGAATTTGAGCAGGCTCAACCCCAACCTGACGAGCAAACCGCTCACCAGCAGCCCGAACAGGCCCACCCCAAAACCCAGCAACAAACCCACCAACAAAACCATCAACAAACCCACCAGCAGGCATTCGACTGGGTGTATGCAGGTCGCCTGAAGCAGGGAAAACGACTGGGTCGCATTAAAAAAGGGCCGTTATGGGTGTCGCTAGCGGCTGGGGTTGTTGCCTTCTACACATTTTTGCTCTGTCTCATGCACAGTGTCAGTCGGCTGATCAATGTTGAGCTGCGACTGCTGGATCGACTGCTGCCCTTTTGGGTGCGCCAACTGCCCGAAGCTTATGGCGACTTAGCTTGGCCAGTTCTCGGTGGGTTGGTGCTGTGGGCGATCGCCTCTCCTTGGCTATGGGATAGATGGCTTTCCCTAACGGCAAACCAACAACCCTTTTCCAACCAACAGCTCCGCGTCCATTCTCCCGAAGCCGCTACATACCTCGGTAAACAGTGCCGTCAGCAACATTGGCCATTTCCCACCCTGTGGATGCTGCCCACTGAAATTCCGCTGATTTTCTCCTATGGCTGGCTGCCACGCAATGCCAGATTAGTCGTCAGCAGCGGCCTACTCGCCCAGCTAGAAGCCGATGAAATTGCCACGCTCGTCAGCTACGAAATGGCCCATTGGCAAAGCGGGCACTGGCTATTCCTATCGACGCTCGGCTTAGTCCTACAGCTCTTTCATCAGCTCTATTGGCAGATATCACTGTGGGGAAATAGGCAGGCGTTACCGATCAGCGCGGTTGCAGGCGTGTTGGCAAACCTCAGCTACTGCCTTTTTTGGCTCGCGCGGATATCAGGGCTTTGGCCCAGCCGAGTGCGTACTTACTATGGCGATCGCACCGCCACAGAGCACACCGGCAACCCCAACGGCCTAGCTCGCGCCCTGAGCAAACTATCTTTAGGTATCGCTGCCAGCATAGAACATCAAGGCTACACTCCGGCTGTGGTTGAAAGCCTTGCCCTGATGCTGCCTGTCTCTGCTGATGTCACCCGCCAGTCGCTGCATAGCGCCCTATCCTTGGAGCAGCGCTTTGCATGGGATAGCCTCAACCCCCTCCGCCACTGGATGAGCCTAAATCATGCCCATCCTCCGCTGGGCGATCGCCTACGCCTCATCATGGCCTATGCCCAACACTGGCGGCTCCATCTCGAAATTCAGCTCATATCTGCAACCCAACGCCCCCAGCACAATCGAGGACTGTCACCACCAGATTGGATCATGCTCATTCGCCAAGGCACGCCCTTCTTTGGCCTAGCCCTAGGACTCGGTATCGGCCTTAGCCTGCTGCTCATAGGTGCGATCGCCCACCACTTTCAACAAACCACCCTAGATTGGATGCACCAAGACATTGCCCTATTCAAAGGCTGCCTATTCATGGGATTTGGGGTTGGTATCATGCTGCGCATTAACCGCTTTTTCCCCGATTTATCTTTCCATATGCCAAGTTCTCCAACGCTGTTACCGTGGATCAGCAATCCAGCCCTGCTACCCGTCAGCAGCCTACCCGCGAAGCTCTCAGGCACACTCATGGGCAGACCCGGCATTGCCAACTGGCTAGGCCAAGACATATTGTTCAAACTCAATCCAGAAAAACCAGATCGAAAAAAAGATAGCAACGCCAGCCATCATGGGCTACTCAAGCTGCACTTTTTTTCAATCCTTGGCCCATTAGGCAACGTTTTCACCTTTGGCAGCACCTCCGGCACTTTACTGGGCAAACCAGCTCACATCCTCGGATGGTTTCGCCCTAGCGCCCAACCTTGGTTAGACATCGACACAATTCGGCTAGGGAACGGCACCTCAGTCACAGCCGCCCACCCACTTTACTCACTGTTAATCGCCATAATGAGCTGTGGATACGCCCTATGGCTACTCGGCCTAGGCCAAATGTGGCAAGAGATATGGGACAAAATTGCGAGCTAATTTTGCGAGCTAGTTTTGTGAGCTAGTTTTGTGAGCTAATTTATAGCTTGTGCCCGATGCATAACGCCGACGGCAAGGCTACGCCAACGGGTACAAGTGTGTCGCTTGGCCCGGTGTCATGCAG
>JAAUPS010000017.1 GCA_012033015.1 Phormidesmis sp. RL_2_1
GTCGGTCGTACGGCGCTAAGGAATGCTCACCAAGACAAAGTCAGAATGCATCCTTACTTTGCTATATCTAACTTTGGTATGGCTAATTTTTGTATTGCTAGTTTTTGATCGATGTTTCAAACCACTCGCCGCCGCCTTGCGCTTTGGTACACCATTGTGACGGCAGTTCTGCTGCTGTTATTTTCTATAGGCGTTTACACCTATGTTCGTACGACGCTGGTGGAGCGGGTAGATGACACCTTGAACCATGTGGTGGAAATTGTGCAGCGATCGCTGGTGATCGAAGATGGAAAAAGCGTCAACATTGCGGCGAGTTTTCGCAACAGCGAAGAGGCCAGCGAAGATGATCGTATTGATCTCGAGTGGTTTGATGCAGCAGGCAATCTCATGTGGACAACCTTTGCTAGCGCTCACGATATTCCGCTGCATGTCAATCCCAATGGCGAAACTATCATTCCGCCTGATGGCCTCGCCCTCAGACAGATTACCCAGCGGATAAAATCAGGCCCTCAATTGTTGGGATATCTGCGGGTTAGCCATCCCTGGTTCGAAGTCTCAAAGCCGAGTCGTCAGCTTATTATCGATCTCGCTGTGGGGATCGTAGCTATGCTCATGACCACCTGTGGGATCGGTTGGTTACTTTCCGGGCTAGCGATGAAACCGGTGCGCGAATCTTACCAACAGCTCAAGCAGTTTACCGCTGATGCGTCTCACGAATTGCGCAACCCTATTGCTGTGATTCAGACCAATGTGCAGGTTGCCCTAGCGGATCCTGACGAACAGTTTCAGCGCAGTCAGCTAGAGGTGATAGAGCGTTTGACGCGTCGGTTAGGCAGGCTAGTTGACGATCTCTTATTTTTGGCCCGTCAAGAAAGTGGCTTAGTGCCGATGCAGCGCGATCGCACCAATCTCACCACGCTTCTGCAAGAAGTTATTGAAGAGCAACAGGTACTTGCCCAAGAGAAGTCTCTCAGTTTGACCTACAGTGCCTCTGAGTCCGACGCTTTTGTTCAAGGCGATCGCAACCAACTCATCCGCCTATTTACCAACCTGATCGCCAACGCCATTCACTACACACAAACAGGCACAATTACCGTCACCCTCAGTGCAACCCACCACACGGTGGTCGCCACCATCAAAGATACGGGCATCGGCATTCCTGCCAAAGATCTCAGTCATATTTTTGATCGGTTTTATCGCGTTGATCCTGCTCGCAGTCGCAGCGGTGGCGGCTCGGGTTTAGGACTTGCGATCGCCAAAATCATCACCGACAATCATCAAGGCCAACTCAGTCTGGCTAGCGACCTGGGTAAAAGCACTACTGCTACGGTCACCCTACCCATAAAGCCCACCCCGACCAAGCTCTCTCCAAACCCAGCAGTAAGCGAGCTATCAAAAATAGAAAAGCGTCTAAAAACAGGCAATCGAAAGCATGTTGTGGCAAAAAGCGATTAACCCAGCAAGATGATTGACCAATCAAGATGCTATCTTTGCGATGAAAGCAGTACTCACCACACCCATCCTCAAACACCCATCTTCAAACACCCATCTTCAAACACCCATCTTCAAACACCCATCTTCAAGCATTTGCCTGAACCTACTGAACAGGTGCCAAACTGACCTTAGGGCCAAAGGTTCGCTCTTCAGGCATACCCATTTCACCCATCGGTTCAGCCTTAGACTGGTTATAGGAATACATCACCCCGCCAGCATTGCCGACCCGCACCGTAATTGACTTATCTGCAGCCCAAGAGCGCGTCTCTCCCTGCTCCAAAATGGCTTCAAATTCGGTTGTGCCATCTGCTATCACCCTTACCCAAGATTGACCGGTGAGCATCAGCGCTACCTCTACCGGACGCTGCTGCACCTCAGGTTCTACCACCTTTGCAACTGGTTGGGTAGCAGGCTCGGCAGTTTGCTTAGGCATCAATTGCTCAATCGCCACCGGATCTAAGATAGGCTTGGCCGTCATATTAGGCGTACTGTTGCGTAAAAAACCAGACAGTGCACTCACCGCTCCCATGATCAACAGCACATAGGCGGCATAAAGATGCAGAGGACGCAATTGAGCCGCAGGGGAATCTTTCCAAGAGGGACGGGGCGGCTGAACGACCGGACGAGTAAAAAACTGGCTAGAGACCGTTTCACCATCCAAACCCAATGCATTGCTGTAGCGGCATAACAATGCTCGAATATAAATCGGTTCTGGTAAATCAGCCAAATTACCTTGCTCTAAGGCAGATAACAGCATTTTACGAATCAGGGTTCGCTTTTCGATGGTCTCTAAAGAAAGACCCTGCTGCAACCGTGTCTGCTTTAAAAGACTCCCAAGAGAATGTAGCTGCTCTTGCTGTAGCTGTTGAGCGGTGGGTTCTTTGACACGAGCTTTCTGCTTCATATGTTCGGTGGCGTGGGCGAAGAAAAGAAGAAAAATTAAAGATAACTACCTAAGCAGGTATTTAAGCAGAGCTAGGCACTAAAGCCTATCGCTTTGCCTTGAATAGCCCTACCTTGAATTCAGCGTTTGAGGCGTTTGAGACACCTGCAAAATTTAAACCCCGGTAGACATTAAACCAGCAACAGAGACTCTCAGGAACAGTGCTATTTAGAAGCTAGAAAAGGCCCATTAGACATCGGCCTATCTAGGAACAGTCTGCGCGAAGGAGACGTTGGACTTTAGCCGAGCTACTTCACCGTCAGTGAGTAAACGATAGTGGCCAGAGGGCAAATTTCCTAGCTTCAATGAGCCAATTTTTATTCTGTGTAGAGCTGTCACAGGGTGACCCAGTAACTTTGCTACACGGCGAATTTGGCGGTTACGACCTTCCGTCAGCCTAATCCTCAAAAGCGTTTGCTCATTAGGCAACCGTTTGATGATATCAACCCCAGCAGGCAAGGTCTGACGATCATCTATCACGATACCTGTACGCCAGCGCTGAAGCACAGCCTCTGTCGGTAGTCCCAACACCTGCACCTGATAGATCTTCGGCAGATGATGGCTAGGATGGGTCAGCTGATAGGTCAGTTGGCCATCGTTTGTCAGTAAAAGTGCTCCCGTAGAATCGACATCCAAACGGCCTACAGGGTGAATACCTGAGCCACTTTGAAGGGGCGTATCAAGCAAGTCCAATACGGTTTTGCGGCCTTGAGGATCTCGACAAGTGGAAACAATGCCCTTGGGTTTATGGAGCAAAATATAGACGCAGCGGGGCGGCTTGCCAAGCTCTGCTCCATCCACACAAATACAATCAACGTTGGCATCTGCCTGCTGACCCAGTTCAGCGACCATGCCGTTGACTGTAACCCTACCATCTAAAATCAGCTTTTCGGCTTGGCGGCGGGAGGCAACTCCTCGCTGAGATAACAGCTTTTGCAGCCTTTCGATCATAGGGACTAAGCGCACTCAACCGGAGAGCCCTGTCAGATCAGTAGAATGGTCGCTTTTTAAAAAGACCGTTCCGTAAAAAGACTTAAGGCAGGCCAGTTACTTTACAATTATATAATCTATTCAAGCAGCTACATACGGGTATTCACAAGGGGGTAGCACCCTTAAATAGCCAAAATTTCATACATTTTTTCTACTTTTCAGTATTCCTACAAAATTAGGCCGACCAAGCCATTCTGGCAAACCTATGTTTTGTCGGTTTTGTCAACATTATTCTGGTTCTGCTGCAGAAACCAGTCGCTTACCGGGCAACCACACTTTGAACCAACCGCCACCTGTCTCAGGATAATTTTGAGCTTCTACCCTGCCTTGATGAGAGGCGACAATTTGGCGCACAATCGCCAGCCCTAAGCCGCTGCCGCTACTGGCTAGTTCATCAATTTCTGTTGATTGAGAAGAGATTGGTTGCGGCGATCGCGGCGGCGGCTCTTCAGTTGCCCCATCCGATTCTGCTAAACTCTCTTTGCGGCTACGGGCTGGATCGGCTCGATAAAATCGATCAAAAACATATGGCAGATCCTTTTCAGCTAGCCCGACACCCGCATCAATCACCTCAATCAAAATACCTTGGCTGCTGTCAGCAGAGACTCGGCTCGCTGCGACACTTAAGCGCACTTGAATGGATTGCGCTACCGGACTGTATTTAACGGCATTATTCATCAGGTTAAAGAACACTCGGTGCATGAGACTAGCATTGACATTGGCCATCATTTCTTCTGGCCCTTGATAGTCCAAATCAACTTTTTTCAGCTTAGCTAGAGGCTCTATGCTCTGCCATGCTGCGTGAATTAAACCTACTAAGTTAATTGCGGCGCTGTCTTCTAACTCGCTCTGACGCTGCTCTAAGTTACTCATGTTCAGCACATCATCGACGAGATTGCTAAGGCGAATCACTTCTTTGAGTAAGCGCTCTACCCAGCTAACCAAGTTGGGGGCGACCCGCGACTGTAGTGTTTCAGCAACGAGCCGAATCGAGGTCAAGGGGGTTTTTAGCTCGTGGGCCACATCAGAAATCCAGCGATCGCGCTGCTGCTCCAAACTCACCGCTTCCTGCCTATTTTCCAAAAAGATCCCAACATGTCCTTGACTAATCGGCAAACCATAGCCCTGTAACGGATAGGCAGGGCGCTCCAAATAGTTAGAGGGATCGGTCGAAATAGAGTTAAAAGTCCATCGGGCTTGGCATACTTCTTGGGTTTGGCGAGTGCGCTCGACCAAGTGATCTAATTCATAGGAGCGCACAATGGCTAGCAGTAGTCGAGGCTGGTCATAATCGCTGTGGGCAATATCTAAAAACTTTTGGGCCTGCTGATTACACCAAAGCAATCGATTTTCTTCGTCAACTTGCAGGTAACCCACAGGGGCGTACTGCAGCAAGCGACGAAAGTCTTTAATTTGCTCATTGAGCTTTTGGGTTTGGGACTGTCGCTCGGCAATCACACTTGCCAACTGAGCGTCATATCCCAGGGTAGGTAGGGGCTGACGGTCTTCCAAGCGATAGAGTAGCCGCTTCAGTTTGGTATCATTTCGCCGTCGATAGATTGCCAGCAGCGTCAGCCCAACTGCCAGCCCTGAGACGAATTCCAGCATTCATTTCTGCCCCCATAACTGACAGTGATTATGATACAGCAATAAAAAAAGCACACTCTACAAAAGAATGTGCTGGGGTTGAAGTAGTGGACTTCAAAAGTATGGACAAAGTAACCAGCTCAGAGCACCGTTATCTGGTCATTTGAGCAGGTGATTTGCCCATTTAATGACTTGCTGATCTAGTGACCTGCTGATCTAGTGATTTGCTGATCTAGTGATTTGCTGATCTAGTGATTTGCTGATCTAGTGGACAATGGCACCACGATACTTTAAGACATCGTTGGACTTACGAGCAGGCAGATTAACTGCTCGACGAACATGGTAAATAGCGCCACGGTATTGACCTACATCCTGACTTTCGGTCATTTCAACAGTCGCATCAGAAGTGTTGTACTTAACGCCACGGTAAGAGAGTTGCATGGTATTCGCCTCAAAAAAATGGTTTGTAGTGTAAGAGGCGCGTTCCTTCAGGGTGGTTGAAGCCTTTAATTTTCATCAATAGGGCCTAACTCAATAAGACCTCCATGAATCGTAAGGCTGACAACCCTTACTTCCGTCTTTCATGCCTGAATCACTGAAGCCTATGAAAGCAAGACTCGTAAAGCAGGGATGAGAGATGAACGTGTTTTGTTTTTCTGTATATGATGATACTGTTTTTAATTTTTTATAGCTAATGGGTAGAAAAACTCATTTTACATTTCTTGATTTTTCAGGTTCAGCCCTTAATAAGGCTCTGAATCGATTACAGACTGAAGGACACAAAGGGGCGCTTGGTAAAAATATTGGCGGCGGAAGTGCTCTTCTTGTACTGCAGATAAAAAGCGGCTCAAGGCATGTTCTTTGGCAGTTTTGTTGGCTATATCCTGAAGGGGATTATCTTGGTTGTGATAGGTGATACGAATATCAATGGCGGAGGTTTTGACGCTGAAGCCAAAGTTTTGCAAAGCTGCTAGACCGATGGCGAGGGTGCGATCGCACACGTCTAACTTTTTACTCAAGCGCTCGGGCGTCACCACCACCTGCTCACGGCTAATGTATTTTGCCAGCCCCAGCAACATTTTCCATTTATCCAACGGATCGACAGCTAGCGGTGATCCGTAAGCCAATGCCAATGGCTGCTGGGTTTGATCGGCCTGATATCGCCACAACTGCAATTCTCTCCATTGCGTCGGGCAATGGCTTAAAACCAGGCTGGTCTCAGTCCCAGCTTTCTGTGAGGCATTCCCCATAGCGCTTGGATGCGTTCGGCAATCTAACAGCCAACTCTCCATCTGAGATGACGCTGGAGTTCGCTTGAGATCTGGCGACGCAGGGGCCAGTGCTGTCGCTGGCCGAATATCTACCAAACGAATTTCATACCGGCTGCTGTTGGGATGACTGTTGTAGTCCAACTCTGCTATTACATCCCATCGTCCGGGCGGTAGGTCGTCTTTGTAGTGACCCCACCACAGCCCTGGAAAGCTAGCGCCACCCTTAGCGCCACCCTTAGCGTCACTGTGATCACGGATTTGAAAATTCGCCTTGATGTAGCTCACCTTAGCGCCTGTACGATCTTTGAGCTTTTGGTGCCATACATTCTCAAACCAGCAGTTTCTAATCAGCAGCTTCGGCACCGGGTTGCCCATACCACAAGGCTCTAGCAGCTTGAGCTGTTGAAAAAGCGCCTGACCGAGATCGGCGACAGTAACCGTCAAATCTGCCTGCACCATGGGCTGAGTCAACCGCCCGCCCATTTTTTGACGAAGCTGCTGATTAATCGCCGTGGCGAACATGGAGACATCCCTTGACGGCAGACTCAAGCCTGCTGCCAAGGGATGGCCACCGAAGCCTGTGAGTAAGTGGGCTTGAGTCTTGACGAGATCATAGAGGTCAATGTGATGGACTGAGCGCGCTGATCCCCGCGCCAAGGGTGTGCTATCGGCTGAGGAGTCATCAATGGTCAGCAAAATTGTTGGTTTGCCATATTGCTGAGCCACCTGTCCGGCCACTAACCCTAACACTCCTACAGGCCATTGGGGATCGCACAGCACAATGACCCCTAGTGTTGACAGATCTTGCGTTTCTAGCTGCTGCTTTACCTGCTGTAGCACGTCATTTTGCAAGGCTTTACGGCGGGCGTTGGCCAGTTCAGCTTTTTCGGCTAGTGCTCTGCAGCGCTCAAGATCGCGGCTGGTTAACAGCTCTACACAAAAGCTGGCATCGCCATAGATGCGGCTGACTGCATTAATGCGAGGGCCGATCCCAAAGGAAATATCCGTGGGGCGATCGCCCGATCGCCGACACAGTTGCAATAGTCTTGCAACCCCTGGTCGTACTGGATGCTCCGCCTGCAAATGGGTTTGCAATTGAGCAATGCCTATTTGGGCCAGGTATCGGCAGTCACCGGTTAACTCGACAAGATCAGCAATGAGACCAATTGCGACCAAATCCACCAGTTCGCTGAGGGGCCGAGTTGGCACCTGCGGCAGCCGTTCATACAGCGCTTGGATTAATTTATAGGCCACCGCTACTCCAGATAGGGTGGCATGGGGTGATCGTGCGGCAGGGAACGGGGATTGATGATGGCGGTCACCGCAGGTCGCTCTGTAGGCAAGGTGTGATGGTCGGTGACAATGACATCTACACCTAGGGACTGGGCGTACTCAATTTCAATCGGGTTAGTGCTGCCTGTGTCGCAAGTGACTATCAACGTTACCCCTTGTTCGGCGAGCTGCTTTACGCCTGCTGTCGAAAGCCCATGGGATGCTTTTAACCGGTTAGGGATCACATAAGTGAGCTGATCGGGGTTGGTGAAAAACTGCCTCAAGCCGTCCCACAGGACAGCGGTAGCCGTGACGCCGTCGGCATCAAAATCGCCCCAAATCGCTACTTTTTCAGTGCGATCGCGCGCCCTAACCAATCGCTCGACAGCCCACACCATCTCCTGAGAAAAATCAAAGGGACTAGCTGGGACATATGCCGATGGCTGCAAAAAAACGGTCAGGGACTCAGCCGATCTGACTTGCCGATGCCACAGCAGTTGCGCTGCCCACCGAGGGGAAGCTATGCCAGTTATCTGGGCGACCGTATCGAGCCACTCATCAGTGACATCAGCAACCGGCAAGACTTGCCAGTCGGTTAGGTGCTGCTCTGCGTAAAACGCTGTTTTCGCAGTTTTAGCTTTCGCAGTTTTAGCCATGTCTTTCTCAGGATTTGTGAAAATGGTGGGGCATTTTAATCGCAAGCCTCAGGTAGACGTTTAAGGCAGACGTTTAAGGCAGACGTTTAAGGCAGACGTTTAAAGCGGACGTTTTATAGGTATTGTGTCCGATAGGCTCAGGTGCTTAGTGGACTTGAGCGTTCGGATACAATAGGCCCAATTCGACAAAGGAAGAACTGGTCATGAAGCTAGGTGATTGGGTGAGTCTGCTGTGTTTCCTAGCAGCGACCTACATTTTGTGGCAAATTAGGCCACTGCTATTGCTTTTCTTTGCTGCAGTTGTGATTGCGATCGCCCTCAATAGCCTGACCAACCAAATTCGCAAATTCAACGTACCGCGCCGAGTTGCAATCCCCATCGCCATTGGGATCTCTATTTTGGTTGCCGCTCTCTTTATTTTAGGGATTGTGCCACCCTTTGTAGAGCAGTTTAGGCTGCTGGTAGATTTGCTGGTGAGCTTCTCCCAAACGCTTCCGGCTCGCATTGCCGAACTCCAAGCCAACTTGCCGGAACGCATTCGCCTGCCAGAAGTTAACGAATTCATCGACTGGCTTTCCGCCCCGGACTCTGCCGTTTTGGATGTTTTTAGCAACTTCTTTTCGTTTGTAAATTCCTCCCTACGCGTGGCGCTGCAAACCCTGTTTGTGGTCGTCCTAGCGCTGATGATGCTCACCAATCCATCGGCCTATTTAGAAGGCATTTTGCTGCTATTTCCCTCGTTTTACCGACAGCGTGCTAGAGAAATTTTTGGCATATGCGAACTGGCCCTAGGCAACTGGTTAGCAGGCATCATTATCAGCTCTATTTTTGTCTTCACCTGCAGCTTTGTCGGCCTCCTGTTTCTGGGCGTTGACTTAGCCTTTGCCCATGCGCTACTCGCGGGCATTCTCAACTTTATTCCTAACTTGGGGCCAACGTTGAGCATGGGGTTTCCGTTAGTCGTGGCGCTGCTGGCTGAAGAGCCATGGAAGGCAATCGCCGTCATTATCCTCTACGTCATCATCCAGCAAATCGAATCCTACTGGGTCACCCCGACGATCATGGCCCATCAAGTTTCCTTATTGCCCGCCTTTACCCTGATTGCCCAAATCTTCTTTGCCAGCATTTTTGGCTTCCTTGGCCTATTGCTCGCTCTTCCCCTGACCGTTGTCGCCAAAACATGGCTGCAAGAACTCCTGATCAAAGATGTGCTCAACCACTGGGAGCTTGCCCCTAACAGCCGCTTTCAGCAGGCAAAATTGGCTCTAGAAGCGCAAGTAACCCCTATTCAGCCTAAAATATCGTCGAATTCTCCTGATTCTACTCAATTACCTACCCAATCATCCCCAGAGACTGCGCATCCGAAAATGAGGGAACCTTAGGCTCAGCAATGGTCAACCGTACCCACCAGCCTGATTATGCTTTCCACCCATGCCGCTCCTGAGGAAACAGCCACACACCATACCTTCACCCATAGTCTGCACCATCTCCAGACCTTGATGATGTCTTTTCATCCGGTGATTGTGATTGAAACAGTGGAAGAAGAGCGGGTACAGCATCTGCTAGATAAAGCGACTCAAGACCTGCGGCTGATGGCCTTCGACTGGAGCATTGCTCAAGGAATGGGCCGATTACGCAGCAGCAATAGCCACTGGCAAGACGAGTTCAGCCCAGCCGGTGCTAGCCGCCCCCATATTATTGAGGCCACCGCCGAACCATTAGACGTTTTACGTCATATTCAAACGCTCACCACTCGAGGTGTGTACTGGCTCAAAGACTTTGCTATACATTTAAGCGAAAATGCTCTCGTTGCTAGGCAACTGCGAGAAGTCGCCCATCTGTTCAGCTATAACCAATCAGCCTTGATCATTACGGGTGAACAAGTTTCTTTGCCGAAATCAATTGCCCATGAAGCGGTTTACTTTGATCTGCCCTTGCCTGGGCCAATCGAACTCAAGCAAGCCATTGACAGTGCTATTCGCTCTTTTCGTGGTCGAGTGCAGGTTGATCTGTCGGCTGAAGCGAGCCAGCAGTTGATCAAAGCGGTACAGGGTATGACTCTTAAGCAAACCAAAAAAGTAATTGCCTATGCTGCGATCGCCGACCGGCAGCTCAACGCCAAAGACATTGGTCATGTGCTAGAGCGCAAAATCCAAGTGATCCGGGAAACTGGCCTGCTCGACTACATCCCACCTGAGAAAAATACTGCTCAGCTCGGTGGCTTTGACAACCTCAGGCAATGGCTCAACCGAGCCCGCACCGGCTACAGCAATCAGGCCAAACATTTCGGCCTGACTCCACCCAAGGGCATTTTAATTGTGGGCATTCAAGGCTGCGGCAAGTCTTTAGCCGCTAAAACCATTGCTCGCCAGTGGCAAATGCCGTTGCTCAAGCTCGATACCGGTAGGCTGTATGACAAATACGTCGGTGCTTCAGAAAAAAACTTTCGTCAGGCCCTTAGCCTCGCTGAAAAGATGGCCCCTGCCGTGCTTTGGATAGATGAAATTGAAAAAAGCATGGGCCAAAGTGGCAGCGATTCAGATGGGGGACTGAGCCGGAGACTGTTTGGCTCGTTTCTCACTTGGCTGCAAGAAAAATCTGAGGAGGTTTTTGTCGTAGCCACCGCGAATGACCTATCGCAGCTTCCTCCGGAACTTTTACGCAAAGGCCGCTTCGATGAAATCTTTTTGTAGACTTGCCCGATGACCAAGCGCGAGCCACTATTTTTCAAATTCAGTTGGCCCGCCACCGGCAAGATCCCCATAGATTTGATCTCGCTCGCCTTGTGCTTGCCAGTGATGGCTTTAGCGGCGCAGAAATTGAACAGGTTGTGGTGACATCGCTTTATCACGCGCTCTATGAAAGCTGTCCGATGAATACGGAGCTAATGGAGCAAACGATTCAATCGACCGTGCCACTGTCTGTTTCGAGACGTGAAGATTTGCAGCGGCTACGGGCTGTTGCCCAGTCTAGGTTTGTCAGTGTCAAATGAAAGGTGTCAAATGAAAGGCGTTAAATAAGAGATGTCAAATCAGGCATATCAAAATCAGGCATATCACAATCACTTATATCAAATGAGTGCGGTTTTGATGAGTTGAGCGACTTACCGGTGAGCACTTGCTATACTGCACTGCTGATCTGTTGCGGCTCACCTATGACTATCACCTTCAAAGAACCTTCTCCCATCGGCCTATTGCTGCTGGCAATTATTTCTGTGCAGTTCGGCTCGGCCTTGGCTAAGTCACTATTTGATGATCTGGGCATCTGGGGAATTGTTTCGCTGCGGGTCAGTTTTTCTACCGCTATTCTCTTTGCGCTGTGGCGGCTGAAATGGCACTCTCGAATTCTGGACAATATTCAGGCCATTATTGCTTTTGGGATTGTTTTTGCCGCGATGAATTCTTGTTTTTATGCGGCGATTGATCGCATTCCTTTGGGCGTGGCTATCTCTTTGGAATTTACTGGCCCCTTGGGTTTGGCTATTTTAAAGTCCCAGCGATGGCTGGACGGATTTTGGGCGATTTTAGCGGGGGTTGGGATTGTTTTGCTCACGCCCTTAAGTGGATCGAGTGTGGATGGCTGGGTATTTTGCTGGCTCTGGCAGCCGGGGTGTTTTGGGGCGCTATATATTTTACTCTCGGCGCGAGTCGGTCAAAGGCTTTCTGGTATTGAAGGTTTAGCTTGGGCTTTGGCGGTCAGTAGTGCTCTATTGCTGCCTATAGGCATTGCGACGGCGGGCAGCGCTTTGCTCAATCCTCGGCTGTTGGCGATGGGTGCGGGGGTAGCGGTGTTGTCAACGGCGCTGCCTTATTCGCTGGAAATGGTAGCGCTGCGATCGCTGCCGATTAAAGTATTCGGGGTGATGCTCAGTATTGAACCAACGATGGGTGTCGTTGCAGGGTTTTTGATTTTGGGTGAGAAGCTATCGGTGCGATCGCTCATAGCCTGCTTACTGGTTTCTGTTGCCGCTGCCGGTGCAGCCAAATTCCAAGGCCCCAAAGCTACTCACTAAAGCCGCTTTCGCCAGCTATCAACTAAAGCTTGTCAAAGCTGGCTGGGTAACCTATGGCCATTGAGCGTTCTACTTAAGTTTGTGCCATGACCTTGACTGCCTTGTCACTTCCCATGCCGCCTGAAGCCTTTGGCGATCTTTTTCCACTTTTCAAGGCGGCCAATCCAGAAACGCTCAAGATACTCCACCAAGGCTCTACCTTTAACGAGTGTCCTGCAGGCCGCACGGTATTAATGGAAGATTCTTGGGGCAATGCCGTTTACTTCATGGTTTCCGGCTGGGCTAAAGTTCGCTGTCAGTCGGGAGATGGCTATGTGACGCTAGCGATGTTGGGCAAAGGCGACTATTTTGGAGAAATGGCCGTGCTCGATGAATCTCCTCGCTCAACAGATGTCGCAGCCCTTTCTCACGTTGGGCTAGTGAGCATTCCGGCTCAGCTATTCATCCAAACCTTATTTAAAGATCCACAACTGCACCACCGGATGCTGCAGCTTATGGTGCAGCGCCTGCGCAAAACCCATACCCGTTTTCAACTGCGCAATAAAGCACCTGGGATCAAGCTGGTTCACACGTTGGTAGGTATTGCAGAAGCCTATGGAGAACCACAAGGCAGTGCTTTGGAAATTTTTAATATTCCAGAAAGTGACTTGGCTGCGATCGCTGATATCAAACTCACCGAAGTCCCCAAAATTTTAGACAAACTCATCTCTCGTAATTGGCTAAAAATCGAGCCGAGCAGAAATGTGATTAGCCTGCTGGATATGAAAAGCCTAAAACACTTATCTAAGCTGGGCTAAATTCTATAGCGTGTGCTGGAGTACGAGGGTATATCTTTAATTTTTGTAGGGCATTGTCTGATTTTTCAGGCACTCTTTTACAGTTTAAATAAGACAACAAGCATTCTGGCCCTAGACTCTGGTTCTAGACACGCTAACTCTACATAACTCTGCGCCTACACAAGCTAGCCCCCTCTCTTAAGGCCGCTCGTGGGGCTTTATGGCTTTATATTGAGGCGAAACCTTTACTCATGAACGCACAGCCGCCCCCGATTTCACCCCGCCAAATGAACCTGTTGAGGGTTGTTTTGTCAATGGCCTGGGCTGACGACACCCTAGAGCAAAAAGAAGTTGAGGTCATGCTCAGCCGTTTTAGTCAGCTTTTTTCTACCCATACGGCACAACAACGGTACTTGCAGCAGCAGCTCCAAGAATACTTTGTGCAAGACATTCCCTTGGAAGAAGCCGTTGCTAAGCTCACGACCAATGATGAAAAAGAACTCGTCCTGCGCCTTTCCTACGAAGTCATCAACGCTAGCGCCCGTACACCGGATGAGGCTTTGGTCAATGAAGACGAAAGCGAGGCCTATACAAAGCTTGTCCGACTCCTCAAGCTACCGGCATCTACCGTTGAGCGAATAGAGGAAGAAGCGATGGCAGCGCTCAACCAAGGCGGTCAAAACATCATCGATATGCTGGCTTTTAGGCTGCGCAGTCATCTGCAGATGTCCTGAGCAGTTCATACCAGAACATCTGCAGACCCTAGCGGGCACTCATCTCTAGCATTCGCTGAATCGGCGCTAGCGCAGCCGAGCCAATCTCCGGCGCGATGGTAATTTCAGGCGTCTTGTGTTTCATTGCCCAATAGAGTTTCTCCAGCGTATTGAGTCGCATATAGGGGCATTCGTTGCAGGCACAGTTCGCCTCTGGCGGAGCAGGGATAAAGCGCTTAGTTGGCATTTGCTTTTCCATTTGGTGGATAATACCGGGCTCTGTCGCCACGATGAAGCTATTGCTGGGGCTTGCTGCCACATAATTTAGCAGCGCGGTGGTCGAGCCAATGTAGCTCGCATGACGCAGCACGGGCTGTTCGCACTCTGGATGGGCAATAATCTCTGCTGTTGGATGATTGATTTTTAGTTGCAGCAGCTTCTTTTCAGAAAATGTCTCGTGCACAATGCAGCTCCCCTGCCACAGCACCATATCGCGCCCAGTTTGTGCCATGACATAGCGGCCGAGATTGCGATCGGGCGCAAAAATGATTTTTTGATCTGTCGGGAGCTGATTCACGAGCTGTACCGCATTTGAGCTGGTGCAAATGATGTCGCTCATGGCCTTAATGTCAGCAGTGCAGTTGATGTAAGAGATCACGATGTGATCAGGATGCTGCGCCTTAAACTTGGCAAAATCATCTGGCAAGCAGCTATCGGCCAGTGAACAGCCCGCGGCTAGATCGGGCAGCAACACCAGCTTGTGAGGATTCAAAATTTTGGCGGTTTCTGCCATAAAGTGCACACCGGCGAAGACAATTACATCTGCCTCGGTGCTTGCTGCCTGCTGAGAGAGCCCTAAAGAGTCTCCAATGTAATCGGCAATATCTTGAATGTCAGGGGCTTGATAATAATGGGCTAAAACGACCGCGTTCAGGTCTTTTTTCAGCGTTTCAATGGCTGCAAAAATATCTTTAGGTAATGCCATTCGGCCATCTGCTGCCAACGCAGATTTCTGGGCAGTGGCATTAGCTGTAGCAAACACGGGCTTTCCTCGCTTGTAATAAAGGGTTTTGCAATGAGTGAGTAGTGCGGTTTTCTCTGGAGATAATTTTCTCTAGATACATTTCTAAATAATTAGAATTACCAATTTGTTTGATTTAATTATAGTTAAATTTACCAAAATTGCATAGAGGAAGTTCACCAATCTAGTTCTTTGCATTTTCTGAATGTCTTCTATGCAGGATGGACATTCGAGTTTAAAAGTCTAGTCGGCGACAGTCTATGCCAGCGACAGTCATGCCAGCGACAGTCATGCCAGCGACAGTCTATGCTAGCCAAGCTTCTACCGCCGCGATCCAGTCTACTGTCGCTGTGTGGATGGTCACATTTGTCCAATGGGTTGAGGGCATCGACGTTGCAAAATCAGCGAGTTCTTCTGGGCGATCGCACAGTCCTAATACCTGTAGTTTTTCTGCTGGCTTTAGCCGCTTTTCGTAAGCTGCGATCACTTCTGTGATCGCTTCTCTCAAGCCTGCTTTTGCCCCGATTAGCTCAGAAAATCGACTTTCTTCAGCCGCGCGCAAAACCACCTTAAAGCCCATTTCTTCAGCCGTTTGTGCTAACACAGCCAAATCTACAGACTGAGGCGTCATAAACGGCTCGCTAAACTCCCGCGCCTTGGCCTGATGAGCATAGGCAGCCGAGCGCCCGGTCAACCGCTCTAACTGCTCCACGGTAAAGTCACCAAAGCCCTTTAATGGATGGGAAATCAGGTTTGCCAGTACTCGTAATCCGGCGCGAGCCTGTACATAAGGGCATCCTAGCGTCTGCAAATAGTACTCACCGATTTTTTCTCCCAAAGCCGGTTCAAATGGATTATGGTTCACTGGCGTAAAAATACCGCTACCACTTTCAGTAATAAATGGATCGACCATCTCGAGCTGCTGGCGAATAGGTTCTAACTCAGCGCGATCGCGCCCCGTAAACACAATCACCGCCACCCTTTGCGCTTTTAAGCTGGCCATGACCGGCTTTAGCAATGCGCAATCTGCCGTTGCCGCTGAATTTGCCGTGAAATTCAACAGCACGCCATCTAAAGCAGTCACAATCACTCTATTCGCCATATAGCCTTACCCTCCGCTACCTCTTACATAAAACAGTAAAACCATTTGACCTTTTGCTCCATCCCACCCTGTTTTCTAGAAAATCTCAAAGCTGCCTTTTCACGGAAAGCGATTACTCTAGAAGCAAACCAAACGCTTTGGCCCATGCCTCAATCCATCATTAGAATCGCTATTATCGGAGACATTCACGACTTATGGGAGCTAGAGGACAACGCCGCGCTCAAACATATCGGCATCGATCTGGCCCTGTTTGTCGGTGACTATGGCAATGAAGCCGTCGAAGTGGTCAGACGCATTGCCGCTGTCGATTTACCCAAAGCTGCTGTGATGGGAAACCATGACGCCTATTACTCAGCGAGCAATAAAGGCATCCAAAAGTGCCCCTATGATCGCCATAAAGAAGATCGGGTGCAGCTACAGATGGATCTTCTCGGCGAGGCCCACATTGGCTTTGGCAAGCGAGAATTTCCCCAATTTGATCTGACTGTCGTTGGCAGTAGACCTTTTAGTTGGGGCGGCTCTAAATGGCGCTACCGAAAGTTTTATCGAGACCGCTTTAATGTCAGAAACTTTGATGAATCTGTCGATTTGATCCTAGCTGCCGCCGATGAGGCTGAACATAATACGCTGATTTTTCTGGGGCATGTCGGCCCCTATGGTCTAGGCAAGCAACCTGATGATCCCTGTGGTAAAGACTGGGGCGATCGCCGAGCTGACTATGGTGATCCTGATTTTGCAGAGGCTATAGCCCTGACGCAAGAGGCTGGCAAATGCGTGCCGCTAGTCGCCTTTGGCCACATGCACCACAAGCTTAAAAACAATCAGAATCAGCTTCGAAAACGCGTCGTCATCGGTACTACAGGCACCATTTACTTCAATGCCGCCAATGTTCCCCGCATTGAGGAAACCCCGACAGGCAAACAGCGCAGTTTTTCTGTGGTCACCCTCAATCAGGGCACCGTCGCATCTATTGACTTAGTGTGGCTAGCGCCAAACTTTGAAAAACTTTCGCAAGAGACGCTCTATTCAAGGCCTGTCCCATATTCGGGCCTATCCTCACAAGATAGGCTAGGGCCATGCTAGACGTTGCCGGTAAATCAGGCTACTATAGCCAAGCCTGTTGAAGGCGGTGAAAGTTACAGCGCTATTTCACCCTGATGACAATTACCTTCAACTGTTTTGGAGAGGTGGCAGAGTGGTCGAATGCGCTCGACTTGAAATCGAGTGTGCCGAAAGGTACCGTGGGTTCGAATCCCACCCTCTCCGTTTTCATCGTTTTGACCTAACATCGTTTTGACCTCATTTGAAAGATGAAGGTTGAAACACGAAGATTGAAAGATGAAGGTTGCTAGGGAGATAAGTATTGAAAACTTAAATGGCTAGCATTCATATAGATTGAGCGATAGCCTGTAAAGTTTATTCCTGAGAATGCGAGACTAAATATTAAAGAGAATCAGCGCAGGTTAATAATCCAGTGAAAATATCTGTCTATCACACACCGGAAGAAGTCCCGACAGGTATACTGCCCGACTGTGCGATCGCTATCGACGTTTTGCGTGCTACGACCACCATAGCCGCAGCCTTTAACTCGGGTGCAGAAGCCATTCAAGTATTCAGTGACCTCGACGAACTGACCCGCGTGAGTGAGACTTGGCCCGCCCAAAAACGCATCCGTGCTGGCGAGCGCGGGGGTCAGCGGGTAGAAGGTTTTGATTTGGGTAATTCGCCGCTCGATCACAGCCCGGAGCACACCGCCGGGAAACGACTGTTCATGAGCACAACCAACGGCACCCGATGCCTCCAGCGCATTCAGGCCACCCCGCTGGTGCTAACGGCTGCGCTGACGACGCGCCAAGCGATTGTTAGCTATTTGCTCCAGCATCAACCCAGTACGGTTTGGCTGGTGGGCTCCGGCTGGGAGGGGGATTACTCTTTAGAAGATACGGTGTGCGCTGGGGCCATTCTGCAAGGGCTGATCGAAAAGCAATCGTTCAGCTATAAAGACGTGATTGGTAACGACGCTGCTGTTGCCGCGATTAGTCTCTATTTGCAGTGGCAAACCAAGCTACCTGAGCTGCTGTATCAAGCCAGTCACGGTCAGCGCTTATTGGGTCAAAGTAATACTGTCGATATTGACTACTGCGCCCAGCTAGACATTCTAGATATTGTCCCGATTCAGCAAAGCCCAGGTATTCTGGCTTGCAAGTCATCTTGATTTTTGGCTAGCCAGCAGTTCCACATCCAGCGGCCTACATCCAACGGCCCACATCCAACGGCCTAAGTACTGCTACAGTGTTTGCTAGCGTGGCTTGGGATGTTCTAAATACACCGTCTCACCCAGTTCTGAAGCCCGCCGTAAAGCGTCTCCCACGGTTAGTGCGTATAGGCTCTCAGCGGCACTGACATATAGAGGTTTGCCTTCTGTCAAATAGTTCAGAACCATCGCTGTATCTTTGAGAAATAGCCCTTTTCGGGGTGGCACTGCGATCGCTTCTACACCCGCCGCTGTCGTCAACTGCCCCTGATTTCCGCCCAATACCAAAGCCCCCAAGCTACCCTGCACTTCCACCTCCCGGCGATGCACCCAGAACTGGTCTCCTTTGCCATAGGTCAGCTCGGCGATTACTCCACAGGTAAACCACAGCCGCGCCGAACTCAAAATATTACGAAAATACGGAGACCTTTCCTTTTGCTCTTCTAAACCTTTAGCGATGACCTGTGCGACCACCTGAGTGCAGCAATCAACCCGCTCTACTGGGCCAAACAAGTTGGTTAACCGATGTACCCGTGACAGCGCCCCGCAAAATGGAAAGCCAAACAAATCTTGCCGATATGTCCACTTCATCGGCGCAGGATGCACTGGATTAAGGGTTCGATAGCTGACATACCTAGGCAGACCCAGTCGGGGCAAATGGGTCTGCATCGCCATATGCAAGCCACCCAATAGCTCAATATGCTCAACGTGCAGCAGTAGCCCTTGCGATCGCGCTAGCCTCTCTAGCCGCTGGGCCTGCGCCAAATCCAACGAGAGTGGATACTCCACTACCACCTGTTTGCCAGCGTTTAGGGCAGCTTCGACCACATCTCCATGCCATGCGCTAACGTTGGCCACCACCACCAAGTCAATATCGGCATCATTTACAACCTTTTGCCAGCTTGGCACAGCCTTTAACCCATAGGTATTGGCAAACGCTGCCGTGTGCTGATGGCCCGCAACCATGACAGGATGCGATCGCGCATCAGCCAACAGCGCCTCTACCCGCACCCTAGCCGCATAACCTGTACCCACCACCCCTACTCGAATAGTCATATGCCTTAGTCCCTAGCCCTAGCGAACTTAACCTAGCGAACTTAACCTAACGCCCAACCCGAACGCTCAATTTTGCCAAACAGCCCGAACGCTCAATTTTGCCAAACAGCCCGTCCGTTACACTCACTCATACTCAGTCATTCACACCATTGACAGACCCAAATGGGCATACTCAAATACTCTCGCAAATCAAATACTCTCGCAAAATAGATACAAGCCAAGTTCTTTTAAACGCCTTCAACACCCTACTCATTTAGTTAGAAAAAGTTCTCAACAACCATAGATTTCTATCACTATTGAGAACTTTGTTTATACATAATCTAAGCTTATGACAAAGGTAATTACTGATAAAATAAAAACCGGCAGAGTTTTATGCCGATTTTTTCAACAAAGCCTGTAACCCTTTTAAGACGGTGGTTTGTGAGTCATCATCACGCCGCCATCAAAGGACTAATCATAAGCAAATCAGGGTATACCTGCGATTTTAGATTACGAATACCATTCAACAATTCCTTTGTAGACGGTCACAGCACAATGGTTTTCTCGTAGTATCAAACTATGCTTTTGTTAATGCCTATCTAGCGGGCAATGCTGGCTAGATGCCAAGGTCTTAGCAACCGCTAAACAAATCGAGAGGATATTCGCATGGCTAGCTACAAGGTGACGTTGGTTAACGAAGCCGAAAACCTGAACACCACTATCGAAGTGGCTGAAGACGAGTACATTTTGGACGCTGCAGAAGAACAAGGCATCGACTTGCCCTACTCCTGCCGTGCTGGTGCCTGTTCCACCTGCGCTGGTAAAATTGTCTCTGGTACCGTTGATCAATCTGATCAGTCTTTCTTAGATGACGATCAAATTGAAGCAGGCTACGTACTCACTTGCGTCGCTTACCCCACTTCTGACTGCACCGTTCAAACCCACCAGGAAGAAGAGCTTTACTAAAAAGCTTTAGTTTCAGTTTGACAAAGCCCCAAGCCGTTTTAAGTCTTGGGGCTTTTTTATGGGATGAGGTTAGCCTACCATCTCAGTAATTTCACACAACCTACATATGAAACCTATCAGGGAGTCACAAAGGATCAAATTTAACCAGGGTATATTGATATTGGCTTTGCTGGCCTGAGCACTGCCGAAAAGCCACATCATCTATAATCTATTGTCAAAATTTATTGTCCAAGCAAATAACCGGCTCAACTAACCAGCCCAAAAAACTGACAAGCTCTAAGCGTGAGGATTCATCAGACATGAAAGCCATGATTTTGGCCGCAGGTAAAGGTACGAGGGTTCGTCCTATTACTTACACCATTCCCAAACCCATGATTCCGATTATGCAAAAACCCGTCATGGAATTTTTGCTTGAGCTATTGCGAAATCACGGTTTCAACCAAATTATGGCTAACGTCAGCCACCTCGCTAATGAGATAGAAGGTTACTTCCGAGATGGGCAGCGATTTGGAGTAGAGCTTGGCTATTCCTTTGAAGGACGCATTATCGATGGTGAACTTGTCGGTGAAGCCATTGGCTCTGCTGGTGGCATGAGAAAAATCCAAGATTTTTCGCCCTTTTTCGACGATACTTTCATCGTGCTTTGCGGCGATGCCCTGATCGACCTAGATCTCACTGAAGCATTGAGACAACACCGCGAGAAAAAATCAATTGCGACTATCGTCATGAAGCAAGTGCCTCTCAAGCAGGTGCCCAGCTATGGCGTTGTCGTCACCGACGAATATGGCAAAATCAAATCCTTCCAAGAAAAACCAACGGTTGAAGAAGCGCTAAGTACCGACATCAACACCGGCATTTATATTTTTGAGCCTGAAATTTTTGATTACATCCCCTCTGGCCAAGAGTTTGACATTGGCGGCGATCTTTTCCCTAAGCTGGTGGCAGCGAATGCCCCTTTTTACGGCATTCGCATGGACTTTGAGTGGGTTGATATCGGTAAAGTGCCCGATTACTGGCAGGCCATTCAAGATGTTCTCACCGGGCAGGTCAAAGGCGTTGGCATTCCCGGTAATGAAGTGAGGCCAGGGGTTTTCGCAGGGCTCAATGTTAAAGCTAACTGGAACAATATAGAGATCGAAGGCCCAGTATATATTGGTGGCATGACTCACATCGAAGATGGCGCTAAAATCGTTGGCCCCAGTATGATCGGCCCCAACTGTCTGATTTCTAGCGGTACCATCATTGATAAAAGCGTTATCTTTGAATATTCTCGTATTGGTGCAGGGGTTCGCTTAGTTGATAAGCTAGTCTTTGGTCGTTACTGCGTCGATAAAACAGGCGCGTCTATCGACGTCCAAGCAGCGGCACTAGATTGGCTCATTACTGATACGCGACAGGCAGTTGTCGCCGAGCCACCCATTGAGCATCGGGCGATCGCAGAACTGCTCAGCCAGACGGCTAGCTTGCCCAACAACTAGCTGACCTAGCGCCTAATCCTATAGCTTCTGTCGAGGTAGGCAGAAGCTAACTCGACGAGCAGCGGTGAGACCCTGCGTCGTCGTACGGCGCTAAGGAATGCTCACCAAGACAAGGAATGCTCACCAAGACAAAGTCAGATCCAATGATTACAAGCCGATCAGCAACAGCGCTAAAAAAGAAAGTAGCCAAAGAAAATGGGCTGACTAACGGTCAGCCCATCGCAGTTATGGGAACGGCTCTGCAAAAAATGAGTTTGCAGTTCACATAGCAAGCTACTGAAGAACAAGCCGTACGTTTGCATTCTGCAAACCAGGACGCTTTACTTCAGCCAAGGTCTTGTTCACAGCGTACTTCTGGTTAATGGAGTTGATCAACTCAGTTTGGTTGTGCTTTTTGGCAACACCCCAAAGATCAGCAATCAAATCAAAGGAACCATCGGCATTGCGAGACCAGCCAATATCATAGTCGCCTTCTAGCACAGCAACGATATCAGCCCGAACGTTCTGACCGTTGTAACCCCGAATATTCGCTTCGGTCTTTACAGAGACGCCGAGGTCACTGAGAGAAGACTTAAGGATTTCAGCATCGGAGATCTTAGTGCGCAAAGTACTAAAATGAGACATTTTGAGTTTCCTCCTGGAGAGAAATTGAGAGACAACGAGTTTAGAAATCGAAAACCGTCAGCTATCAAATGGGATAGAACCTGACCTTTTTGTAACTGCCAACTGCATTCAACAAATGCAGCTAGCCTTTTTTCCTGTGGGAGCAGGAAAAAGCCTGTTAACACTTCATCTGCTAGAATTCCATCCGCTGGTATTCTGCCACTGATGAAGCTGCTGGACGAGCACGCTGACGAGCCCAATCGCGCAGCGCCGTGACCTGTTCACTCATCGTTTTAGAAAGCGGCATCGTAGCGCGAATGGCCGCGATAATATCGAGCTGAGTGAACTCTCGACCTTGTGCAAACGCCTCGTACATAGCAGAGATCAGCCCCTGCTCAATCTCAGCGCCTGAAAATCCTTCACAAACTTTACTGAGCTGGTCAAAGTCGAATCTTTCTGTATCTGAGCGACGTTTGCCCACGTGAATTTTGAAAATCTCTTTACGCTCTTCCTCATTGGGTAAATCCACAAAAAAGATTTCATCAAATCTTCCTTTCCTCAAAAACTCACTGGGTAGTCGCTCCACCCGGTTTGCCGTGGCGATTACAAATACGGGTGAAGTCTTCTCCTGCATCCAAGTCAAAAAGCTACCGAAAATACGACTAGATGTTCCTCCATCAGAATCTGCTGAACCAGCACTCCCAGCAAAAGCTTTGTCGATTTCATCAATAAACAAAACTGCTGGCGAAATTGACTCGGCTGTTCTCAGCGCGCCTCTCAAGTTAGCTTCTGAGCGGCCTACCATGGAACCATCGTAAACCCGGCCCATATCCAAACGCAGCAGCGGTAAGCCCCAAAGTCGAGCCGTCGTTTTGGCAATTAAAGACTTTCCACAACCGGGTACACCCAGAATCAACATGCCTTTTGGCTGGGGCAACCCATACTCGCGAGCCCTTTCAGTAAAAGCATTTGAGCGTTGTTTGAGCCAGTGCTTGAGTTCTTCTAAGCCACCTACCGAATCAATCGTCTCGTCTTCTTCGATATAGTCTAGAATGCCGTTCCGACGAATGAGCTGCTTTTTTCAGAAAGAACAATATCTACCTCAGATTCCGTCAGCTTCCCCGCCATGACGCGTGACTTGCGAAACACTTTCTCAGCTTCATCACGAGTCAATCCTAGGGCAGCTTTGAGCAGCTTTTCTCGCCCCTCGGTGGTAATAGTAGTCGTTCGAGATTTCTCTAACTCGGCTGAAAGCACCTGGTTTAGCTCAGTCATATTAGGCAAGCTAAAGTCTAGAACAACAACCTCTTTTTCTAATTCTACAGGTACCTCCTGCACCGGAGACATGAGAATAATTGTCTTCTGGGTGCCGCGAAAATCTTCGATGGCATCTCGCAAGCTACGCGTTACTTCAGGGCTATCTTTAAAGGGATGAAGGTCTTTAAAAACAAAAATGCTAGGTTCTTTCTGGCGCATTGCCCAGCTAATAGCCGCCTGGGGAGAAACCGTATTGTTCTGCTGACCCGAGCCTCGCTCTTGCCCATATTCAATCATTCCATGGGTCATTGTCCAGGTGAACATGCGCTTTTGAGTAGCTTGTTGTCCTCGTTCTTGTTGGCCTCTCTGCTGAGATAACATTGCGATTGTTCGCTCTGCTCGTTCCTCCTCAAAGGTGACCAGATAGATTAGCGGATATTGAGCCTGAATTAATACGCTTAGCTCTTCTCTCATGGCGGACGCCTCCAGTTAAGACGACTTAACTATCACTACCGGTCTACTTAGAAACAACAGATTAAAATAAAAACAATAATCATTCCGTAGCGGAACCAACAAAACAGAAGAGATATTCATTAAAGCAGATTACTCTACCGTCTTGGGTTAATAATCACTAACAGATGATTAGTTCTCCCTCGTCTGGGGCCTTTGAAGAATTGTTACTTGAGCGGTTAATTGAACGGGCACCTAATGGTTCTGGGGCCAGCTCTGTAATCCGCTGCAAACCGTCTAATTCTCCAAACACCTGCTCTGAATGAGTTTGGACAAGGGCCAAGCCATCTTCTCGTAGGGCAACGGGAGAAGCACATTTGGGGCAGGCATGGATACGATGGGTTTGGCCGTGAATTTCGCAGCCATTTTCAACGACATCTACATTTCCCAAATAAAACTCAATTGCACGCTGGGCCATCGATGACATGGTTTCACCGTCGATAGCAGAACGAATCTTGAACTGCCGGTGCAGGTCGTCTGAAAGATATAGCGTAACTTTGTGCTTAGCTGGCATATCGGATTTGAATAATGTGTCCCCAGATATGTATATCAAAGTAGCGAGCCTGCATCAGGCTGTCAAGACTTTATGCCAGCTTGACGTCAATATATTTACATAGATTAACAATTCAGGTCGGCTGTGGCTTGTAAAAGAAAAAAACATGCATCTGGTGAGGCTGGCAAATTTTATGGTTGAGCTGATGTTTGTATGCGTCCAAAAGTTACGTTAAGGAGCTGTCTCAGTGGCATTCTAGATGCATTGTGGCCTTCGGCACTAGCTTGGGCTTTACAGTTTCAGTATCTAGGGTAAGCTCTAATCATCCAAGGGCATCTACGGTTTGTTCCCTGTATGAGTATTTCATCTGAGCCACGACAGGATCGGTCTTTTTTGGCGTCTTCTCAAGGGGAGGCCGCTTCGCTGGAGACGGCTCTTAAGCATCATTTTGGTCATGACCAATTCCGCTTCCAGCAGCGTCAAATTATTGAGCGGGTGCTCAAGGGTCAAGATGTATTGGTGATTATGCCAACCGGGGGAGGAAAATCGCTGTGTTATCAGCTCCCTGCGTTGCTTAGAGGCGGTGTAACCATTGTGATTTCTCCTCTGATTGCGCTGATGCAAGATCAGGTGACGGCGCTGCAGGACAATGGCATTGGGGCGACTTTTTTGAACAGTACGCTGTCGTTGGAACAGGTGCGATCGCGCGAAAAAGCCCTTTTTTCAGGTGACATTAGACTACTCTACGTAGCGCCCGAAAGACTGTTTACCCCATCTTTTGCAGAATTACTCGATGCGCTCAGCCAAAAAATAGGCATCAGCACCTTTGCAATCGATGAAGCTCACTGTGTCTCAGAATGGGGCCATGATTTCCGCCCAGAATACCGGCAGCTCTATCAGCTCAGACAACGCTATCCGCAAATTCCTATCATTGCGCTTACCGCCACCGCCACCCGCAGAGTCCGCACAGACATCGTGCAGCAGCTTCGCCTAATTGATCCTGACATTCATGTTTCTAGCTTTAACCGCCAAAATCTCTACTACGAGGTCAAGCCAAAGTCTAAACAGCCATACCACCAACTGCTGGCTATCATCAATGAATACCAAGGCCCGGACAAAGGTTCAGGTATTGTCTATTGCCTGAGCCGTAAGCATGTCAATGAAGTTGCCTTTAGACTCCAACAAGATGGCCTTTCAGCACTGCCCTACCACGCTGGCCTCAGCGCCGAAGAGCGTGAAGCCAATCAAACCAAATTTATCCGAGATGATGTTCAAATCATTGTCGCTACCATTGCCTTCGGCATGGGGATAAACAAACCCGACGTTCGGTTTGTTATCCATTACGATTTGCCTCGTAACCTCGAAAGCTACTATCAAGAAGCAGGCCGAGCCGGACGAGATGGCGAAGATGCCAAATGTACCATTCTCTTTGGCTGGGGAGATGTGCATACGGTGAAATATTTGATTGGGCAAAAAGCTGACCTAGATGAACAGCGCATCGCCCAACAGCAGCTCAACCAAATCATTAACTATGTCGAAAGCTCAGTCTGTCGCCGCAAAATTCAGCTCGGCTATTTTGGTGAATCCTTTGATGCACCTTGTGACAATTGTGACAACTGCATCAATCCGGCCCCAACAGAAGACTGGACCGTAGAAGCCCAGAAGTTTCTCTCTTGTGTTTATCGCTGCGATCAGCGCTTCGGCATGAATCATATTGTTGATGTGTTACGCGGCTCTCGCAAGCAAAGGATTGTCCAGCTTCGGCATGATCAGCTTTCTACCCATAACATTGGGGCAGATCGTAGTATCGATGAATGGCGAATGCTCTGCCGCGCGCTGATTCATCAAGGCTATTTGGACGAAACGACTGACGGATACTCGGTACTCAAGCTCAACGCCAATAGCCATCGCGTGCTCAAGCAGCAGGTCACTGTAGAGATCCCGATTTCAACGCCGATTTCAGCCCCGACTTCAGCCCCGACTTCAGCCCCGATAGAAAAACTGGCGGCAGGGGGCAAGCAAGCGGCTAGCGCAGAGCTAACGGCTGAAGAAGGTGCCCTGATGAACGTGCTGAAAGCTCTGAGAAAAAAGCTGGCAGACGAGCAGTCAGTGCCGCCCTATATCGTCTTTGCAGATGCTAGTTTGAGACAAATGGCGCAAAATAGGCCTCAAACTGCCGCGGCCTTTCTCAAAATATCTGGCGTTGGCAGCCGCAAGCTGACTCGGTATGGAGAGCACTTTACCCAAGTCATTCGAGAGTTTTGTCTCGAAAACGGCTTGGCAGACGATTCACCAGACGGCTCACCAGACGGCTCACCAGACGGCTCACCAGACGGCTCATCAGACGGTTCACCAGAGAACTCTGATCAATCTGCAGTTATCTTTAGCTCTGAGTTAGCATCCCCAGCAGAGGTGACCAGTACCCACCTTGCCACCTATCAGCTCTATCAAGCAAAGCTATCCCTTTCAGAGATTTCGCTAAAACGCAATATCCGTCTGAGTACCGTCAATACTCACATGACAAAACTCATCGAAGCGGGATATGCCATAGATTTGGATAGACTGGTGGCGAAAGAACGGCAGTTTGTTATCAACCAAGCTATTGATGCTGTAGGGCCGCACTCGCTGAGAGAGATTCGTGAGGTCATTGGTGACACTTACGATTATCAGGAAATACAGCTAGTTCGGGCGGTGTGGGAAGCGAATCGTGACAGGTTAGAGCACCGTGATGCCTGATAGAGATGGGCTTTCAATGGGCTCTCAATGGGCTTTCAATGGGCTCTCAATGGGCTTTTAATCGCTGTTAGTTATTGAGCCTGCGAGTAGGGCGATCGCCCTGCCATTGCCTAGATCTGAACATTTATCGGTATCTGAGGGAATCCTGATGGTTAGGAAATTAGCACTGGTCATGGTTGCTTTACGTAAACAGAATGTCAATTCTTTCAGAGCAATCTGCTATATGGCCTGCCACCGATAACCCTACGAATCAATCTTTAGGGGAAGGTCAAGCCATGTCTTGCTTGCCAGAATCAAGGGTTGATCAGCACTTAGTCAATTTGATGTCTCAACCGCTTACCGCCGCAGAGCGACAGCAGCAGAGTTTGCAGTTACTGTCTCAGCACGCTGCTTTACACAGTGGTGATCTCATCGCAGCGGCGGCTATTCTCACGAGCACTGCCGCAGTTGCCCTAGCGGCGGATCGGGTGAGTTTTTGGCTGTATGTTGACAACTCAGCGCTCAACCAAGACGGGTTTCAGTGCTTGGATAGTTATGATCATGACCAACGCATCCATGTCAGCGGCACCATGCTCGCCATGGCTGACTATCCGATGTACTTTGAGACTTTGTGCGATCGCCCCCATCTCAGCATTGAAAATGTCGCCCAAGCAATCGAATCGATTCATCCCGTTAGCCCATTGGCTCAACAAAATCTGATCTTTCATCAGCCCGGTGCTTTCTTAGAACTGCCTGTGCGCTTACAGGGAAAAGTCGTCGGCATCCTGTGGTGGGAGCACACCTCAGCCCATCGATGGACACGCTTAGAGAAAACAGCGGCTCTATCAGTCTCGTTGCTCGCAGCAACAGCTATTGAAGCCCAGCGTCAGCAAGTTCTTTCGCTCTCGCTAGCGCATCATCAACGCCAGCTTAAGCGAGAGAGCATTGAGCGAGAGCAGGCTGAGCAAGCTTGGCAAGAAAGCCAACGGTTTATTCAAGGGATTATCGATGCCAGCACGAATATTTTGTATGTCGATAGCTTTGCAGATGGCAGCAATTTTTACATTAACCGCTGGATTAAAAACGTTTTGGGCTACGAACCCCATGAGGTGCAGCAGCTCGGGCCACAGTATTTGGAACAGCTTGTTCACGCAGATGAAAAAGCGCATATGGTCTCAGAGCGGCGCAAGCTAATGGCCATTAACGACGGTGAGGTCGTAGAAAATGAGTATCGCTTTCGCCATCGACAGGGGCATTGGCGCTGGCTGTTGTGCCGTGAAACCGTTTTTCAACGTGATTCGGCGGGCCATCCGAGTCAGGTGTTTGGCACGGCAACAGATATTACCAAACGCAAGCACGCGGAAGTGGCACTGAAGGAGTTCAATCAGGAGCTAGAGCGCTTGGCCAACATGGATGGCCTGACCCAGGTAGCTAATCGCCGTTCGTTTGATAAATATCTCAAGCAAGCATGGAAGGATGTGGGTTCTGGGCGAGCATCCCTATCGCTGATTCTGTGCGATATCGATTACTTTAAAAACTACAACGATACCTATGGGCACCAGGCAGGTGATGTTTGCTTAAGGAAAGTAGCCCAAGCGATTGAGCGTGCTGTCAAGCGCAATAATGATTTGGTCGCTCGGTATGGCGGTGAAGAATTTGCAGTGGTGCTCCCCAATACCGATATGGCTGGAGTAGAAAAGGTAGCTGTGGACATTCAAAGAGAAATTAAGCAGCTAGATATTCCCCATAGCCGCTCAGAGGTTAGCGAATGTATCACGTTAAGTTTGGGCATTGCTGCCGTTACCTCAGCTAAGGATATTTATCCTGAAATGTTGATCGCAGCGGCTGACCAAGGGCTGTATCGCGCTAAGTATGAAGGGCGTGATCGCTTTTGCACAGGCACTTTAGAAACCCCCTAGCGAGAACCCCCTAGCGAGAACCCCATAATGACCCCGCTAGCTGCTGTGAACCCATATACGTGAACCCATATACGTGAACCCATATACGTGAACCCATACCCATACATATAGCAAAGTTAGGATGCATTCTTAATTTGCCATACCTGTAGAAATTGAGGGTTGCTATGCTGTTTGAGCAGGCGTGACGCTTGGAAGTGATGCTTGGAAGTGATGGTTGGAAGTGATGCTAATGAAAACCAATGCTGCCCGCGCTTTGGACAGGTTAGAAATTGACTATGAGTTGCTGAGCTATGAGGTTGATCCTGCGGATTTGGTGGCAACTTCTACCGCTAAAAAGCTCGGGCTGCCTGCTGATCAGGTCTTTAAAACACTGGTGGTTGAAGGCGATCGCCATGGCGTTGCGCTGGCAGTGATACCGGGCAGTTACCGGCTAAATCTGAAGGCATTCGCTCGGCTGAGCGGCGATCGCAAAGTAGACACGGTTCCGCTAAAACAAGTCCAGCCGCTTACTGGTTATCGCCGCGGTGGGGTAACGGCACTCGCCTGTAAAAAGCCGTATCGTGTTTTTGTAGATGAATGGGCACAGGTGTACGAGCGCATTGCCGTATCGGCTGGAATACGCGGACAAATGATTTTGCTGGCTACAGCGGACTATGTAAAGGCAACCGATGCAGTCTTGGGCAATATTGCCAAGAAGAGATTGCTCAAGCAGAGATGGCCCCAGAAAAGACTGCTCAAGCAGAGTGACGTGCTATTTCTGAGCGGTCACGAATTGAGAGGTCAGTTTCGGATCACTGCTGCTACGATGGGGCGATTGAATCAATAGCTGACATATTTCTCGTGGCCTGATGCTTTAGACTTATTGGGTATTTGATGGTGCCAAACAGGCAAAGTGTTTGGCTGAAATCATCCTACTCTCCTCGTTTTAAGGAAAGCTCAGGCCTATGCGACTGTCTCAGATGCTGTTTGTCACCCTGAGAGAAGATCCGGCAGAAGCGGAAATTCCCAGCCATAAACTGTTGCTGCGGGCGGGCTATATGCGTCGGATTTCGAGTGGGCTGTATGCCTACTTGCCGCTGTTGCTACGGGTGCTCAATAAAATATCGAACATTGTGCGCGAAGAAATGAATGCGACGGGCGCGCAGGAGTGTTTGTTACCCCAGCTTCAGCCTGCTTCGCTGTGGCAGGAGTCGGGCCGGTGGGATACCTACACGAAAGCAGAGGGGATTATGTTCACCCTAGGCGATCGCCGTCAGCAAGAATTGGCCCTAGGGCCAACCCATGAGGAAGTGATTACTGCGATCGCCCGCGACACTATCCGCTCTTACAAGCAGTTACCGCTACACCTGTACCAAATTCAAACCAAGTTTCGCGACGAAATTCGCCCGCGCTTTGGCCTGCTGCGCGGACGCGAATTCATTATGAAAGATGGCTATTCTTTCCATCCTGATGGGGCCAGCCTAAAGCAGACCTACGACGAAATGTATGTGGCTTACAGCAATATTTTGCGCCGTAGCGGGCTGGCATTTCGGGCCGTTGAGGCTGACTCGGGCGCGATCGGGGGCTCTGGCTCCACCGAATTTATGGTGCTAGCTGAGGCTGGTGAAGATGAGGTGCTGTACACCGCAGACGGAAAATATGCTGCTAACGTCGAAAAAGCCGTTTCGTTACCGCCTGTAGCTGAGGTTTCGCCATTTACGACATATCAAAAGCTCGATACGCCGAATACGGCGACCATTGCGACAATGGTGGATTTTTTGAACTGTTCCCCGACCCAGGTGGTCAAAGACGTGTTGTACCAGGTGAGCTTTGACAACGGGCGGCAGGTGCTGGTGATTGTGAGCATTCGCGGTGATCAAGAGGTCAATGAAACCAAGCTGCAAAACGCCCTGACTGATTTGGCGGGTAGCTATGGGGCTACTACGGTTTTGGCTTTAGAGGTGCCGGATGCAGAAGCGCAGGCAAAATGGGCGACTAAGCCTCTGCCCTTGGGCTATATCGCTCCGAATTTAAGCGATGAGTTTATTGGCAAGGTGGAAAATTTGGAGCCGAATTTTTACGCTTGGTCGATCAAACGGCTGTAGGGCTCAAGAATTTTGCCACGGGTTCGAATGAAAGCGGGTGCCATGTGGTGGGCGCTAACTGGGGCAAAGAGTTTGATTTGCCCCAGCAGGTGCTAGATGTGCGCATGGCGATGGCGGGTGATCGGGCTGTGCACGATCCGAGCCAGATTATTCAAACTGCTAGGGGTATTGAAATTGGCCATATTTTCCAGCTAGGAAGTAAGTATTCCAAGGCGTTAGGGGCTACTTATACCAGTGAGCAGGGCCAAGAAGTACCGTTGGAGATGGGCTGCTATGGCGTGGGGGTTTCGCGCTTGGCACAGGCGGCGGTGGAGCAGTCGTACGATCAAAATGGCATTATTTGGCCGGTGCGATCGCACCCTACCACGCCATTGTGGTGGTACCTAACATTGGCGATGATGAGCAAATGGCGGCGGCTGAAAAGCTTTATAGCGAGCTGAATGCAGCGGGCGTAGAAACGTTGCTCGATGATCGCAAAGAGCGGGCCGGGGTGAAATTTAAAGATGCCGAGCTGATTGGTATTCCGTTTCGGATTGTGACTGGGCGATCGCTCAAGTCAGGCCAAGTCGAAATTGTCAAACGCGCTGATGGCGCAGCGACAGAGATGGCCCTAGAGGATGTCGTTAGCACCCTCAAAAATGGGTTGAAGAAGCCCTCAGTTAGGTAAACCCGATTTAGTCAAAACAGCTTAAATGGAATTTATTACCGTTGTTCTTTCTAGTTTGCTGCTGCTGATTTCGCCGATTGGCATGGTGATCGATCAGGTGGCTGAAGATGCTATTCGCGATCGCGTGGCCGCTGTAGAAAGCATTGATGTGCGTGTCGATAATGGCTCTTCGCTCAATCTATTGCAGGGCCGGGTTGATCGCGTACGCATTGCCACCCGTGGGCTCTCTCCGGTGCCGGGGCTGCGCATTGCCGTTGCCGAGCTAGAAACTGACCCGATTGATTTAGCCTTTGCCAGCTTGCGCCAAGGCGAGGTCGTGCTCGATGCACCTTTGCAAGGTGCCGTTCGCCTGGTGCTTAATGATGCAGATGTCAGTCGTTTTTTGGCCTCGCCCTATGTGCAAGAACAACTGGCCATGCTGAAAATTGGCTCCCTCAATCAGGCACAGGCGCGCGAGCGCGAGCGCTACAAAATCAAAAATCCGGCAATTGAGTTTTGGCGGACGATCGTCTCAAGCTCACTGTGGAGCTAGAAGATTTGGTTCAAAACGGTAATTTGCTAATAGAAGCCGAAACCGGGCTGAGTATTTCAGCGGGCGATCGCCTGATGCTTGTAGATCCGGTGATTACCGCCGATGGCGTCCCGGTCGCGCCGATGCTTTTTAGTCAGCCCCTCGAGAAATATCAACCAGCAGCTCAGCCTCAGCCGACTCGAAGCCAGCGGCATCACCGCCCGCGCCCTCAACTTTGCCATCGAACCTGGCACCCTAGAACTTGCCCTGTGGGTACGCATAGATCCCAGTGTGACCGCGCCGAATGTGGCAACAGCCCCTGAAGGCAGCCCCTGAAGGCAGCCCCTGAAGGCAGCCCCTGAAAGCAGTTTAAGCAACCTTTGAAGAGCTATATCGAGACCTGATTCACTCGACAGAAGCTATAGCCATAACCAGTGGCTTTCTATTCCTGTTTTACGGGGTTGATATTTCTACAGGGTTGATATTTGCGTCGATAGGCCCGCTTCGATTTGGCCTTCGGCGGCGTGGGCGATCGCCCTTAGCCCATCCACTCTGGCCTCACTTGCCCCTTGCCAAAGTCCTCGCTGATGGGCCTCTAGCAGTCGCTCAGCCATGTCCCTTAGCGCCCAAGGATTCGACTTTTCAATCAACTGACGAACCTGTAAATCGAATACATAAGCATCGGCTACCCCTTCGTACATATGGTTTTCAACGCAGCCGGTGGTGGCATCGTAGGCAAATAAATAGTCCACAGTAGCAGCCATTTCAAACGCGCCTTTGTAGCCGTGACGCATCACACCCGCTATCCATTTGGGGTTGATAACCCGTGAACGATAGACGCGGGCAATTTCGGCTTTGAGCGATCGCACCTGTGGATTTTCGGGCACCGCATTATCGCCAAAGTAAGTCACAGGCGCTGCCCCCCTTTGCGACTTTACCGCTGCCGTTAGCCCCCCTTGAAACTGATAATAATCATCAGAATCCAGCAAATCATGTTCGCGGTTGTCTTGATTTTGGAGCACAATTTCCATTTGAGCCAAGCGCTGGTTAAACGCTTCAGGGCGCTATGGCCATCGGGCATACCGCCCTTGGTCGCTGTGTAGGCATAGCCACTCCAGTTGATGTAGGCACGTGCCAAATCAGCGTCACTTTCCCAGTTTTGCGCCTCGATGAGGCCCTGCAATCCGGCCCCGTAGGCACCGGGTTTGGAGCCAAAAATGCGATAGCGCGATCGCGCCCTACTCTGCTTATCACCTAGCCCCTTTTTTTGCCAATCGGCAAAATCGGCTTGCACATGGGCGGCCAGTGGATTTTGCTCAGCCGGTTCAGCCAAAGCCGCAACAGCGTTCACCGCTTGGTCAAACAGCGCAATCAGATTGGGAAAGGCGTCGCGAAAAAAGCCGGAAATGCGCAAAGTGACATCAACCCTAGGGCGGCCTAGCAGGGAAACCGGCAAAATTTCAAAATCAACCACGCGGCGGCTCGGGCCATCCCACACGGGCCGAACGCCCAAGAGTGCCAGAGCTTGCGCCATATCATCGCCGCCCGTACGCATTGCAGCCGTCCCCCACATCGAAAGGCCCAGCGTTTTGGGATAGTCGCCATGGGCCTGAGCATAGTCTTCAATCAAAATTTCAGCCGCTTTACGGCCCACATCCCAAGCACTTTCGGTTGGCATGGCCCGCATATCGACTGAATAAAAATTGCGGCCTGTAGGCAGCACCTCAGGGCGATTGCGCGTCGGTGCGCCAGCAGGGCCGCTAGGCACATAGCCGCCATTTAGCCCGTGCAACAAATTTTTAATTTCATCGCTAGTGAGCCGCAGGTTGGGCAATAGGGTTTGGCCAATCCAATTCAGCACAGTTTGTAGGGCTGCAGAGTCAGCCTTGCTCGCTAAGTCGAGAGGTGTCTTTTGGGCGCACTGATGCTCAACGCATTCAGCCGCAAATGCTTCGATGCATCAACCACATCTCCCACCGTGCGGCACCCACTCAATCGAGGATGATTCCCTTGATAGGGCTGATGCATTTCGGCAGTGAGCGGATCAATCTCCAAGTTCCAAGCGGCGGCGATGGCCCGACTCAACCCCCTATGTTCGGCATTCGGATGACGCGCTATGGCCACCACCAAATCCCTTAACGCTCTGCCTTCAGGGCATTGACCATAAATATGTAGCCCCTCTCGAATTTGAGCTTCTTTGAGTTCACAGAGGTAGCCATCAATTTGAGGCAGCCAAGTCTGTAGTTCCTGATTCGGCATATTCAATTCGAGATCTTGCTGGAGTTGAGTTGATGTCAGCAACTGAAGAATCTTCTCGGCAATGAGGGGTAAACGAGTAGGGTCGAGGTTTTGGGCTTCATAGTATTCATCGACCAGGTTTTCTAGCTGTTGTAAGGGGCCATACAGTTCGGCGCGGGTCATTGGTGGGGTGAGGTGATCGAGAATGACGGCTTGCGATCGCCTTTTGGCCTGAGCCCCTTCGCCTGGATCGTTCACAATAAAGGGATAAAAGTGAGGCATAGGGCCAAAGGCAACTTCTGGGTAACAGGTCTCGGTCAAGGCGATGCCTTTTCCGGGCAGCCATTCAAGATTGCCATGTTTGCCCACATGGACAATGGCATCTGCAGCAAAATGCTCGCGCAGCCAGTGGTAAAAGCCCAAGTAGCGATGGGTCGGCTCTAAGTCAGGGGCGTGATAATTCAAACTGGGATCGAGGTCATAGCCCCGACTGGGCTGAATGCCGACAAAGACATTGCCCAACTGCATTCCGGCAATCGGGAGTGCAGTGGTTGACGGCTGCTCTTGTGTTGACGAGCCATCCTGTTGCCACTCGTCATCGACGGTGCCCAGCGCTGGGTCATCTTTTGTTTGACGGCTGGCGGCAGCTTGTCAAAAAATTGTTGATAGTCACTGATGCTCAGCGTCTGGTTGGTTGGTCTTAGGCCATAGCTTTCTAGATCGTTGGTCACCCCTCGGGCAAGCTGCGCCATTAGCTCATCGCCCGTCTCAGGGCACGATGTGACGTGGTAACCGGCTGTTTGCAGCGCCTGTAAAATTTTGATGCAGCTCGCTGGGGTATCGAGGCCAACGCCATTGGCCATGCGGCCATCTCGATTGGGATAGTTCGCTAAGACCAGGGCAATTTTGCGCTCGGCGGGCGGCGTGCGCCGTAGCCGTAGCCAACGGGCAGCCAAATCTGCCACAAAATTGATCCGATCGCCCTCTGGCTGATACATCACCACATCTGTCTGCAGCCCTAGCACCGCAGCACTTGGCGCTGACGTCTGCGGCTCCCCAGCCGATTGAGCGGCTTTCGGCTCATCAGCCGACTGGGCGGCCTTAAAAGAGACCGCTCGGGTAATGATACGGCCATCTACTTCGGGCAAAGCCACGTTCATGGCAATGTCTCTGGGGGTAAGTCCTTGGGCATGACTGTGCCAATGCTGCTGCGGACTGCTACTGCAAATGGCTTGTAAGACAGGCACATCTAGCGCTTTCCATAGGTTAAAGGTTCTGTCAAAAGGTTTTTCGGCAGAGGCTGTAGCGCCAGCAAGTGGCGCGATCGCAAAGCTTGTGGTGTTAATCAGTAATTCAACAGGCTGTTCGGCATCTGATTGGCAAATTTCAACGAGCGATCGCTGAATATCGGCTTCTTTGAGTGACGAGACATAAATCGGCACCGGCATCAACTGCCGCTGCATTAAAGCAGTAGACAACGCATCAATAACTTTCGTATTGCCTGCCAAATAATGCGCCCGATAAAAAAGAATGCCAACCTTGGCCTTGGCCTGATTTGTATTTGCCTTTAAGGAAGAGGATTCAAAAACCTGATAAGCAGACGGATAGTCTCTTAATATTTGTTCACCTTTAGATTTGTTTTGGTCTTTGTTTGAAGACGCGCTTTGGGATGTTTTAAATGGCGGATATTGCCTTGGCAATGGCTGAGATTTAGCCCTTATTTCTGACCGTATTTCCTGATTTAAAGTAGGCTCTACAGTTGTCTGTAACTCTTTAATTTGTTTTGAATTTGCGCCGAAGTTGGTGTGGGTATTCTGCGCTGTTTCAGACTGGCTCTGTCGGGTAGGCAAGCCTGTTTCGCTAGCATAAATACCTATTTTAGGAATAGGCTTTGGCTCAGGTGGATGGTAATGGGTCGCGAGGGTGCGATCGCTCGCATACAGCAACCCATTAGCTAAATTATCAATGCCGCCTTCGGTGAAATATCGCCAGAGCTGATTGACAACCGCTAGGGGCACCGTTGAATGGCCCATCAGATCCAAATCAGGTCGATCATCACCGGGCATTATCACCAATGCAGCACCCGTTTCATCGGCAACAGCCTTCACCACTTCGATCCCATAAGACCAATAGGCCCTGCCGCCCAATACCCTGACAATTATCAGCTTGGCCTGGTTTAAGACACTCTCTGCATAGGTATCAATTGTGAGCTGTTGCTGAAGCTGCAGGAGGTTAACGCAGCGAATATCGCTGAAGGTTTGAGGAAGCTGAACAAGGGCTTGATTTAACGCTGAAATGTCGGTATCAGCCGCTGTTAACACAATAATTGGAGCAGGTGTTTGTTCAATGAAAACGACTCCTTCTGCGGTTGCGTCCCATCCACCCGGAGTGGCTGCTAATCGATGCATAAATCCAGACAAATATAAAAGAACTATTGGGATAATCACCAATCGTGAAAAACGGGCGCTACTATCAAAGCTGTAAAAGACAGCTCTCGATAAAAAACATTCGGAACCCGTTTCTTATCCCTGTTTTTTGGGTCAATCAGCCTCAGCTAATCACTGTTGAAATACCGTTGCCGATGCTATCTTCAGATATTTTGAGAGGCTGGATGATTTATTTGTCAAAATATTAAACAAAATATTAAATATTTCCTTAGATTGCCTAAGCCTGAGACCGACCTTTGCTAACGCTAAATACTCACTTGGTAGAGATAGTGACTGACAGAGCAAGGCTGATCAAAACGGTCTGATTTATTGACTGATTTATTGACTGCTGATGTGCACTTTTTAAGGGGCAATTTGAAGCAAAAATAAAGAATAAAAAGTAAAGAACAAATATAAAGAATAAATATAAGGTATTTATTTTCAGAACATTTATTTTCAGAGCATTTGTGCCTAGCAAGCCATTAAGATCTTTTCCCTCCTTTTGTAACGCCTGATAATGCAAACTTCTGAACACCTTATTGTCTATCAAACCTGTTCTGCCAAGGCTTATCAGCGCCTGCGGGAAACGCTTATTCAGCAGGGGCCCATGTTTGAAACCGTAGAAACAGATAATTTAGGCGGATTGGCGGCGGGTAGCTTTGTGCTGATGCGCTCTGCCAAACTGGCCGTCCTGCTGACTGCAACACCCATAACAGAGCTAACTGCTCCAACTGCTCCAACGTCTCAAAGTCAGCAGCGCCCACGCCAGTGGAGTTCAAATTCCCAAATTCCCCATCAGTCAGCCAATGAGCCCCCAGAAAATGATGGCAACCACCTTGTCCACTATCACCATGAGTCGGTCAATAACCGTACCCAAACGACGGTCAGTAACAATCTAGTCAGTAACAATCTAGTCAGTAACAATCTAGAAATAGCTGAGCCGCAGCCCTATGACGTAGCAGTAGCGGCTGAGTATCGCGTTGGACTGACATTTGATGAGCAGGCGATCGCAGTCTTTATTGACCATACCAAAGACCGCGCCAACCACAGTCCTACGCTCCAGCAAGCCTCCCATAACGAAAAACTCATGGCGCAAGAAGCTTTTGTACTCAACTGGTCGAAACGATTAGCCACCTCTCCAGAAGGTGACTCCCAGTCTGGTCAGCTCAAGCTTGACAACCAGTTGCAGCAAAGCCTGCTGCTCGATCAAGTGATCACGCGCATTCGCCACAGCCTAGATTTATCAGCCATTTTAGAGACAACCGTTGCTCAAGTTCGAGAATTTCTCGGTGCCGATCGCTTAGTACTCTATCAGTTCGACCATTTCAACCAATTTGATGATCAAATTGAGTCCATTGAATCACCCTCCCCTTTTGATCGTCTGACAACGCCAGCCTATCGCTCCGCTGTTAATTCAACTGCTGCCCATTCGACTCAGGCCCATTCAGCCGTTAATCCAGCCTTTAATTCAGCTAAGACTGGACAGGCTGCCGCCAATTCTATTCTGGGGCAATGTCTGCACTCAGGGCACGTCACCTATGAGGCACGGGCATCGGCAGATATTTCTTCGGTGCTTCACCTATCAGAGAAAGAATGTTTTGAGCCTTCCCTGTCTTTGCGTGCTCGCTACTTAATGGGCCGCCCAATTGCTATCAATAATGTTGACCAGCAATATGCGGGAATTACCTGCCTGCTCAATTTTTTACAGCAGGCCCAGATCAAGTCCAAAATTATTGCACCGATTATCGTTCAAGATGAGCTGTGGGGACTATTAATCGCCCATCAATGCGATGACTATCGCCAGTGGCAGGCCACAGAGGCCGTTTTCTTACAGCATATTGCAGAGCATTTGGCGGTGGCGATTAGTCAAGCTTCGCATATTATCAAACATGTT
>JAAUPS010000155.1 GCA_012033015.1 Phormidesmis sp. RL_2_1
TTGGCCTCAACGTCGTGCCAGGAGCCAGACTGAGAGTTGAGGGCCGATGGCGGCGGCACTTGTCTGATTAGAGACTTTACCATCGGGTGCATACAGCGACTCCTCTCAATGTGAAAGCGGCATAACGTTCCCCTTCAGCGGCGGCTAGTAACTTTTGCATCACCACCAGTGATTTTCGACCGTCCGTTGCAAGGGGGTTGTTAGCTAGCGACATTTAATCATTACCACTCGCTATATAGTCTTTCAACATAAGTCATTATTTCCTCCCTGGGTAAACGAATTCTAGGCTTTTGCAGTGGGTACAAACTTTCCAAAGTAGCTAAATCTTGCTCTACAACCTTTGCTGTTGACTGCATCAATGACCTCCGAGCGATCGCATTTATTCCCGGCAACTGAAATAATGGATTCTTCCATTTGCCATAGCATAAGACAAAGGTTTTTGTTCGATGTTCAGTTTCAGGGTACAAAATGAAGAACTGTGGAACATGCCCAATATCAACCTCAGCTCTGAACATGGTCGTTGAGGGAAAACTGTATTCTAGTTCGCTTCTATAGGATTTTGGAATACTGAACAGAGCAGGGTTCTCCAGAATCTCACTCAGAGTATTATCTTCGCGCAGAAAGGTCAGTTCAACTCTGGCACGGTAACCATCCTCTTCAAAAGTATGAATTGGATTTTCACGAATCTTAAAGCTTGCGCGATGGCTGCCGTTTTGGTGATTAAAGTCGTAGTTGATTTTAATGCAACTTAAAAAGCTTGCATGGATGCTCTTTTCACCTGCAACACCAAGAAAACTCAAGCCCTTAGTTCTTCGAGAAATCAGATCGGGAATGGGCAAGCGCGGATCAAAACCTCCATACGTCCAGATTAGGTCGCCTTGAACCACTAACTCTAAGGTCTTTGCGATCGCTTGACCATTTGGTTCTCCATCCTTGAGTAACTGACCGTTGCCATTAAACTCAAGAGCATGAAAGGGACACGCAATAGAGTTGCGAGACTCACAAATCCAACCTTCAGAAAGGGGAGCCTGCATGTGAGGGCAAATATTTTCGAGAGCAAATATTTCACCTTGTGTATTTTGCCACAAGACATAATCTTGACTGTTGAGCGTAATCTTGTAGGGTTTGTTTAAACTCAACATTGAGCGATGTGCAACTAACCAAGGAGCACCCGGAAGAACTATTGTCATAAGAATGCTCTCCTGTTTTAGACGGTTGGCAACGACAATTCTCTTCCCTCAATTTTATCAACAGACTGCTGCTTCAAGATTGAGCGCTTCACCGACAATTCTCAAATGCCGCCCCACCGACAAACCAGCAGGCTAACTCTTTATTAGAGGGAAAGTTTCCACCTAAGATCTCGTATTGGGATCTTAGGTGGACATAATTCTGCCTAAGATCCTTCCTGGGGTAAATAGGTGGACTTTCGTCCACCTAAGATCCTTATATGGGATCTTAGGCGGAATGATTCAGTATAATCATCCCTCCGGTTCGATGCTGATTCTGCTTAGAGTTTATTCATCATCTCGCTCCAGACCAGCCACCCATGCAAGCAGAGCCGCGTCCGAAGAAACTACTTGACCAGGTTCGAGACGCTGTTCGCTTAAAGCACTATTCTTACCGCACAGAGCAAACCTACGTGCAGTGGATTCGCCGCTACATCTTGTTTCACCATAAGCGTCATCCCCAGGAGATGGGCGTCCCTGAGATTGAAGCCTTCCTCACCCACCTGGCCGTTCAAGAACAGGTGGCAGCCTCTACTCAGAATCAGGCGCTGAGTGCCCTGCTCTTTCTATATCGTCACGTTTTGCAGTTACCGCTCGATGAGCGGATTGATGCGATTCGCGCCAAGCCTTCGCGCAAGCTGCCCACTGTTTTGACGCCTGCAGAAGTACGGGCTGTGCTTCAGCAAATGTCAGGCGTCCATCAATTGATTGTGCAATTGCTCTACGGCAGTGGCTGACGCTTGCGGGAGGCCATGCAACTGCGCATTAAGGATTTAGATTTCCCGCAGGCTCAGATCATTGTGCGTGATGCCAAAGGCCAAGAAAGCCGAGTCACCATGCTCCCTAGTCGCGTGCAGGCGGCGCTTAAGGAACATCTGCAGCAGGTCAAACGTATTCATCAGCAAGATTTAGATCAGGGCTATGGCGCAGTCACGTTACCCTTTGCGTTGGCCCGGAAGTATCCCAACGCTAATCGACAGTGGATTTGGCAGTTTGTCTTTCCTGCCGCCACACGCTGTCAAGCTCCTCGCAGTGGCGCGATTGTTCGTTTTCATTTGCACGAAAGTGGGCTGCAAAAGGCGGTAAAGCGAGCCGTGTGCTATGCGGGTATTCAAAAAGAGTGGGTTGCCATACGTTTTCGCCATAGTTTTGCAACCCATCTACTAGAAAATGGCTACGATATTCGCACCATTCAGGAGTTGCTAGGCCACAAGGATGTGAAGACCACTATGATCTATACCCATGTGCTGAACCGGGGCGGGCGGGGCGTAAGGAGCCCTTTGGATAGCTGAGCAATTGAATCGGCTGCTATCTTGCACGAGTCAGGGTAGCCTCGTTTAGGCTTGGTGTACGGTTTAACTACAAAGCGCGATACCCTCGCTTCGCTCGCCGTTTCTCCACAGCCTCAAAGATTTCCAACCCTTGCTCATAGCGCTCACACACCACTTCTCCACTCTGGCCTTGCATCGCACTCACCCGCCCCCATCGCCGTAGCACCACCCACTGACCAAACAAGTTCTGTTTGATCTCACATGAGTAATTGCGAGTATCCTTACGCCAGTCTTGACGCTTCCATTTGTCCAGTTGATATTCCATAGCCCTATCCTCACTTGCACCCGCTCACCCAAACTTCCTGCGTCTGGTAAAAGCTGCCGCGCTGCTCCAGGATAAAGCCGCCGAGCAGTGCCGCAATCCACACCTCTATCAGTGGCATTTTTAGCTGGGCCTGAAGGTCAATCAAGCGCTGCGGCTTTCGAGTTTGTTGGGAAGCGATCGCCTTCACCCAATCTGACACGTTTTCTGAATGCGAGACAGCTAATGCTTCTGCTTTTAGCGCCTCATCAAGCCCGTCGAGCATTTCTAAAACAGCGCTTTTATCGACAGCGCCCATCACAGAATCATCGGCTTGCTTCTCCGTATTGCTCTCGCCGCTTTCCATCGTTCTGTATGAGCGCTTCACCAAGCCAGAAAAATCTAGCTCCTGACTCTGACGGGTTAGACCTTGCAACCAGCTCTCCCCCATCACTGGCCCGTCGGCATTGTGGGCATCCTGCCAATCTTCCCAAAGTACATCGGCTTTGGCCTCGCACAGTCCCGCTAACTGAACCAAAACATCACCTGCGACTCGAAGGCGATCACGCTGTCCTAACTCTGCTAGCTCCCCTTCAAACTGTGCCCACAGACTTAGCACATCGACTTTCTCTGGCACCTCAGCGGCTTCCTCAAAAGCCACTTCCAAGTTCAGCTCTAGCTGACGCACACTCACCATACTTTGCACCCGTAGCGGTAGTTCATACGGCTTCGTTGAAAGAAAAGACATCTAACGAGACCGACCTTAGCGGCGGCTGCTGACCATGCAGCATGACGCGAATCCGCTCAGTCGTCTCTCGGCTAAACGTTTCCTCTCCACAGCGATCGCACACCGTCGCTGGAATGCTTTCAACTAAATGAAATTTGCCATCGATATTAAAGACTTCACTGACATACTCAGTATGAGCGCTGTCTGAACCACAAACCTGGCATTGAAACATTACGGCTTCCTCCTTTTGTACTCACTCCACTGATCAGTGTCTGGTTCGTAGAGGGTAATGATCTTCACCTTATCGCCCTCTGCTCTCGATACCTGCATATGTATCGCTCGCCTATTTTGAGTAAAGCCTAGCAGTAATGAGCTGGGTGAGTATTTATCCTCTGGGTAGTCCTCGATCACCTCCAGATTCTCAGCCGATGCTTGAATCTCTTGTTCGCTGATGTTGCGCTCCACCGCTCGCTTAAAAGCATGGCGTGTAAATTCATAGTTTCCAGACTGTAGCTGCTGTCGAATCTCCGCCAAAGATTTCATAAGTCAACGCCACTGTCCTCTGCAACAAAGCTGAGATCGCCCCACGGACATCCCGCAACCGGACATTCAATCGGCTCTAGGCGAATCTCATCGGCAAAAAAGGTAATGCCAAACCGCGCCTGCAGATAGCCCATCACGTCTTTTTGCACGTACTTCTCTAACTGGCGCTTGCGATAGCCCGCGCAATGAATGGGCGCAACTTCCAGCACTTTGGAACCATCCTGGAACACACTGGCCGCGATTGCATGAATCGGCGCATCCTTCCGTTTCTCCCGCCAAATATACAGATTGGCGTATGGCACCGATGCCTCGGCCACCGGCAGCGATACCATCTCCACCTGCTCCTCGCCCAAAGCCACCCCAGCAACCTGCTGCTGATACTGCAACCGCCGCTGTTCATTCAGCGCTTGGCGATGGCGATAGTGCGATCGCCTGCGGGGACAGCGCTTGTCATGCCAGCAGCCGTCTCCTCCCTTCCCATGCAGATGCTGAGCTTGAGCCGCACTCATCTGGGCGCATTCCACACACTTTTTGTTAACTCGACGAGGCATAGGTATCGCTTGCGCTCAGCAATGACGACAAAATGATTCAGACTAATCAAGCAAATGGGCTGTCAGCTCTGGATAGCGACGAAACAGACTATCGATACTCGCAAGTTTGGCCTTTTGAGCAATAGCCGTCGCAATAATTACACGGTCAAAAGGATCTTTATGAACAGGAGACAGCGCGACTGCTGCGCAAGCGATTTCAGGGGTGAGCGGCAGCAGTGATATGCCCGACGGTTCCAGCGCAGCCTCTAACCACTGCTTAGTTGGACAGGGCAGTTCCAATCGACCTTTCTCTCGGGCTAAGGCAATCTCATAACAGGAAATGACTGAAATGCCTACAGCAGGAGCCGTTTCAATGAGGTCTCGCCATTCTTGCGGGAAGCGCTCAAACTCCTGATTAATCAACCAGAACCATATATGGGTATCAAGCAGGATCAGTTGAGGCATTCCCAGTCCTCTTCCGGCACGATAGGACTGACGATGTCGCCCAGCGTCCTACCCTTGCCCGCAATCGCATCGGGTGGAACGCGACGCTTCTTAGAATTAGCAGCATTGAGGTCTAAATCTTTAAGGACTGTGACAATGACGCGAGCAGAGTCAACCAAAGGCTGCTCATTCAGCCACTTAAGCTGGCCATTTTCATATACCGCCTCATAACTTTCGAGCATAGCGAACCTTCCCTTCTCTACTGTCTGCCGGTAGAGCGACTGTCTTTAGTCCCTGAGCTAAGTCAAACTGACCAAAGCCTTGATATGACAGCCTTCATCATATCTCAAGCCATCCATATCTATTTGTAGTGTAAGTTTTAGTGTAACTCATATAAGGGGACTTATTTGAGGTAGAATGGAGCGGCTAAAGGGGGTGGCTAAGAAGGCCAAGGCGTTACCGCTTGCTTGAGCTGCAAAAAGAGGGACTGTTTTTATGCTGCGACGCGAGATGCCTGTGCCCAAATTTATTGAGGTAGGTCTGCTGGGGGGCCGTCCCCCGCGTCGCCTGTTGATTTGAACTGGCAGCGTGTTGTTGAATTTTTGAGATCGCGTGAGCTGTCTGGGAATACCTGTAAAGCCTATGAGCGCCAACTGCGGCAGTTCTATGAGTGGCTAGAGCACAAGCCTTGGCAGGAAGTGACGCACCGCGATATTGACCGCTATAAGCAGCATCTCAAGGTGCTGCCGAGTCAGCGTGGGGGAGCGCTGTCGCCGGGGACGATTAATCAGGCGATCTCTACGCTCAAGAGTTTCTTTAAGTGGCTGACGGTGAAGGACTATATCAGCCGCAATCCGACGCTGACGATTGAGATGGTTAAGGAACCGGCCAAGCCACCTGCGGACTTATCAGATGAGCAGGTTGAGGCGCTTTTCGACGCGCTGGGCTACCGAGGCAGGTCTGAGGTACGCGATAGCGCGATTTTGCATGTTTTAGACCATGGGCTGCGGGCCAATGAGGTCTGTAAGCTTGACGTGCAGGACTATGACGGACAGCGACTGAACGTGCGCGATGCGAAGTGGGGTAGCGATGGACAGGTACCGCTGAAGTCAAGGGCGATCTCTGCATTAGACAGCTACTTGGGATGGATGGTGCGCAATGGGCTGCCGACAGCTCCGGAATCTCCTCTGTTCGTCAGCTTGTCTAACAATAGCCAAGGCGCGCGATTGAAGTATCGCGGAGTGTATGACCTCATCAAGGATCTAGCCGCTGTGACCGAGCTAGAAGGCGTCCATCCGCATCGCATGAGACATACGTTCGCAACTTCGATAGTCAAAGCTGGTATGAATCCGATGCTGGCTAAGCGGGCTACGCGCATTCGCTCAGATAAGGTCTTTGCTCGCTACAGCGAACGGGCGCTTGATTTAGAGATGGAGAAGGCTTTTGAGGAAATATACAAAGCGGATGGTGAGCAGTAGAAGCCATCCGTCTGCAGGATTATGCTAGCTGCCGTTACCTGGCCTCATGAAAACCCCAACCAGCGGCGCAGATGAGTCATGAGGCTAGGTCGCTTCGCGATCCGCCTGCTGGATGCTCGTAAGGTTGGACCGTGTATAGAGTTAGAGAAATTTTGGCCTCTAAGCCTGAAATCCATTCATATCGACACTTTCCAGTCTGAGTATTTATGCTCATCCTACATAGACTGTATGCAGAGGAAACACCTGAAAGCATTGAAAACTCGTTCGATATAGAGTCCCATTAATCCTTAGAGGCCAAAATTTCTCCATGTCTAAACAAAGGCCAGTTTCACCGTAGTCACTCACCAGTCAGTAACGACTCAAGTTCGCTCAGAAGTTTCTCTATCCTTTTTCTCTTTGAAGCATTCTCAAATGAACGCTGAGATTTCTTTGCTTGCCTCGCCACCTCATCGAAGCGTTTTACTAAAGCCCTATCTTCCTGATTTGAAGATTTAGTACGCTTTTCTAATGCATCCTGCACCTGGCTTTTAATATTGCGAAAAGACATGCCTTTTTGCAGCACTTCAGCCAATATCTTTTGGCGCTCATCATCGTCTTTTAATTTACTTAGCTCTAGCGCAGACGAATAGGGTAAGTTCTGCTCTAGGTGCGCGGTTTTAAGATCCGTAGGCAGAGAAAGGGTGCGCAGATTTTTGGTGCGAAACGTCTGCAATCCTATATTGAATAAGGAAAGCAGCCCTTCAATTTTCCTCAATTCCTCGCTCGGAGCGACGTCGCTCCGAGAAGCTTTATCTGAGTGTCCTTCTGTCCGAATAATGCTAACAGCCTGCTCACGAGCAATGCCAAGTTTCACTTCAATGAAGTGAAGGACACCTTCCGTTTCTTCCAGCTTACTGAGATCCTCTCGCTGAAGGTTTTCCATTAGCGAAAATTCAAGCGCTTCCTCATCGGTATAAGCGTCCACGATGCAGCGAACTTTTTCAAGCTGCGCCTGATGTGCCGCTCGCCAGCGCCGCTCGCCAGCAACTAGTTCATAAGTTCCGTCTGCCTTCGGGCGAACGTTCAGAGCGCCCCTAAACCCGTGTTCTTTGAAAGCTTTGGCTAGACTGTCAATACTTGCCTGGGAGAAGAACTGTCTAGGCTGTAGCGGGCTTGTGACTATTTTATCTATGGGTATCAGCTCAGCCGCTGCGTCTTTAGCCTTCAATTGTGCTGCTGGCTGGCCTGAGAGGAAGCCACCTAAAATCCCTTTTCCTGAAAGGTTGAATGATTCCTGTGATTTAGTCATAGAACGTCTCGAATTGCTTTTGCGATCGTTTTAATCGGGGCTAACGCACTGTGCCGAGGTGAATACTTCGCTAGCGGCAGATGCGCAGCGGTAGCATTGGCAAAGTCGGTTCGCCTTGGGATGGGAGGAAAAACAATTGAGCCTTTGAAACTAGGATTGCTTTGTAAAGACTGGAATACCTCTCTAATTGTCTGAAGCGCTCGCTTTGACTGGGAAATTCGCTCGTCATGCATCGTCGGGATTGCACCCATCACGCTAAGGCTAGGATTTACCTCTTGGGCAATCTCGTAAGCAGTCTGTAGCAAATTGATTGTAGCTTCGACGGACTTGTACTCCGTTTGAATCGGAATCAGCAGGTAGTCAGCCGCTACCAAGCAGTTGATAGATAGCAGCCCTAGAGAAGGCGGGCAGTCAATCAAAATCGCATCATATGAGTCCCTGATCTTTGACAAGGCATCGGCTAGTCTGTACTCACGTCTCAATTCGGAAGACAGTTTCAGCTCGGCCTGGGCTAGATAAATGTTTGAAGGGATAAGATCGCACTCAGCGTTTTCAGAGGCAATCGGTTTTAGTTCTTTGGAGAGCAGTCCCTGATATATGGTTGATTCTACTTCTGAGGGACTAACACCCAAGAAAGTAGTCAGCGACGCCTGGGGTCTAAGTCGGCCAACAGAACTTTTTTTCCGAGGTCGTGCGCGAGATGGTAACCCAAATTCACAGTAAGCGTGGACTTAGCAACTCCGCCTGACATATTAAAAAGAGCAATCACTCGGCTCATAGTGGACGCCCTGCCGTCATTTGCAGATAATTTATCCGATTCATTTTAGCTTCGGAGCTACGTAGCTCCGGAAAGGTTCAGCCCACCCTCGGACTATATAGTTTCAGGAGGTATTCTGAAGAGGCCAACTTGATTATGAGAGCAATTTTTGGAAAGCTGCATTGAATAATGGCAGTCTCAGGGCATCTATCTCTATATCAAGGCGATTACATCTTAGGCTATAAGTTAGTTGATGCAAGTCTAGAACACAACGTGACAGCGAATTCCTGTTCGTAGCATGAATCTACTATTAGTAATACTTTTACTTTAGCTTCCACTGAGAAAATCAAAAATGGACGAATCAACTCCCCCATTAGTTAAGAAGGGCGATCGCATCGAGGTCACGTATGCAGATAAGCAGTTCGAGGTAATTGTCATTGACTCTGATGGTTTAGGCCCTGGGCAACCTAGCTATGGGTTCGGATTTATGATGGCCGCTAAGTACATCGGCATCCCCCAACCCACCCTGACAAAATGGGTCATTCAAAGCGACGGGGTAAGCGACCTCAAGACCCCATCTGGAAAGACATTTAGGGTCATTCATCTTTTGGGAAATGACGGGAATAACTACAGTGTTATAGAAGCTAGTGACTGGTTCAGTTTATCTACAGATGTACTGATCAATCCTGGTCAAACTCGCAAACCAACGAAGCAGAAAATAGCCGATTTCCTTAAATGGTTTGCGGTCAAGGGCTTTTACTTCAGCGCCAATATCGCAGTTAAGGGCGTCGCCACAGCCAAAGATGATAGAGCGCTCAACCGATGGCTACAGAAACGCGAATCAGGCAAATACACGAGGAAAGATTACACAGATACCCTGAGTGATGCTGGAATACCTGAAGTTGCCTATGCTATTCGGACAAATGAGGTCTACATGGGCCTATTTGGACTGAAGGCCGCTGAAATGAAGGAGAAATGGCATCTGATGGCAGGTGATCCTAAAATTGCCCGCAACTACATCAGTGAAGAGAAGGGGCTAGAGGCCGTGAAATTCTGTGAGCGCCTCGTAACTATGCTCTATTCTGACGATCTAGATGAGGCTCATGCTGAAGCAATTCGCCTCACTGTGCGAAAGTTTAAGCTGCGCCCGCAGTAATCTACGCTATATGAGGGCTCTAGCTGAGGCATACCCGGATGAAGCAATTGTGCTATGCCCCGTAGCACAAATTGATCGGGGTCATAAAACGCTTCGGATCTGGTACAACCATCCCCTATAATCGACGCTAACGTCGATACCACAGGCACGAAAATAGCCTAGCTGGGGTTATTGGGGAGGGGTAGCGATCAAGTGAGCGGGTTGGTGCGGTCACGCGATTGCACTTAGTGAAGCAGGCACAGTAAGTGGGGAGCATAAACTTGTACTCCAAAAGCTTATCCCCTGTGAAAATCAGCAAAACTTCAGAAGGCAAAACGTCTATCGACCTTTTCCAGATGCCTAAGACCTTGAGAGGTAGGGCTATCTTGGCTTTGTGCGCTTTGTCTGTATCTATCCCTGCCTTAGTTTGGTACGCCAACCAGTTCGACTCCACAACCCGAGCTGAGTTGAAAACCCAACTAAGGCAGACTGAATCTGCGGCCACCGTTGCTCCACAGATTCGGCCAGAATCCAGTAGCGAAGTAGTCGCCGTTAAGACTCAATCAGACGCGCTTCGGGACTACAAAGCCGGACTCTCAACGATTGATGGCATGAGCGCTTTGATCTCTGATATACGCCCTGGACTGACGGAAGGAGAAGCCGAGCTGACTGTAACGGCTTACTTTCTTGCACAGCCTAAGGCAATACGCGAAGACCTAGCTAATTCCTTATGGCGAGCATGGGTAGTAAGTACAGGAGGCGAAAGCAACGTCGATAGAGTACGCATTCGTCTAGTGACTAGCCAAGGCGATAAAGTCGGTGGATCGAGGACAATTGCCGGGAGCCTTATTTATGTAGACGACTAAATATCTGTAGTGACTGCCTTACGTCTATATGACTAAAAGCTTGATATACCGGTAGCTGGAGCATTATCGATCAGCTACTCTCATATCCATAAACATTTAATGGAAAATGGTTTATGGATATGAATTTCTAGAGAGAGGTATAGCAACCAGTAGGAGTTAATGCGCGATCGCATGGCTCTATCTAATCTACTGACTCCTGCTGTGCCTCAATTTCTCTAGCGGCAGTTTCCAGTTCCATCTCTAGCTGCCCTGGCGTTGGCAAGCTATCTTGTAGCTGCGCTGGCAATTGATGCGTTGAGACAGCAATAGGCGTGTTGACATCCCGCAGCGCATACTCGACGATTGTGCTCTTGCTGGAACGACATAAAACCATACCGATAGTCGGATTGTCATCGGGATGACGCAGCAGGTCGTCTATAGCGGCAACGTAGAAGTTCATTTTCCCCGCATATTCCGGCTTAAAATCGGTAGTTTTCAGATCTATCACGACGAAACGGCGTAATTTGAAGTGATAAAAAAGCAGATCGATGAAGAACTCATCGCCTTCTACTTCTAGGCGATATTGGCTACCGACAAAGGCAAACCCTACACCCAGCTCTATCAAGAACTCCCTAATATGCTCAACCAGAGCCTTTTCTAATTCGCGCTCCTGTACTTCCTTTCCAAGCGATAAAAATTCAAAATTGTACGGGCTTTTAATCATCTGCTGAGCCAAGTCAGATTCTGGCTTCGGCAGCGTTCGTTCAAAATTAGTGACGGCTCCACCCTGACGCTGGTACAGATTGCTCTCAATCTGCATGATTAAGATATCTCTACTCCAGCCGTTTTCTAAGGACTGCTGTGCGTACCACAGCCGCTTTTCCCGCTCCTTTAGCTTTTCCAAGAGCACCTGATTGTGTCGCCAAGGAATTTGTGCAGCGGTGCGCTGCACTATTTCACGGTCGGGATACGCCTCCGCTAGTTTCCGCATATATTTAAGGTTGCGAGTAGAGAAGCCCCTCATATCGGGAAACTCTCGCTTCAGGTCTTTTGACAACCGGTCAATAACTTTGCTGCCCCAACCCTCAGTTTCCTGACGCTGCAAAATATCCTGACCAATTTCCCAATACAGCAGCGTAACTTCGGTATTGACGGCCTGCGCTGCCCTAATCTGCGCCCTACGAATGCGGATTTTCAGATCGCTCAGGAATGACTCGTAAGCATCGGAGGCCAGCAAAGGAAATTGACCAGTTTCTGGTTTTTGGTTTGCATCTTCTGGTTTCTGGTTTTTCACTCCTTACAGATCCTCTAGACTGAAACCAGGCGGCAATCCGAACTCATCCACTAAAAATGACTTGAGTATGGGTGACAGTTTTACCCTTTTCTTCCTGCACTCAGCCTTCCAATGTTCTCGAACAACGTAAGGGACTTTAAACCCAGCTACATTGACTGATTCCATGTCTGACTCACTATAGCCAGACGTACCCTCTAATTCTGGCTTTGCAGGTTCTGGTTTCTGGTTTCTGGTTTCTGGTTCTTGAGAGATGGTTTCTGGTCTCTGGTTATCATTTTCCAAAAAATGGTTTCTGGTCTCTGGTTCTTCCTCAATGCCTTTGCTCATCTTGGTTCTTAAAACGGGCCATCAGTTGCTTCCCTCCGATTGCTGATTGATAAGCATGTGGATTTCATTGAACGCCTTTTGATAGTCAAGCCAAGGCATTCGGTAGTTGCCGGTCTGCTGATCGAGCGTTGAACCAGCAAGACTAGCGTGACGAACGCCTTCTCCTCTGCGAATAGATGTGTTCAGCAGCTCGTAGCCTTCTTCTTTGAGGTCTTCTGCTAACTCCGCGCCCGATTTCCCACTGGTCAGCACATCGGTCAGCAGGATGCGGTAGATACCCTTACCCGCTGCGATCGCCTTAGCCGTCTCGATAGCGGCACTGGCGCTGTCTACATCTACTTTGGTAGGAATGATGACCAAATCACTATCTTCAGCCAGGTCTCTGAGGTCATCATCTGAAATACTGGCTTGCGTATCTAAAATGACGTAGTCTACACCGGCTACAGCT
>JAAUPS010000376.1 GCA_012033015.1 Phormidesmis sp. RL_2_1
AGACCGCGCCGCAGAAGAACGACCGCCGCAGAGACCGCCACAGAGACGACAAAAATCTCTCCCTTTTGCGAGACTTTGCAAGCACAGTTTAACCCTTTTACCAATGAGGTTGACCTAGCGCTTTTCATGACAGCGATTGAACAAACCATCGAGCAAGGTGGCGATCTCAATCAGCTTTGCACTATGTAGGGGCATCGGTAGATTTGGACTTACGCAGCGTGGCCACCGGCACTCGCCAAACGGTTTTACCCGGCGTCCGGAGTGGTAGCTTTAGCCTTGACAATCGCTTTCTGGTCACAGGTGGTGAAACCGTTCAGGTATGGCAACCTTGACGATGCTAACAATTTGCATATTTTCCCATTTGCACACATCGCTCAAGCGATAATAAGCACTACGCTTGAGCGATCATAAGCACATCGCTCAAGCAATCATAACCCAACCTCCAACGGTGCTATGCTATGAGTCTTTTTAGGTCGCAGTTAACGGCTACGATTCTGCGGAAAAGTAGCTGTGCTTTTGTCGTTTGCTTGCTCGGCACGGCTCTGTTTGCAAGGTCTTTAAAAGCTACCGCCCAAGCGTCTACTCCGGACTCATCTATTAGCGCCGCCGTCATCTCTCAGCAGCCGCCCTCGCCACCTGCTCGCTTTAGTGATATCGCTCACTATTGGGCGCAGCCCTGCATTGAGGAGAGTGCTTCTCAAGGGTTATTAAAAGGCTATCCCGATGGCCGCTTTGCACCTGAGGAGACTTTTACCAGGGCGCAATTTGCGGCGATCGCCATCAAGGCGTTTCCCAATGCGAATCCCGTTCGCCCAGCACCGAACTTTCGAGACATCCCTGCTCAGCACTGGGCCAAAGGTGCGATCGCCCAAGCCTACCGACTAGGATTTCTCTCGGGCTACCCTGACAACACTTTTCAACCCGATCAGCCGATTACCAAGGTTCAAGCCCTGACGATTTTGGCCAACGCTCAAGCGCTGAGCCCACCGGCCACCTATACTAACGAAATTTTGCAAGCGGCCTATCAAGATCACGAGGCAATTCCGAGCTACGGTCGAGGTGCGATCGCCGCAGCAACCGTCAAAGGACTAGTCATCAACTACCCAGTAGCCGACCAATTACGGCCCAACCAAGCTTTAGTGCGAGCCGAAGCCGCTGCGCTGTTCTGTCAAATGAACACGATCCGTTCAAAGTCGGCCTCGCTACTGCCTGCCCAATACGTGGTTTGGCTTAGCTTAGATGCCAACAACCGGCCAACCCAGTTGAGCACTCTACTCAACGAATGGCCCTTAGCGTTGTCGGAGAACTTGGTTCCCCAATTACAGCTACAAGTTGTTGATCGCCAACTCTTTATAACTGCAAACAACAATGTAAACAGCCCCGAACTTTGGCTAAGCGACGGTACAGTTGCGGGTACAAGCTTGGTAAAAAGTTTACCGCTCGACGCGCGCACCCCAAACATTCCCGCAGGCAGAAATGTTTATTTTCTCGGAGTGCTGGGGTCACAGATATTATTCATCACGCAGCAGTACGCAGAATCTACCCTAGTGTCCAGCCTTTGGAGCAGCGACGGCACAGCGGCAGGCACCATTGTCTTAAGCGAGCTAAATCCCACACTAGGGCAAGCCCTAGATCGTGGCGCTAAAATTTACAACGGGTTAAAAGGTTCTAGCGGTGACGCATTCCCCTTTGTCCTAGAGGCCCAAGATAGTGTCGAGCTTTGGCAAACAGATGGCACAACTGCTGCCGGAACCCGCTTAGTCAAAAACTAGAGCGCCGTCCGTCTATTCCTTTTGATCAATTGCCTATCGATTTTACAAGGCTACAGCTTTTGACGACGCTCCAAACACCTACAGAGAATCTGGTCTTTTTTCAGGTTGTTAATGCAGCGGGGACACCTTCACTTTGGCGTACCAATGGCAGCTCAGAAGGGACCTTTATGCTTCATGACAATCTAGCCGTAGACATTAGCAATCTAATCTCCGGGGATGTTCAAGTTCATTTTGGTAGCTATACCCCTGAGCGCGGCTATACCTGGTGGCGTAGCGATGGCAGTGTGGCAGGCACTCAGTTGCTGAGTGCCGATGAATCAGAGAGCACAGGCGCCCAACTCACCCTTTTGGGCACGCTAGGCGATCGCGTCATAGCGCTGGTCAGCAGACTGGAGAAAGCTGAACTATGGGTCAGCGCAGGCACCGCTGCGACCACCGAGAAAATTCAACAAATTGAAGATGCTAGCTTCCTTGCCACAATAGATAAACCGGTCGTAATCGCCGATCAGAAACTCTTCTTTTTGATGCAAAACCAGGATGTTTGGATCAGCGATGGCACCAAGACAGGCACCCGTCGATTTGCCCAGTTCGATCCGGACAGAGTCAACAACACGGTCAATGAGTTTACCCTGTTCCAAAATCGGCTGTTTGCCTCCGCCCGTGGGCCAGAAGGCGCTGAGCTATGGGTCAGTGATGGCAGTGCCCAAGGCACTCGCCAGTTGATTGATCTCTATCCAGGTAGCACGGAGTATCCGCCTAGCTGCACAGTATTGGGAGATGGCAATTTAGGCTGTTCGTCACCCTTTGTAGAGGCGAATAGTAGCTGGCCCCATTCGCTCACTGTCCAGGGCCAATGGCTGTACTTTACTACAGTATTTAACCAGCTCTATCGCACTGATGGCACTATCGCTGGAACCCATAGAGTACAGTCCTTTGAGCGCTTCAGCGGTCAGATGATTCCACTACAAGATAAGCTGCTTTTCAGCGTAGTAGACGACAATCACCTTCAGCTTTGGTCTGTGCCTTAAAAAATCCTCTAGATTTACCTCTAGATCTATCTCTAAATTTACCTCTAGATCTATCCCTAGATTTATAGCGTGTGCCGGATGCATACCGCCGACGGCGAGGCTACGCCAACGAGGACACGCGCGTTGCTTGGCCTGTTGTCACGTAGAGGCTTCGGCCAGCGTGCTGTACCTCAGCCCAGCGACCAAAGCTATAGAGGTCGTATCAAATTATGTAACCTGAACCAGCCAGGATTTGGTGAGTGTTTTATTTGGAAGAGGCTAATCATAGACAAGCTCTTTAAGTTTATGAGTCTTGTTTTTAGCCCACTTTCTTACTTGTCCACCTTCTCACTTGTCCACTTTCTCACTTGTCCATTTTCTCACTTAGAGACACCCGTTATGTTTAACTTCAAACGGCTGAGTTCTGGCCTTGTCTTGACGCTGATAGCCGCGACGCTCTCACCATTACCAGCCGCCCAGGCCGCCCCCTACCGCACCACCTGTGAAACAACGATTGCTTTGAGCCAAGGTGCTAGCCTTAGCTATCGGGTAACGGGCACCCTGCCAGCAGCACCCACCACTGCAAGCCCCCAAAACCCCATTGGAACCAGTCTTACCCTGACAATACAAAAGCGCGATCGCAATGGCCGTATGCAAACCCTACTCAATGCCACCACGCTGCGAGAGTATGAACAGATAGCGCCCGATGCTGACTATTCTAGGCTCCCGTTTACAGGCCAATTTAGGGGGCAGCCCAACAACGGTCAGCGGCTGTATGCTGCAACGGCCTCAGTCAATGGCCTCTACTTGAGTTTGCGGCCCACCAACGGCGCACCTCAGCAATTGCAAGTTGTTCATTATCTGAGCCGTGACCAGTTTGTGCGCTCCAACGCCGGAACCTGTCGGCCAACCTAAAGCACATCTAGTCTGCGATTATCTACTGCTGCAAAATCTACTGCTGCATTGGCAACGTTAAGAAAAATATCAGGAGGAAAATGTAAAGCGGAAAATGTGGGGATGAAATCTTCTCAAAGGGAACGGCAGATTTTCATCTTCACAATTTCTCCAAACTTGTCATTTATACTTCGATTTATAGCAATCACCAGATAATCGCCAGATGTATTTGGCGATTGCTGACCACATAGCACTATACGCATCAACGGTTTCACCCCCATTGATAAGGTACGGAGCTATAGCAAAGTAAGGATGCCTTCTTACTCTGCCATAAAAGCCAAAAAGAATATAAATAGCTTTTACAGCTTGGCTCTGGCGTCATCTTCTGAGCCTCATCTTCTGAGCCTCATCTTCTGGGCCTCATCTTCTGGGCCTCATCTT
>JAAUPS010000377.1 GCA_012033015.1 Phormidesmis sp. RL_2_1
GCATCCATTTCGTTGCTGGTCGGTGGTATCGGGATTATGAATATCATGCTTGCGAGCGTGACCGAACGAACTCGAGAAATCGGGATCCGTCGCGCGTTGGGGGCTAAGCGAATTCACATTACTTGGCAGTTTTTGGTTGAAACATTCGTGCTGAGTCTAGACATCTCTAGCTGACGCTGCTCTGGAGTCATCGCAAAATACTTTTTTATTTAACTCCTCTCTTCTTTTATGATGAGACGAATTTCTCATTTTTATAAACAACAATGGCATTCTTTTTGGCCCCGCTGCTCAACTGCAAGTAGGTGGCTCTTTCATCGCTTCAACGGCAGATACTATTCAGTTTTCGGACGGGTTTGAGTTTTCATCGGTGAATGGAAGCACATTTAGCCCGCTGACTAGCACTGTTCCTATTGGACTAGGGTTACAGAATGCCTCTTCAATTACCGTACAGAACGCAGGTCGCGAGGTCGTAGATAATATTTTTACAGATGAGCTTTCTCCACGGACAGGATTATCTGTATTGCCGAATCAAACCATTGCTTTAATTGGAGGCGATATCAATTTCGATGGTGGCATTCTACGTACTCCAGGTGGTGATGTAGAAATAGGTAGTGTGGCAAACGGTGAAGTGAGCCTTTCAACATCAATAGATGGGCTGAGCTTCGATTACGAAAACGTCACTTCATTTGGAGGACTGAGTTTTTCTAAGCTCTCTTTTATTGAAACCAGCGGCGCTCCCGCAGGGCGAGTTCACTTCATGGGGAGAGATATTTCACTGCGAGACGGTTCGTTAGTATTTGTTAGAAATATTGGTGAGGGCGTACCAGGAAATATTGAAGTTAATGCGTCAGAGTCGTTCGAGATTGGCCCGTCAGACTTTTCAGATGCGCTGTTGAGCGGTTTTCTACAGTGACAACTTTGGAGCTACAGGTTCTGACGTGTTGATCAATGCTCCTAAAATATCTGTTCTAAACGGAGGACAGATATTTGCCAACAACTACAGCTCTGGTTCATCTGGAAATATTTTTGTTAATGCTCGCGACTACGTCCAGGTTGATGGATTTAATACTTCTTCAGAGAGGCTTGTTTCGTTTATTACGAGCAACGGTTTTGATAGTGCTGACTCTGGTAACCTTACACTAAACGCAGGAGACGTTCGAGTCCTCAATGGTGCCCAAGTTGGTACGATTGCAGTTGATGGTAGTCCTGGGAATGTCGAGGTGTCTGCTGACAATATTCTTGTAGACGGATCTTTGCCTACTTTACTGAAGCCTTCGATCTTAGGCATCGCCACTGGCGGCACAGGAGATTCGGGTCAATTTTCTGTCAAAACAAACACCCTACAGGTTTTGAATGGAGGTGCTGTTGGCACGATATCTATTGGTGCAGGCGATGCTGGTAATACGTCAATCACAGCAAGCGAATTTATAGAAGTTAGCGGCTCTTTCCCAGGAGCTGTTAATCCTAGCAGCATTGACTCCAGTGTGACTGCCATAAACCCAATCACCAGGGTCTTCTTGCAGGTACGACCTTCTATTGAGTTAGGTGGGCGTGCTGGGAGCATTTCTATTGAAACGCCGCAACTTGTTGTGCAGGATGGCGGCGCAATTAGAGTGCAGAATGATGGTCCCGGAGATGCCGGTAATTTAATTGTAAAGTCAGGAAGAATCCAGATTCGCTCAGGTGGCCAGGTCGCGGCGACCACCAATGGCGGAGACGGCGGCAGCATCAGTATTGATGCCGACTCCTTACTACTGGCTGATCGATCTGCTATCAGCGCTACTGCTGTTGAAGACGGCAGAGGCGGCAATGTGACCGTTGATAGTAATGCGATCGCACTTTTACAAGGCAGCAGTATCAGTGCCAACGCTGAATTAGGCTCCGGCGGACAGATCATCATCACAGCCGACGCTCTTCTACAGTCGCCAGACAGCTTGATTTCTGCGACTTCAGAGATGGGTTCATCGCAGGATGGTGTGGTAGAGGTACAAGTTCCTGACGAGGCTCCTAGAGCAGAATCAGAAATTGAACCACCTGCTGTAGAATTCCCGCAAATCACTGCCGCTTGCTCTGGGGGTGGCCGACAGAGCGGCGAATTTACAGTCACCGGACGGGGCGGCCTACCGGTTTCACCCAACGATATTCAGCAGACCTACAGAGGATGGATTTCCGAGCCAACTCCGAACGACACAGCAACGCCCGCTCGCTCGGCGCAAATTGCTGAGGCTCAGGGCTGGCTATCCAACGGAGATGGCACTATCCGCTTTACCGATCAATCGACCAATTTGGTTAATTCGACCTCTCAACGGACGGCCTGCGTCAATGGCACGATTTCTCAAAACCGAAACTGATAGCTGAGGGTAAAATCCAGTCCGTTTTCTTGCAGGCTTTCACCTTCTGTCCCCGCTTCGGTAAAAGGAATAGCGTAGTTCAACCGAGCGGTGAGTCCCTCCCACTCGTATTGCACGCCGACGCCAGCAGAGGCCAGAAAGTTACTGTCTAGCGCTCTGTCGGCCCATTATTCCATCCGATGCCAGCTCCTGCAAAGGAACAAGGCTCATCTGATGATTCCTTCCCACCTTCAGCACTGGAATATCCACTTCAGCGGTTACGATCAAGCCGCTGTCTGCGATGACGGCATCTTGCCGATAGCCTCGAACTGAACTGGGGCCACCCAGACTAAACTGCCTGACCGAGGAACGAGCGGTGATCTCCGCTTAGCTGGACATTTGCACCCACGGTTAATTGGGACTCTTCTCCAACCCTCTGTAGCCACAGCGTTTGTCCTCGCCATACAAGGTATTGTCCATTAGGCTCGGCCCCGCTTGGTTGAATCGAATGTATCGATCCCTATTCCAATTCGAGATCGCGCGAGCAAAGCACTAGCTCTAGTCTGTTGAAGATATTCCTGGGATAGCGTCAATTCGGTAATTCGAGTACTGCCGTCTTGGTCGGCCCCCGGCGACAGCGGAAACGGAAAACCAGCTAGCGTAGTTTCACTTTCAATTCTGTCCGCGCTGATGCCAACTGCAAACTCTTTAATCCTGGATTCGCTTGCCCGTCTGACGAGCGGATGGCGGAGTGACAGGCTGTAAACTTGGCTGTCGGTTTGAATATCGAAGTCGTCGAGAGGCTCTTCTACAATTTGGCCCTCTAACTGGGCGTAGTCGAATGCAAGTGTCGTGTTTCGCGCGTTGAGAGGGATCTCTACGCCAACGTTGAAGCCATTGCTGCCCTTGGTGCGGCCATAGCCGAGTCTGAGTTCTTCTCCCAATTCCAAAAGGTTAGCGGCACTGAGCTGAACTTCTGCTTGGGTGCTACCAGCCGAAGGTGCCCTGTAATTATCGGTGCCGATTCTGACTTGAAAGCTGGGTGCGGTTTCTACCTGCACCGCTAAGACACTTGAGCCAGTTCGACTGCCCACCGACAGGTTGGCAGAAATGCTTTTAATGAGGGGATCGATCTGTAGCAGCCGGAGCGCTTCTTCTAACGCTGGTTGGTTAAGTACGGGTGCGATCACCCCATCCAGCCTTGCCCTCACATACTGGTTTAATCGCGCGTCTCCACTAAAGTCAATTTCTTCTACGGTGCCTTCAATAATCTGGAGAGCAATAGTGGCCGAACGGACATCAACGGTCTGGTTTTCTTCAATAGGCAGGTACGCGCCGGACGTTGTGTAGCCGCTGTTGACATACAGATCTGTAATCTCTGAGCGAAGCTGCACTAATTCAGCAAAAGAAACTTCCCGATCCAAATAGGGTTGCGCGACTTCTAAAAGTTGTTCATCTGTAAAGACAGTATTGCCGATGAACTCAAATCCTGAGATAAACACGGCTTCTTGTATTTGAGGTGTCTCAGGCGTGAAGGTGGGTTCAGGAATATCAGGCGTTTCTATCGGTTTGCGTTCTATCTCTGGAACTTGGAGAGTGTCTGCTGGTAGCTGCGGCGGCTGCGGAATTTGAGAAGGTGGCAGGGGCGGCGCTGTCTGTGCCTTAGCCTCTGCGCTTATACCAACAAAAGTTAAAATAGTTGTTGCAAATCCGATGAGACTTCTTTTAGGCACTAATAAAAAGAAAAGTGGTTTGATGT
>JAAUPS010000156.1 GCA_012033015.1 Phormidesmis sp. RL_2_1
GGTGGCGGGGCATGGATTTGAACCATGGACCTTCGGGTTATGAGCCCGACGAGCTACCAGACTGCTCTACCCCGCGACATATGCGCTTTTTTGAATCGCGCTTAACGAGTATATCGTGTCATCTCCCCGTTTTGGGATACTTTTGAGCTTTTCTTTGAGATCAGCTTTTTTAGAGTCAGTTTTTAGAGTCAGTTTTTAGAATTGAGAGTCAGTTTTTAGATCAGTGGCAGCTCACCCACCACGTCTAGGCGGGTGTAGCTGCCTTGAAGCATGAACTTTTCTGCTAGGGCTTCTGAAATATCGGGTGTGATCCAGCCGAGTTGCTTAAGGAGATATACCGCCGTGGCATACTTAGCCCGTTTAGATCCATCCACCACTTTGATCGCAATCCCCATCCCATCACCGACTCGGCCAACGCACTGAATGCCTTCTGCTCCTGCTTTGCTCACGAGCGCCCCTTCACTGAGATACATCAGCTGAGAATCAAACCCATCCGGGCCGGAAATCATCATCGGATGGCTGGTCATAGCGCGGGTGATGCGTTCCATATCTAGACTATTGCCAGAGGCCAGCTTGGCAAATAGGGTAGCCATTTGGCTGAGCTGCATGAGGTAAGTCGGCGCGCCACAGTCATCGTGGGCGCAAATGAATTCATCGGGGGCATCCCTAAAAGCTCGGCCACTTTGGCGATAATTAGCTTCTGCACGGGGTGCGATCGCTGCAAATACCCATCAATGGCCCAGCCCTGATGCTTGCATACGGCCAACATACCCGAGTGTTTGCCCGAGCAATTGTGCGCTAAAGGGGTATCTTTGTCAGCCGGGATAGGGCATTGCAAAGCCAGCGGCTCAACATCGCAACGCCAAAGAATATTAAAAGCCTGACGAATTTGCTCCAAATTCCCATGGTGCGAACTGCAAGCGATCGCCAGATCGACGTCATTGAGATGATAGTGCTCCAGGGTGCCGGTGGTGGTTAGCGCCAGCGCTTGAAAGGGCTTCAGCGCCGAGCGAATGAATGTGCCGATTTCGGCATCGCCTGCACTCGCTAACAGTCGGCCCCGATCATCGCAAGCAACAGCGTGAACCTGATGAGTAGATTCGACGATGCCTTCTCTCAAAAGCTGCACTTCGAGCGGGGACGAGGAATGGCGACTCACCCTATTCATAAGTTTATGTGTTCCTGTGATGTGTTTTAGTCGTTTAACCTGCGACCAATCAAATGCTTAAAAACGCTATAAAAATTGCCAAGTGACTAAGCAAAAGGCAATCATCCCGAGAATGGTCGCAAAGGTTTTTTGTAGGCGTAACAGCAGTGGCTTGACCTGATAGTCAGCAATCAGGCGATCTCGGTTGATCACATCGTCGGGCTTTTCCCAAATCTGACCGTCGTACCAGCCAGATTCCTCATAGGGAACGGCCTTTTGAGAAAGGCGATCGCACACATGTCGCCAGCCAATATAAAGCTGTATGAGTGCCAACGTCGGCAACAGCAACGCCCCCAAAGACGCACTAATGATGAACTGCGGCGGTAGCTTCGCGGGCACAAAGCTCACCGCCGCCATCGGCCCTACGACCACCCAACTCAACAGCCACAGACTGATAATCGGCCCCAAATAACCGCGCAGATCCCGCGCCCCCCAGCTATAAAACCAGGATGCGCTCATACTTTCATATTCTTTAATCGGAATTTGCTCAGCAGGTACCGGGCATCGAGCGCTGAGAGGCGTCTTTTGCAGCCGCCCATCGCCTGCTCGACCATCGCCTGCTCGACCATCGCCTGAGGATTGTTTGGGGCTATTCATGGGGCCATTCATCGCGTTTTATTCAAGAAGGCTGCTAACTCAGTAAAAGTACGCACTCATGTGGCCTTAGGCTATATTATGCAGCCTGCGGGTAATTAGTAGCTATTTTGGCGATGCTGATAGGACGGCAGGGGCGAGAGCGGTGTAGGGGTGAACTCAAGGCGCTGAGCATGACCCCAAAAGGCTTCCAAATCGTAAAAGTCGCGATCATCCGGCAGGAAAATATGAACAATGACCTCGCCATAGTCCTGCAAAACCCAACGGCCTTCGCTCATGCCTTCAGTTCTTAGCGGGAGACGATCAAAGCTGATAGCAACTGCGGCTTCGACTGAGTTAGCGATCGCCCGTACCTGAACGTTAGAAAAGCCGGTGACAATCACGAAATAGTCGGCTAGGTAGGAAATATCGCCCGTTTGCAAAATGGTAATATTGCCTGCTTTACGATCGTCTGCAGCGGTAGCAATGGCTAAGGCCAAAGCTTTAGCCTGCTCATCAATCGGCGCTTTAGCCTCATCATCTACGCTGGGCCTGATTTCAGTCATAGCCTGCGCTTCATCCAAGTCCAGCTCGCCGTCTAGTTGAGCGTCTAGTGGATATTCCAGGTCTTGATATTCCAGGTCTTGATGGTCCAGATCTTGATGTTCTCGTTCGTCAGGTGGGGTAACAATGGTTTTTTCGGCCATTACTTTTTCAAGGGGATCACTCAAAAGCTCAAGTCCTCAATGGGGATCTATTTCTTCATTTATAGTACTGAAAAGCCCAGCGTTAATCTTTGATCGCGTCATTCGCGTTAACACAAGCTGCAACATCTGTAACATTTCCTCATGATTTCTGCTTTTCTTTAGCGACCCTGCCCCGCCTGTAAGGCATAATCCTCACTAGTAAACCCTTGCAAATGGAGCCACTGAGCTTTGATTATCGGGCTCTTCATTGGATTAGCGGTTGGCGTACTGGCTGCCATCGTCATCTATTGGTTAATGCGACGGCGAATTGAGCGATTGATCACCGCCTTGCAAAACAATCAGCGGCGCATTCAGCAGCTTGAAAGCGAGCACGAAATCCGCCTCCGAGCAGCGACTGATCAGCTCCAAGCTGACTATGAGCAGCAGCTTGCTGACAAAATTGAGTTTTATCAAGACAATCAAATTTTGCAAAGCGAGCTAGCAGCGCTGGATTTTGAAACGAGGCTGAGTGTGATCGAAGCGGCTTACAGCCGTGAGCTAACGTAGAATAGCGAAGGCTAACCAAAACTTTAAGGACGATGTTGCTATGACCCGAGCAATTATGGAAACCAGTAAAGGGACTATCAACCTGAATTTGTTTGATCAAGATGCACCCAACACCGTGGCAAATTTTGTCAAGCTTTCAAAAGATGGCTTTTATGATGACCTCAGCTTTCACCGGGTGATTCCAAATTTTATGGTGCAAGGCGGCTGCCCCTTGGGTACGGGCACAGGCGGCCCCGGCTATAAAATCAATTGCGAAATCAACCCTAACAAGCATGAGGCAGGGACGCTGTCGATGGCCCATGCTGGGAAAAACACAGGCGGCAGTCAGTTCTTTATTTGCCACGAAGCGCAGCCTCACCTAGATGGCATTCACACCGTCTTTGGCAAAACAGAAGATATGGATGTGGTCAATGCCATCCAAAAGGGCGACAAAATTGTATCGGTCACCATTGAAGACTAACCACTGAAGATTAACCACTGAAGATTAACTGCTGAAGATTAACCGCTGAAGATTAACCGCTAGGGTCTATCACTTGCAGCATCATGAAGCCTGTCTGAGACTGATTCGTCTGCGTCTCAGGCAGTTTCGTTTTAAAATTAGGACATTGAGAGCATATAGCGTGTGCCGGATGCATAACGCCGACGGCGAGGCTACGCCAACGGCTACACGCGCGTCGCTTGGCCTGTTGTCACGTAGAGGCTTCAGCCAGCGTGCCGCACCTCAGCCAAACGACCAAAGCTATAGACATTCCCTTTCCTATGGTTCCAATCTCAGATGCAGAAGCAACCGAAATAGTTAAACTTTTTCAATCATCTATTGGCAAAAAGTTACTCACAGGTCTGACGGGGCTAGGGCTGGTGACATTTGTGGTAATTCATTTGCTAGGCAACCTGACGCTGTTTTTTAGCGCAGAGGCTTATAACCAGTTGGCCTATGTGATAGAGCGTCTGGGGCCACTCACCTATGCTTTTGAGTTAGGGCTAGCGGCGATCGCCCTGCTCCATGCCACCATTGGTATCACAATTTATTTGGGAAAACGGCGGGCTCGCCCGATTGGCTATAGCCAGTATGCTTCAGCCGGTGAGCCTAGCCGCCAAACGCTGAGTTCGCGCACCATGATTATTTCAGGGCTGGTGTTGGGGATTTTTCTGATCGTTCATCTCGCTACGTTCAAATTTGGCACGTACTATGCCTTACCTGGCAGTGGCCATCGGGATTTGGCGCGTTTAGTGTTTGAGACGTTTCACAACCCCTTACACACCGCTGCCTATGTGGGGGTACTGGGGCTGCTAGGGCTGCATTTGCGCCATGGTCTTTGGAGCGCGCTGCAATCGGTTGGACTGGAGACGCGGCCTGTCGTGTATGGGGCAAGCGCGGTTTTGGGAGGTGCGATCGCCCTTGGCTTTATCGGCTTGCCCCTGGCTATTTACTTCGATCTGATAGGTTGAATTAATGATGGTTTTAAACGCCCGCGTTCCTGAGGGCCCTCTGCCAGAAAAGTGGGGAAATTTCAAAGACCACTGCAAACTGGTCAACCCCAGCAATAAGAGCAAACATACGATATTGGTCGTCGGCACTGGCCTAGCAGGCGCAGCGGCAGCGGCTACCTTGGCAGAGCAGGGCTATCGGATCAAAAGCTTTTGCATCCAAGATTCGCCACGCCGTGCCCACAGCATTGCCGCCCAAGGGGGAATCAATGCTGCCAAAACTACCCGAATGACGGCGATAGCATTTGGCGGCTGTTTTACGACACCATCAAAGGCGGAGACTATCGCTCGCGCGAAGCCAACGTTTACCGATTGGCGCAAATCAGCAACCAAATTATCGATCACTGTGTGGCCCAAGGGATACCATTTGCCCGTGAATACAGCGGCCTATTGGCGAACCGCTCTTTTGGTGGGGCACAGGTTTCACGCACGTTTTATGCACGGGGCCAGACCGGACAGCAGCTCTTGCTAGGGGCTTATGGGGCCATGATGCGACAGGTGGCAGCAGGGCGCATTGAGCTATTTCCGCGACGGGAAATGTTGGATTTGGTGGTGATTGCTGGGCAGGCGCGCGGCATTGTGGTGCGTAACCTCATCACCGGAGCCTTTGAGCGCTATGCAGGCGATACGGTGGTGCTAGCGACAGGCGGCTACAGTAATGTGTATTACCTTTCTACCAATGGAAAAATTCTAATGTGACGGCGGCTTGGCGCGCTTATAAGCGGGGAGCACTGTTTGCCAATCCTTGCTTTACGCAGATTCATCCCACCTGTATTCCGGTCGCCAGTGAGTTTCAATCCAAACTCACGCTGATGAGTGAGAGTTTGCGAAACGATGGGCGGGTGTGGGTACCGCTCAAGGCTGAAGATAAGCGTTTGCCTAAGGATATCCCCGAGACTGAGCGCGACTACTATCTAGAAACCCGCTATCCCACGTTTGGCAACTTGGTGCCCCGTGATGTGGCTTCTCGCAATGCCAAGCAGGTCATTGATGAAGGTCGAGGGGTGGGGGCGACAGGGCTAGCGGTGTACTTAGATTTTCGTGATGCGATCGCCCAACAGGGCAAACCCACGATCGAAGCGCGTTACGGCAACCTGTTTGAAATGTATCAGCGCATCACGGGTGAAAATCCCTATGCTGTGCCCATGCGGATTTACCCGGCGGTACACTACACCATGGGCGGGCTATGGGTGGACTATCACCTCATGAGCACGGTGCCAGGGCTGTTTGTGCTGGGCGAAGCGAATTTTCAGATCATGGGGCTAACCGTCTAGGCGCTAGCGCCCTAATGCAGGGCCTAGCCGACGGATATTTTATTATTCCGTATACCCTAGGCCATTACCTGGCTACAACCCCAACCCCTACGATTAATACGGATCACGAGTCCTTTGCCGAAGCCGAAGCGTCAGCCCAAGCTCGCACCCTGAAGCTGTTGAATATTAAGGGTGATAAAACCATGCTGGACTTTCATCGAGAGTTGGGGCATCTGATTTGGAAAGGGGTGGGCATCAGTCGTCACCAGGCAGGCTTACAGCAAACGATTGAAGCGGTGCGATCGCTGCGCCAAGAGTTTTGGCAAAACCTGCGCGTCCCTGGCGAAGCCAATACCCTGAACAAAAATCTAGAATTCGCTGGTCGCCTCGCCGACTTTATGGAACTTGGCGAAGTCATGGCCCGCGACGCCCTCGCCCGCGAAGAATCCTGCGGCTGTCATTTTCGCGAAGAATTTCAAACGGCTGACGGAGAAGCCAACCGCCGCGACGAACAATTCTCTACCGCTGCCGCCTGGAAGTACCAAGGCGATGAGCAGCCCCCTGAACTGGCTAGCGAAAAGTTGACGTTTAAAAAAGTCAAGCTTACCCAACGCTCATATCAGTAGCTGCATCAGCGAAAGCGTAGCGCCGCGCAACGTAGCATCTCATCTTTAAAAATACTTCGTCTATGTTCGTCATTGTTCTGCCTATGCATCAGAACTTGTAGGCAAAAAATTAGCAGGGATGGCCGCTGTCACACATCCTTTCGATACTGATAAAAATCATGCAACTCAATAGCAGTCAAGCTAAGATCTACCGAGAGATCTGGGTGATGCCGTACAGCCAGAAGCTGAGGTTCTCAGATGTCTCTAAATCTATATCGTCTATTCGTCGCACTGGGCTGTGATCGCCACAGCAAAGGCGGTGCTAACGTAGTATTTGAGCTAAATGGCAAAGCTTGGGGAATGCACCCACTGCAGCACCTTCAGCCATATATTAAGCATCCGTATCTAAAAGGCCTCAGACAGTTTTTGATAGACAGTGGAATGAGAGACGCATTAGAGAAAGATCAATGAAAAATACAATTGAGTACAGAGGCTATTTGAGTCTTGACGACTATTTAGCAGGCGCGCAGGCCAATGGGTGGGTAATCGTTGACCCCAAGGCAATGGCCACTCTCTAACAACCAGCCGAAGCGTCATACATAGGCATGTTATGCAAATCAACTTAAAAGTTTGGCGACAGGCCAACTCTGAAACCAAGGGCGGCTTCGAAAATTATGCTCTCTCCCATGTCCAACCCGACCTTTCATTCTTGGAAGTCCTTGATATCCTTAACGAGCAGCTCATTGCTGAAGGTGCACTGCCCGTAGAATTTGACCACGACTGCCGTGAAGGCATCTGCGGCTCCTGCGGCATGATGATCAACGGTCAGGCCCACGGCCCTCAGCAGCGTACCGCCGTTTGTCAGCTTTATATGCGCCACTTTGCCGATGGCGACACCGTCACCCTAGAACCCTGGCGAGCCAAAGCCTTTCCTGTCATCAAAGACCTAGTCGTAGACCGCTCCGCCTTCGACCGGATTACCGCAGCGGGCGGCTACATCTCTGTCAAAACAGGGGCCGCCCCCGATGCCCATACCGTGCTGGTGGCAAAACCTAATGCGGATAAGGCATTTGACTATGCTACCTGCATTGGCTGTGGGGCTTGTGTGGCGGCTTGCCCAAATGCGTCGGCCTCACTCTTTACAGCCGCGAAGCTCTCTCATTTAGCACTGTTGGAGCAGGGAAAGCCAGAACGCAAGCAGCGGGTGGTGAAAATGACTGAGCAAATGACGGCGGAGGGCTTTGGCGATTGCTCCAATCACGGGGAGTGCCAGTCGGTGTGCCCTAAGGGGATTTCGATTGATGCGATCGCCCAAATGCGCCGAGAGTATATTCGCGCTAAACTGCCATTCGGTTAAGCCATTTGCTCAAGAAGGACATCACCCACCATGCCAACTATCAATGCCATCTATACCGATGGTGCCTGCTCAGGAAATCCAGGGCCAGGTGGCTGGGGCACCCGGATAGAATTTGCCGACGGCCAAGTCCAAGAACTAGGCGGCCAAAACAAAGCCACCACCAATAACCGCATGGAAATGCAGGCCGCAATTTCGGCCCTAGAATTTTTGAGTGAAACCGACATTGATGGCGGCCAAGTAACGCTTCACACCGACAGCGAGTACCTGAAAAATGGCATCACCAAGTGGATCAAAGGGTGGAAACGTAAAGGCTGGAAAACATCTACAGGCAAAGCCGTCCTCAACCAAGACCTATGGCAACAGCTTGACCAACTTACCGAAACCTTAAGTGCCCACGATTGGTCAATTGACTGGCGTTACGTCCGTGGCCACGCAGGCGATCCTGGCAACGAGCGCTGCGACGAAATTGCCCGTGCCTTTTCCCATGGTCAGCCTATTGGTCTAAAAGAATACAAGGCGGCTCGAAAAAATACGCAGAAAATAGCCAGGACACCTGAAAATACGACTAAAAAAGTTGATCACTATAAAGATTTGTCACTCAATACCTTAGAAATAAGTACGGTTACTACGGAGGAGCCATCTGGGAATCCAGCGCTAGAATCCTACGAGCACGACTCTCAAGAAGGACAACAGGCTATGGCCTCGTCAGCAGATTCAAAAGCCAATATCAAAAATGGTAGCTCTGAAGAGACGAGTCGGATAGAACGTTTGAAAAATACCTTAGAAACGCTTCAGGTCACCGATGAACTCGCCAAACAGGGCTACTTGATTACCAGTGCTGAGCTAGCCGACTTAATGGATGTCAATGCGAGCGCGGTAACTAGCCGTGGCGACTATTGGGCTTGGCGCAATTGGACGGTTTCTCGCATTCGCCGCGAAGGCAATCAAATTTTGTGGCAGTTAGAACGTATTGATGAATGACGCTGGCTTGAAGGGCATAGATTAAATGCCCGTGGATTTTTAATGTCCGTGGATTAAATGCCCGTAGATTAAATGCCCGTGGATGTAATGTCCGTAGATTTAATGGCCGTGGATTTAATGGCCGTAGATTTAATGGCAGTAGGCAACTTATCCTGGCGGCCAACCCAAAGAGCGTCCGCCTAACAAATGCAGATGGAGATGAAACACCGTCTGTCCACCGTCTTCACCGGTATTAATCACGACCCGGTAGCCATGGTCTAATTTTTCTTGCCGAGCCACCTCGCTCACGGCAAACATTAAGTGGCCGAGCAGCGCTTTATCTTCTACCTGCGCTTGTGACAGCTTAGGAATTGGCTTTTTAGGAATGACCAAAATATGGGTCGGAGCCTGAGGCGTGATATCTCGAAAGGCCAAGCAAAGGTCATCTTCGTAGACGATATCAGCAGGAATCTCCCGGCGAATAATTTTGCTGAAAATGGTGTCTTCACTCATGAAAGTAGTACCGTCAACGGTGAGTCAGCGACTATCGCGTTGGTCGCCTAGCCTATTGCGATATAAAGCTTTCAGCCTGATAACTAGACCTCAGCCCAGCGACCAACGCGATAAATTCGCAAGACACCTTAGTTTATCAGGAGTTGATCAGGCAATTTCATCGGGCGATCGCGCTTCTCCGCCTAAAACCTAATACCGAGCACCACACCCGTTTCGCCCATAACATCTGCTACGCTGATGTCTACAGGCAAATCGAAACCCATATCAAAATTGCCTTCCCTATCTAAAAACTCCCCCACAATCGGTAGAGAGTCGAAGTCTATACCAATAGGCTCGATAGGTGTATTTCGCTCAACTTCGATCTTGGTGTTGATATTGCGCTCAGCGGTGTCTAGCCGAGTGAATTGAGGATCAACTTTAACGGTTCGGGGCTGTAAAGGAAGCAAGGCGGTTTGCGATTGGGCACTTACAGCACTGGATAAAGACTGAATAAAGCAAAAGGTAGAGGCACCGACAATCCCACGAATCAGAGACGGTTTTAGCATGGCGATAGCGGTGAATGAAGTAGCAATAGGCTCAGATTACTCAGCTCACCCCTTGCCTGATAACGTCAGATCTGCTGAGGTATTATGCCACTTTTCAATCCGGTTTATAATCAAGCCCGTGAAAGCCCCACAGTCTCGCCAATCGTATCCCCGTAAATATACTCATGTAAATTGAGTCATCATGTCAATTCACATCCAGCCTGCACTTAAGCCGATTCAACATCACCGCTACCGGAATATGGGCTAAATATTTTTCTAGAAAACGTCGAAGAACGTTTTTTTTGATAAAGTGATGCGGTAATTTAACCAGTGAGTTGGGGGCTGTGAGCGTCATTATGACTGTCATTATGACTATAGTACTGCGGCCCATCAAAATGTGGATAAAGGCGCTTAAGCGTTTGCTTTATCAGCAAATACTACGTCTCAAACCGCTAGTGCCGCTGAATGAAATTCAGTGGGCCAAATTAGGCTTACTCAAAACCTTAGTACAGCGGGATATGGATGCTCGCTACAAAGGCTCCGTCTTAGGAAATCTTTGGCCGCTGCTCAATCAGTTAGCGCAGCTTTTGATTTACACCTACGTGTTTGCCATCGTCCTGCGTGTGAAGCTCAGCCTAAAGGGCGTCCCTACAGATAATTCATTTGTATTCGGCCTGTGGCTATTTGCTGGGCTATTGCCTTGGATTGCTTTTAGCAACGGTTTAATTCAGGCTGCCGGATCGGTAGTAGGACAGCCTAACTTAGTTAAAAAAGTTGTCTTCCCATTGAGTTTGTTACCGTTAGTACCCGTATTATCAAGCTTTTTAGAAAGCACATTTGGATTAATAGTGCTGATTATCTTTGTCGCAGCTTTTATCAGCCATTCCATACCACTAACGTTGTTACTGCTGCCATTAGTGTGGATACCTCAGCTATTAATCACAGCAGGCTTAGGCTATCTGGTAGCAGGATTAACAGTATTTATTCGCGATATTCCCCAAACACTTGGAGTCGTTTTAAACCTATGGTTTTATGCAACGCCCCTGATTTATCCGGCAGAAATGATTCCAGAACCATTTCAGCAATGGGTCTTTTGGGTTAATCCACTAGCAGCAATTGGAGAAATGTATCGAGATATTACCCTAGTAGGCGAAATCACGCACTGGAGAGAATGGGGAGTAGCAACAGCAATAGCAATGGCTGTTTTTGTGTTCGGATTTTGGTGCTACAAAAAGCTACGACCAGTGTTTGCAGATGTTCTTTAGAGCCGACAAGAACACGCTAAACTGCACAAGCTTGAAAGTAAGGCGACAAACACGAGGCTAAGCAAACGTTTTTATAAAAGGTAGTCGCACAAGAAGCAATAGAACAATGAACCAAAAGATTCTCCCAGCCTATCTAGGTCAGTTCAAGACAAGAGTTAGAGGCGATCGCATTTTAGGGGTAGGATGTTCAGAGTGTAACCCTAAAGCAACGTTCTACACCCCGATCAAGACCGCGTGATTTCCGCAATTTGGTTAAGTTTGTTGATAGTGTATGTCTGACGATATTGCGATTTCTCTTAAAGATATTGCCAAGGTATTTAAGCAGTACCGCCGACCGGTGGATCGACTCAAGGAACTGTTGATTCCAGGGAAACAACAGGCAGATGAATTTTGGGCACTGCGAGATATCACTTTAGAGATCCCAAAGGGAAAAACAGTTGGCATCATTGGCCGAAATGGTTCGGGAAAAAGTACGCTTTTGCAGATTATTGCCGGTACACTACAGCCAACAATCGGCCATGTGAGCGTAAATGGTCGGGTTTCAGCCCTGCTGGAGCTAGGCAGCGGTTTCAATCCAGAATTTACAGGGCGACAAAATGTATTTTTTAATGGACGTATCTTAGGCTTAAGCACAGAAGAAATCGAGGCACGGTTTGATAGTATTGCAAGCTTTGCCGACATTGGAGAATTCATCAATCAGCCTGTTAAAACATATTCGAGCGGTATGTTTGTTAGGTTGGCCTTCTCAGTCGCCATCAACGTTGATCCAGAGGTGCTAATTGTAGATGAAGCCCTATCGGTTGGAGATGCCGTTTTTACTAGCAAGTGCATGCGTAAAATTCGCAATTATCAAATGACAGGAGGCACCCTTTTGTTTGTATCCCATGACACTTCACTAGTTTCTAAGATTTGCAACCATTTAGTTTGGCTAGACCAAGGCAGTATGCGTGAGAGTGGTTCACCCTTCGAAGTCGCTAAAAAGTATCAAGCATGGACTTATAAAAAAATCGCAGAAGGATTTAAGACAGAAGAAGATAAACTGCAAAACAACAAAACATCTGATACCCATTCTGCGCCTAGTTTTGTAGTTGCAAGTGCAGACTCTAAATTATCGGGCACGCGGCTTCTCAATCAATACACACAAGCTCCATACCAGTTTTGCAATAGTTCAGAAAGGTTTGGCTCCGGGAAAGCCGAAATCATTGATTTTCAAATGCTCGACACAGAAGATTCAACCATTACATTACTTAAGCCAAAAGAACAATTAAATATCAAGACCAAAGTACTTTTTCATCAATCACTTACAGAAATCATTGTTGGCTTTTGTGTTTATGACCGATTCCGAAATGTCATCACTGGCTTCAACAATGCCCAGTGGAACTATAAAATGCCGCATATGAAAGCACAA
>JAAUPS010000378.1 GCA_012033015.1 Phormidesmis sp. RL_2_1
TCGGAAACTTTCCTTCAACTCATAGGCTTTTCTCAGCCGTCTAGAACGTTTCAAGATTTGGTCTGATTTTTGCTTGTCAGCTTCTTCTAAATCTTCTCTATTCTTCAATATTAGAAACCGGGCTCCTTTTTCTGTGACTCTCGTTTGTTTGCGAATTGTATTCAATTCTTTTGTTAATGCCTGCATCACATGAAAGCGGTCCACCACTAGCTTGGCATTCGGGAACACTTCACGGACAACTTTGGGAAAGCCACCCCACATATCAACACTGACTTCTATGACTTGCTCTCGAACCTGTAAGGGTTGCTGCTTAAGGACTTCAATCACATCCTCTTGAGCATGGCTATCAATTACTTCAATGAGTTGCCCAGCTTCAAGGTCGCTGACAACGGTGGCAAACTGCTGATATCCTTTCCGTTTACTGATTTCGTCAATCCCGATCCGTTTGACGCTGCCCCACGAGTCTTTTTTTTTAGCTGGTACTGATGGTTGAAGATTCCTTCGACGCGATCAAAGGTGAGCTCTTCCACTCGGCTTACCTGTTGTATCGTAGAAAGTTGAACCTGTTGATAGATGTATTCTTCATATCGTCGAGTATACTGGCGTCCTGACTCCATAAAGCTCAACACCTCAGTGAAGTGTGTTTTACACTGTTGACAATAGAACTGGCGACGAGGAACCTTTAAGTAGGTTGCTTGGCCAAAAATAGATAGGTCTCTAAGCAGAGTTGAGCGTGTTTGGTGGAGGTTATCGCTGAGTTGATTGCAGTGAGGGCAAACTGATGAGTCTTTTAGGAAATGGAGCTTCAAAAACACATTTCCAACTTCCTGGGTACAACTTTCAACGGTGACGTCAGGAAAATTAAGTAGGGTGTCAAGATGAATATCCATTAATGAAGTCCTCCATAGAAAGGGTATAGCTATTATACGGTTTTCAGCATGATCCCAAGAGAGCCGTCAGATGCAGAGTCAAATGACCCTCACCAACCAAGAACTCGCTCGCTTAGTACAAACCCAAAAAGAGAACCTCTCTTTTATGGCTCACGAACTTAAAAATCCGCTTAACTCAATTATCGGTCACTCTAGTGTTTTGCTGAAAAAGCAACGTCAGCGAATCAAAGAGAACGATACAGCGGCGAATCTCGATCAGCTTGAAAAAGTACTTAAAAATGGTCGGCTGCTGCTAAAGATTATCAACAATACCCTAGAGATTTCTCGCTATGACCAAAATCAATTTGAGCTGAACTTGGTTTCGACCGCCGTTGATCGACTCATTCAAGAAATCATCGAAGATGGTCTAGAACCCTTAGCCCTAGAAAAAGGTCTCAAACTCAATATTGATGTCAGTCAAGCACCTGACTCAGTGATGACGGATCCGCTGCGCCTACAGCAAATTGTGATCAATTTGGTTAGCAATGCCATTCGCTATACGAATGAGGGGAGTGTCAACGTCACCTGTCGTCAGCAGGGTGCTGATGCCTGGGAAATCGCCGTCACCGATACCGGCATCGGCATTGCCCCAGAGCAGCGATCGCGCATTTTTGACCCCTACGTGCAAGTTGGCGGCGCTACCCCCGCTGCCGACAGTACGGGGCTAGGGCTGGCGATTGTGCAGCGCATTGTCACTTTAATGGAAGGGACGATCAGCGTCACCTCTGAGCTGGGGGAAGGCTCAACCTTCACTATCCGTTTGCCGATCGCCTAACGTTGAGCGATTGGGCCAAGAATGGGATGCTGCAATTGAGCTGCCTACGAATCAAGGCCAAAGCCTTAACCTATAAGCGGTTGGAAGAGCCCCTGGCCCCTGGGGCGATCGCCGCTAAATAATGCCGACCCCTTTGCCGCGTTGGTCGATGCTAGGCGTTAAGCTACCGTCTTCATCAGTTTGATTCACCTCTTGCAGCTCCTCGGCGCGGGCAGCTTTAGCCTGTTCTTCTGCCGCACGGAGATCACCGGGTTCATTGATATACATCTCTGGCTCAATGGCGTAATTATTGACCAAGCCTTCTTGGTCAACGGTATAGCCGCTGCTGGTGTCAATATCACCCTCAGACTGTTCTGGCACCTGCTTATAAGATTCCTGCTCTCGCTCTAGCCGAGCAGCCGTTTCTGCCGGAATTAAGTTGGGATCGTAGCTATCGGTTTGAACTTTATTGTTGCTCATAGGTATTTTGAGATCCTCTTCTTTTATTGATTCCAGCATAGGTCAGCCTCTAGTGGATAGTATCTGTCCCTAGGGATAGATCAGGGATGTCGCGTTCCTGATCTTCTGATAGATGTATTTAAGCCAGCGGTTATTCATTATCAAGCGTAGGTAATTTCAGAGTTTGCTCTTTTAAGGCGATTTTCCCATGACTTTCAAAGATAATATTTGGGATACGGACTTTGCATTTGACCGAGCCGCAAGATTAAAGTACGCCTTGGCGATTGGCCTATCATTAATGGTTTCCTGCACTGGGCCATCGCCCCAGGCAGGAGACACTTCCATAGACAGTGTTAATCAGGGCAATCGCACCTAAATCAGATTGCCATAGAGTCTAAAAACCGAACTTTTTTTGGTAAGACCTGCTAGTGTTCATGCGTCAAATCGCGGTTCTAAAACGGATTTGGATGTCTGTCACTCTCCTTGCCTGCCATATCCTCGACTTAGAGCTGGTTACCCCTCATCAGCCCCATTAGCCAGCAATACCTTCACGAGAAAATCATTATCCATAGCCGCTCGATAACGCTTTTGCCTCAGACTTTGCTTAGACGGCTCACGTTTGAGTAAATTGAGCGATAAACGCCGCAATAGTCCGATATTCTCAGGCCCATGACCCTTGCGAATCCGACTCTGGTCTTCTTGGAAGGTGACATCCAATACCCAGTGCAAGCTATTCTCAATGCCCCAATGGCAGCGAATCGCCCGAGCCAGTAGGGCCGCATCAGCCGCCAAACTGGTGATGTAAAAACACACCTCGGTGGTGGTTTTATTCCAAAGCTGCCGTTCTCGTTTGACCATCACGACCGTAGAGAGTCCTTGCCATTTGCTGTGGCTGGGTAAAGCAGGCAGTTGACTCAGAGGCACAGCCCAGACTTGCCGATGTTCAATCCGGTGGTGCCCCGCCTCCGTACAGTCCCTGTGACTGACTTCAATCCCTGCCCACTGGCTTTGCTCTGCTGCCTCAAAGAAAGCCTTGACACCCTTGTGTAAACTGCCTTGATTCCCCTTAAGCGCCAAGATATAGTCACCGCCTTGCTCAATGATCTGGGTGGCAATCGCCCGTTGAGTGCCCATGGCATCTAGCGTGATAATCGCTCCGCTAATATCCAACAGGTTTAGCAGTTCTGGAATGGCGGTAATCTCATTCGATTTACTCTCCACGCGCTGCTGGGCCAACACTAGATGATGCTCACAGGCCCAGGCGCTGACGGTATGCAGCGCCTTGAGGGACTGCGCTCGGTCATAGGAGCCCCGAGCGGTTTTGCCATCAATGTTGATGAGATTGATCTCTAGCTGCTCGGTGAGCTGCTGCACCCACTTCAAGAAACACTCCTGTAGTGACTGAGGGTCAATTAAGGCTAAGACTCTTGAGAACGTGTCGTGGGAGGGAATCCCATTCGGCAATGCCAGAAAGGTCTTTAGCCAAGCCGCTTTTGCTTTGCCATAGGTTTCCACTGCCACCATGTCGTCGGCACCAGAAATAACCGCCAGAATGGCGATGGCAACGATATCGAGCAGTAAATGCTCGGGTTGTCTTACTCTGGGGTCTGCTAAGGACTCAAACTGCTTATGCAAGCTACGTTTGAGCTTTTTGATGGTTGCGCTAGCAGGGACTGAAGCAGGGGTGCCGAAGCCTTTTGACATCAGGAGTGAGCAACTATTTTAAGGGCATACATCTCCTCTCAGCCCACCTGAACTAACTACCTTTTGTCAAGTACAATTTATACAAAATAGGTGCGATTGCCCTGCATTATTGCCCTGAAATGACCGGACTTCAGTCCCTTGACGATATCCGAGTTCTACTCCGTTGTTGAGGGATAGGGTCGAAAGCTCTGGCAAGAACGCGAGGGGGGCAATATCTTG
>JAAUPS010000157.1 GCA_012033015.1 Phormidesmis sp. RL_2_1
GGTGAGCATTCCTTAGCGCCGCCAAGCGACGCAGGGTCTCACCGCTGTCTTGGTGAGCATTCCTTAGCGCCGCCAAGCGACGCAGGGTCTCACCGCTGCTCGTCGGGCTAGCTACTGCTCGTCAAGGCTTCCAGCGTTGGCGTAGCCTCTCCCAGGAGAATGACTATTATCCCAACTAATCCGATAGAAGCTATAGAAGCTATAGAGGAAATAGGGCCAGCAAAGATTTGGCTAGAGGAGATTTGACAGGAGAGCTAGGGGGTGACTATTTGGGCGATCGCCCGATGCTCGTACTGACATTACCTTGCGTAATAAGTCGAACCAGAAGCTGGCGCCCATTGATAAGGCTACAGCCGTCATTACCCAGCCGATAAACCGTTGTGGAACGAAGGGGATGGGCCAACCTGCTTGGGCTTCTTGCTGGGCTGCTATCACAGCTTGTGTGCGGCCAATGGGGAGGGGGTAGTCGGCTAGGGTATCTTCGATGACATTGCCAATAGACCGTAAATCTCCTTCGACCTGTTGGGAAATTTCATCAATTGACAGGTTTTGTGAAAGGGCTTGAGCATCTTGAATGCCACGAATTTCTATGCTTTCAGCCGTTTGGATGATGCTGTTACGGATGGCTGAATCGCTGCTTAGCCGCTGAAACATATACAAGGTGTCGGCATTTACTGTAAAGGCAATGGCTAGCCCGATCAGCAGGCCAACACCTTTGACGTTGCGCCGATAGACGCCGCTAGCGCGCTCCATGCCATGGTTAAACCAATTTTCAACTTCAGTTTGAAGCTGCTGAATTTCAGCGCTGGTTGTTTCACCGGCGGCGCGAATGCGTGTTTCGGCCCGACGACTTAAGGTTGCCAAACTCGCGCGCAAGTTAGGTGGAATCACTTCTTGCTGGAGATTTTCTAAGGCGTTTAACACTGCGCCTCCTTCTCGCTGGGCAAGGGCCACTAATTCGGCATAAGTTTCACTCTGTGGATCGAGTAATGCCGCTAAGTCGCCTAGGCTAGGTTTGAGTTTGGCAACGAGAAGATTGGTGCTGGTGGCATTGTTGGTCGCGGGGTGATCTGGGAGGGTGTCGTGGTTGTTGCTATCCCTGAGTCGATGGCGTAGATAGCGTATCCGCTTCAAAAAGGAGCGGGCGGTTGGGACATTGGCTTCAAGCTGTAGGGTCGGCTCTTCCGTGGACATGGCTTCGAAAGAGTGCAACAGGCTAGCAATTTGTTCTAGGGCGGTTTCGAGGGTGAGATGGTGAGTCCCTAAATCGGCGGTAATTTGGGTGAGTGAGTCATCGAAATAGGCCATTTCAGCCGCTAGCAGGGCTTCATTTTTGAGGTAGGCGCGGAGTTCGTTGACGATGTTGTGTAGGGGAAGTTGGACGTCAGTGCGCGCAAAGTGGCTAAAGCGCGATCGCATCAACAGCCGCTGAAAATCGGCTAGCTTTAGTCGCTCTATCAGGCTCGTGGCGAATGCTTCAGCCGGAATATAGGACGGGCCACTGGTTTTATGGCCGAATACATTGCGGCTAAACGTAACTGTTCGGTAGCAGGCCCCGAGTGCGTGGGATAGCTTGCGAAGTAACTGTGCTATCGGGCCTTGAGCTTCGTAGTTTAGGTTCTCAATCAGTGGCGTTGTATAGAGGCTGTCAGCAAATTCAATCGCAGCTTTCCAGTTTTGCTGGCGGGCTTGGGCCGGGTCTGGCTGAATCGCTGGGGTTTGTTCAGAGGGATTGTTGACACTAGGGCTCAAGGATGGAGGCTGTTCGTCTCCGGCTAATAACTGTTCAATCGAGCGCTTGAGATGTTCTGCTCGCCACTGGAGCAGGGCACTCAAAATTTCTTGAATCTCACTGGCGACTAAACTCAGCGTGAGATAGATAAAAATTAGCCCAACGGCAATTTCTAGAACGATTGGCAAACTCATAAGGTGTGAATATCGTCAGATTTGGCTACACCGTAGCACCTCACGAACCTATTAACTGCGGCCTTTTTTTTGCTCAGCCGCATTCTAATTTTCTGCCTTGTCTTCGTCACCAGTTCCTAACTGCGTGAGGCGAATATGTTTACGACCTAAAGAAATTTCAAACTCGTCACCGGGTTGAAGACCCATTTGCTTGGTGTAGGCAGAGCCAATCAGCAAGTTGCCGTTGGACTGAACCGTGATCCGATAGCTAGCGCTACGCCCCCCTCGGCCATTACCCGCTTGAGCGCTGTCGATTTGAATCCCTTCAGCTTCAATCAACGCGTTGAGAAACTTCATCATATTGACGCGGGTAACGCCCTTTTTGGTAACGGTGTAGTACCCGCAGGTTTTGGCTTTTTCTTCTCGGCTGAGGTGCTCTAGCTCTTTAACTTTTTTGAGCAGTGTTTTACCCGTTAGGGCCTCTATACTTGAGTTGTTAACCATTCACTCGATTCTCTAGACTGACAGTAAATACAATTGACACGTGCGCAATTGACCTTAGACCCTAACTTCAGAATCTATGCAGGTCACACGAGTTCAGTGAAAATCAAAGGTATGTAGTAGAGATATTCAAAGGGGACGCGAAGCAAGGTGGTATTAAATGCAAAAAACTAAACGGGAAAACTTTGTATACAATTCTATTCTATTCCTTTGATTTATTCCATCTTTTCAAGCTAATTTCTTAAAGATGATTGGGCCGCTCAGTTCTATTTTTCTAGTTTCAAATCTAATTTCAAGCTTACTATCAAAGCATATTTCTAAACTGGCGTAAACACGAACGATAAGCCTTGTACATGCGGGTGGGAAAGTATCTCAGAAAACTGTCTAATTTTAATGACATTTTAATGACATTGTTAAGCACAAAGCATCTTTTAGCTATTACAACAATGTACTTATTCTGGTGCTCTAAACAGTTAGATTAGAAGGGTACATCTTTTCCAGGCTTATGAAGCTTACAACTCGTGGTCATTACAGCGTTAAGGCATTGCTAGATCTAAGTCTTCAGCCAGTGGGTACGGTGTCGTCGGTGAGTGCGATCGCCCAAAGGCAGCAGTTGCCTGCGCCTTATTTAGAGAAGCTTTTGATTGAACTGAGGCGATCGCACTTGGTTAGTTCGGTGCGTGGAGCCCATGGCGGTTATCGCTTGGCCAAGGCCCCAGCGAAGATTTCGTTGGGGCACATATTAGAGGCGGTAGGAGAGTCTGCGACAGCTACGGTGGCATCGCTACAGCCGTCCGCGATCGCCACAGAACAAGCCGAAGACTGGGTGACTTCGATGCTGTGGCAGCGGCTACATCAAAAGCTCAAAGACGCCTTTTACAGTATTACCTTAGAAGATCTTTACTACGATGCCCGGAGCTGGCAAGCGGCTCAAGGGGAAGGCGCTAGTTTTGTGGTTTGAGATCTTTGCGGCTATCTCATCTCTTTCAATTGAGTTGCAGGCTGAGTTACAGGCTGAGTTACAGGCAGTTTTCGTCTTGGTGGCTGCTGCCGGACTAGATTTTGTAGTTGGCGACCCCTGGCACTGGCCCCATCCGGTACAGGCTATGGGGAAGGTGATCGCTTTTTGCAGCAACAGAGCGATCGCTGCAGGGCTATCGCCGCCGCTCATGAAAATAATCGGTATCGGGCTAGCCGGTGTTGTAATTGGTGGCAGTGGGCTGTTGGCATGGGCGAGCTTGTCTTTGATCGCCGTCCTATCACCGGGGCTGCGGTGCATTTTAGAAGTGGTGCTGTTGGCAAGCTGCTTTGCAGGGCGGAGCTTACGCCGAGCTGCTGAGGATGTGCTGCAGTCCATGGCCGCAGGAAACTTAGCACAAGCTAGAGTCCGCTTGGCTTTGTATGTCGGTCGAGACACCGAGCACATGAGTGCCTCGGACGTCTACCGAGCGGTACTAGAAACCGTTAGTGAAAACGCCGTAGATGGTGTGTTAGCGCCTTTGTTTTACGCGATTGTGGGCGCATTTGTAGGGCTGGCTGCGCCAGTTGCGATCGCCTACAAAGCCGCCAGCACCTTAGATTCTATGGTGGGCTATCGCCACGCGCCCTACACCGACCTAGGCTGGTTTAGCGCCCGCTTAGAAGATACCCTTACTTGGCTTCCCTGCCGGTTGAGCGTTATGACAGTAGCGATTCTTTCTCGGCGGCCGCGCCATATTTTGCGTTTGTGCTGGCGTGATGCCCGCGCTGATCCGAGTCCGAATGCAGGCTGGAGTGAATGCGCCTATGCTGCGGCGCTAGGAGTGCGCTTGGGCGGGGTCAATCGCTATCGAGGGCAGATCAAAATTAAGCCTTATTTGGGTGACGATACTCAACCGATTACCGCCGTAGTGATTCAGCGTGCGCTGCAGATCACGCGCTGGAGCTTTATGATCGGCTTATCCCTGGGGAGCTTTGGATTACTCCTGCGCTCAGTTTATCCATAGTCTGGCTATTCATGCGTCGATCGCCATCCTTGGGTTCATACCGATTGTGGCGATGCACATCCCTTTCGACCACTGGACTTAAGGCTGGTGGGCAGTGCTCAGTCCCCATGGTGGGCTCGCGCGTTTTGCCAAAACGCACGAACAGACTCTGGCACATCACCAGTAAACCAGCTTATCTCCGATATAGCGATAGAACCCGGTATTTGATACTATTTTACCGGCAGTTGAATCGTAAACGTTGTCCCTTGCCCTAAGTGTGACTCTACCGCGATCGCGCCTCCATGCAGGTCAGTAATAATTTGATAGCTAACAGACAAACCTAAACCTGTTCCTTTCCCTACAGGTTTAGTCGTAAAGAACGGCTCGAATACTTTAGCTTGAATCTCATCCGGAATTCCCAGACCATTATCTGATATCGAGATCTTGATTTGATTCTCTGCGCTCGGCTCAGTCCGAATCCAAATTGTATTGATATTTACGACACTTTCATCATCCAATGCGCGCTTTCGATTTGCCTCTTCCAAGGCATCAATCGCATTATTTAGAAGATTTAAAAAAACTTGGTTTAGTTGTGCTGGAAAGCAATGAATTTGAGGCAGCTCTCCGTATTCTTTAACCACTTCAATGCTCGAAGATGGATGGCTAGATTGGAGCCGACTTCCCACAATAGTCAATGCTGCTTCTATCCCTTCATGGATATCTACATCCTTAACGGTGGATTCGTCTAATCGCGAGAAATTTCGACAGGACTTAACAATTTCTCCAATCCGCTGAGAGCCGACTGCCATAGATCGGAGTAATTGCATGAGATCGGTTTGAACAAAGTCGAGATCTAGCGCCTCAAGTTCTGCTTGAATAACTGAACTGGGCTGAGGATATTCTTGTTGATAAAGCTGAATGAGCCCGAGAAGACCGTTAAAGTATTCACGGGCATGACCCAGATTTCCATGGATAAAGCTGATTGGATTATTAATTTCATGGGCAATCCCTGCAACCATATTCCCCAAACTCGACATTTTTTCAGCATGAATCAGTTGCGTCTGAGTTTGTTTTAGCTGCATCAGCGCTTCCTCCAAACGGAGATTCTGCTGTTTCAGCGCTCGCTCAGTAAACTGTCGCTCAATTTCTGCAGCAGAACGGGCTGCAAAAATTTTGAGGATGGCTGCTTGCTCCTCATAGCTACGCGTCAGGGGATGAACATGCAAGCCAGAAATGTGTCCAATTGGTTTCCCTTGACTGTTGCAAATAGGAATGCCCAAGTAACTTTCTGCATCCATGGCTACAAGGTCTATGTCTTCAGGAAATTTTTGCTGAATCTCACTGTTGTAAATTTGCAGTCCTTGATCTAAGACGACGCCACAGGGAGTTCCTTCCAGCGAATACTCAAAATTGGGACCAAAATCATCTCCTGCCCAAAAGGCTAAGATGTTAGCCCTTGGATTGTCGCCGTCAATAAATTCTGCAATGAACGCATAGCGAATCTGAAGTAATTCTGCTAAATACCGAACGCATACGCGGAAAAATTCTTCTCCGATTTGGGAGGCGATGCCTTCAACAATGAGCTTTAAATCGGTTTCCCAGTGGCGATGGTCTGACTGTGATGATTGAGGCTCTAATACTAAATTGGCTGGATGAGATTGAGTATCCATAGAATTATCTTGATAGCGTTATCTTTAAAGTCAAGATGGTGAACCTTTGGTACGTAGCCGCGCGCGACTCTAGATAAAGTTGTTCAAGAATCACACAGCCTAGGATTTGAAGCAATGCAGATACAGTTACGCTTACCGAAATAGCGATAAGTACTGCTAAGCAGGCATGTTACTTAAGCTGGGCTGCATGAGCTCTAGATTGCCCACAGCTTGTGGCACTGGCAACACTCATAGCGCTACAAGAACATGAACACTTCCTAGAAATCATAATCCGCTAATTTCCTGCCACAGTCGTGGATGTGAGATGTTGGGTCGAGATGATTCAATCTGTTGCTTACGGTTTGACTTTTGAACAGGAGCTGATAATCATGGAGCTGACCTAGGCGGGCTAAAGTTTGTTGTGCTATTGATCGGCAGATGTGTCGTAGATCGCGCGCAGGGTGTCGGTACTGGGGAGCGGTTCTCCAGCGGTCTAAGGTGGGGGGATGGGTTGGGTTTAAGGGCATGGCTATATAGCCCTCTGGTGGCAAAGGGCTATATAGCGGTTCTCACTTGGCTAGAGTACAGATATTTTGGTGAAACCTTTATTTTGGTGAAACCTTTGCAGGACAACGGGCCAATCCTATAGTCTGTACCGAATGCATCCGGTACAGGCTATAGGATTGGTTGATTCAATTGCTGGCAAACTTGCTGGCAAACTTGCTGGAAAGCTGTGACGACCCAAGATCAAGGATTTGAATGATCAAGCCCTGTCGGGGCGAATGCCAATCGCGTTTCTACCAGCGCAGGATCAGCGGCATTGCTGGGCGATAATCTTCCCTACGCCCCGAGACATGGTGATCCAATGTGATTTCCATGAGATGTTCCTGGCCTGATCGCATTGAGAGGCGATCGCACTGCGAAGCCAGCGCTAACACCCCTTCAGTGTCTGTCGAGGGGGTGGAAATCATCACCTCACTAACCGTCTGAGGGTTGCGGTGAGGCTGGGGTTTGGGCACCCCTGGCTCCTGGAATGGGAAATAGAAACAGAGCGGTTCAACAATATTGTGAGAATTGGCACCCACATGGAACCCTTTTGGAGGTGGAAAGTAAGCGGGTTGATAATGCCAACCGGGGAAGGGCATGGCAGGACTGGCATGGTCTTTACGGGGTACAAAGATGATGCCGAATGGCGAAGCCGTCGGATCTTCCGCGCGCTCAGAAAAGTGCAAGCTTCGACCCGGCCCATTTCTTGCTTCATCGGCATCTTGCACCCAGATAAACTCCACCATGCCATTGGCAAAGTAAAACCGGCGGTTGGCGGTGCCCTGACCGGGATGGGTGTTGCTCGGGCCTTCTCGAAAGCCGTTTTCCAGCAGCCGATCAGCTACCTTAGCTGCGGGCTCGACCAGGATAAAGACGTGGTCTAGTTCCAGAGCCATCATCGTTTATTCAGGCTTTTTGGCCACAATGAACACGGCTTTGCCTTTGCCGGGTTGCCACTGGTAGTCCAGTTCAAATCCGGCCTGGGTTAAGCTGTTTGCCAATTCTTGCGCGGTGAAGACGGCGACAAAGGGGAAAAACCCGAGGAAGCGGCCAAGGGGCGCGATGATCTTAAACCAGCCCATGGTATCTCCTAGGCAGGCGGTACTGGTCACAAAGATGCCCCCCGGTTTGAGCATTTGATAGACCCGCGCCATCGCAACTTCCTTATCTCTCAGCAGATGCAAAATACTGAGGCCGAGCACCGCATCCAGGCTCTGGTCAGGACTGTCGATATCTTCAATGGTGGCCTGCTCAAAGGTCACATTATCGATGTGCTCAGCCTCGGCTTTGCCCTGGGCGATCGCAATCATGGCAGCAGAGAAGTCAATGGCGCGGATGTGCTTGACATAGGGGGCATGGAGGATGGCCGTTGACCCTGTACCGCAGCCGATTTCCAGCACTTCCATATCGGGTCGAAAGTAGTCGCGGGTGACCGCTAGTTTTTTCTGATACGCGGCTTCATCGGCGATGGGTTGCTTGGCATATTTCTCGGCGATCTTGTCCCAAAATTGGGTGGCTGGGGCCATGGTTCAACTCCTGGGTAAGGTAACGTTGGTTTGGGCGGCAATGGTCTGGTAGAACTGGGCGATGTCTGAGTGCGATCGTAAATGATATACCTGCTTCGTCGCCTGCGCTTGGGCCTGCTTCGTCGCCTTCGCTTGGGCCTGCTTTGTCGCCTGCGCTTGGGCCTGCTTCGTCGCCTTCGCTTGGGCCACATAGTCCCGGTATTTTGGTGTCAATTTGGTATGGCACAGCCAGACGGTGCGGTAGGAATTCAGTGTACCTGGCCATAGCGGACTGCCCTCTGGCCAACCCGCAGGCGGCACCCAAGCCCCTTGCAGGAATCGCTTCGTCACCCACCAGTAGTGACGCCAGACGGGCAGATCGAGATACACCAGGGTATCGGCCACCGCCAGTCGTTCCCAGACGGTATCCAGGGAGCCAAAGCCATCGACGATCCAGCGGTCTTGCTTCAGCAGCGCATCATGGGCCGTCTTGAACTCGGCAGGGGAGACTTCGCCGCCACCGGGCTGGTACTGGATAGCATCCAGCGGCACCCAGGGGAGCCCGGTCAGGTCTGCCAGGCGTTGGCTGAGGGTGGACTTGCCGCCGCCCGCATTGCCAAATACAGCAACTTTGTTCATCAGCCTCCTCTCTTTTGTACCTTGGGCCATTTCCAAACATAGCCAAAGATCGGGTATCAACTTAAACCGGGACAAACAGCACTTGCCAGAGATATATCAATAAGCACGCCAAACAATAAAGCTCTGTGGCAAAGCCCAGAGCCGTGTATCGTCACCCTAACAAGTTTCAAACAAGGGTACGATGACACTCAGTATCAGAGCCCGCAGCCAAAAAGTCGCCGCTTGTATAAGTTGATAGTTGATACCCGATTCGCCTACTAATGTCTATTATGTTTTATCTTTTCATTAATTTGTCGATTTGAGCATATAGATGTGTTTCGCTGCCAGAATTATCTAGGACATAGTCTGCCATCTTGCATTTCTTGATGAGGCTCAGTTGCGAATTGATTCGTGCTTGCGCGTCAATAACTGAAAATTGATTCCGCTGGATCAGCCGTTCCTGCTGCTGTGCAGGCTGACAAAAAACTACCCAGATTTCAGTCACCAAATGGGTGAGATTTGCCTCAAATAAAAGAGGAATAGAATATACCAGCGTCTGGGTCAGCGGGAATGATTCTGTAGCTGTTTCAAACTTAGTGCGGATGAAAGGATGAATCTGTTGTTCTATCCACTGTTTTTCAGATCGATCATTAAAAATGATCTGTCCTAGCCGGGGGCGATTGAGGGTACCATCGGCCAGCAAAATATCGGGGCCATAGCGATCGCGTATCCGCCCTAATATCTCTTGGCCTTGCGCTACCGCCTCACGCGCATACACATCTGCATCTAGTACCGTCAGTCCATAACGGCTAGCTAAGTAGTCCGACACTGTACTTTTTCCCGTTGCAATCCCACCTGTCAAACCAATAATGCGGCGTTTATCCATTTTCTGAGCATAATCCTGATGCAGTTCACCATAGTGACCATGTCGAGCCGCAACAGGCCGTATCTGCGGCCTCGTGGCATACCTGCTTCTGCTAAGTAGGTAGACGAAATTAAACGCAGCCAAGCGATATGATAGCAGGAGTCATCCTGGTAGTGCTCTGCTATGTCATCTACCTGTCTGAAAGTAACGCTCTCGGCCGCTGCGGAGCAAACGCTGTTAGACCTCAGAGATGCCGTTGGCGTCCCCTAGCGGACGAAAAAGCGAGCAGAGGTCATCTGCCTGAGCCATCGAGGTTGGACAACAGAGCAGATAGCCGACTATCAAGGGCGTCAAGTGGCAACGGTCCGTAAGGCATTCATCGATGGCACCATAGCGGACTTTCATCAGACGAGCAGATAAAGCTGTTTTTCTAAATTTATACAGCACTCAAACATATTTGAGGAACCTCTGTCATTACTCAGCGCTAAGTTCACATGGATAGCCCTTTCCCAATTTATAAGATTTCTTATGAGGCTGAACAGCTTCAGGAAGATATGGGCACCAAGCCTAAATTTTGGTTTCGCCATCCAGAGCTAGGCAAGTGCCTCTTCAAACAAGCTCGGCCAAATACTGGAGAAGATTGGTCAGAAAAGGTGGCCGCTGAACTTGCTCATCTGCTAGGGCTACCCCATGCACAGCAAGAGCTTGCCGTTTGGAACAATAGACCCGGCACTATCTCACCGCTGATGATGTCTGAAGATGCCTATCTGATTCATGGTAATGACATTTTGGCAGGGATCGTATCCAACTATCCTCGCGATAAACGCTACAACGTGTCAGAACATACGCTCAATATTGTTATTCAAGCGATTGATGGCTTGGATGTACAAAAACCGCTGGGTTGGAATGCGCCTAACGGAATTACGACAGCGCTAGATACTTTCATAGGTTATCTACTTTTAGACGCTTGGATTAGCAATGGAGATCGTCACCATGAAAACTGGGGATTTATCGAAACAATTGACCAGGGCACTTACTTATCTCCTACTTACGATCATGCATCTTGCCTTGGACGAGAACTACTTGACGAAAAACGGCAAGAACGCTTGTACAACAAAACTGTACAAGCCTACACTGAGCGCTCTAGGTCAGCATTTTACGCTCATGTATCTGATAAGAAACCATTGACCACACTAGCGGCTTTCCAAAAAGCAGCCAGCTTCTCTCCAAAAGCGGCTAAAGCGGCTTCTGTCTGGCGATTGCAGTTAGGCAAAATTACTGATGCAACCACACTATCTTGCCTAAATAGAATTGCATCACAGCGAATGTCAACCACAGCCGTTGATTTTGCCCAGCAAGTCCTTATCATAAATAAAGGTAAGCTAGTGTAAAAGTAAGCTGCTGTCCATCTTATAAAAAACTGCCCTTGAAAACGCTATTTCTATCCTGGCAAAATCCTATCTCCCGAGCCTGGTTTCCCATCGGTCGGCTAGATTTTGACGGGGATCTTTATCGTTTTCGATACATCCACGGAGCGCTAGTTGCTCAAGCTCAAGGCCAGTTCAGACCGATTCGTACCTTTCCAGAGCTACATCACCTTTACGAATCGCCGCGCCTTTTCCCCCTGTTTGAAAATCGACTGCTGCGGCGATCGCGCCCCGAATATTCAGACTACGTACAATGGCTCAACATCCCCGAAAAAGCCGACGATCCCATCGCACTCTTATCCCGTAGCGGTGGCCAGCGAGTCACCGATACCTTTGAAGTATTTCCCTGCCCGCAGCGCGACGAAAACGGCCTGTATCACATTCACTTTTTTGTCCACGGCCTACGCTACATGCCCCCTGAAACCCAACCCAATCTTCAACAGCTACAACCAGGGATTCGGCTATACATCATGCAAGATAGCCAGAACCCTTATGACCCAGATGCGCTGCTGCTACGGACAGAAGAGGCTTACAACGTGGGCTACTGCCCTCGCTACCTGACCAGCGATGTATTGAATTTGCTACAGCACGACTCTCAAAAGCTAGCGGCTACGGTAGAGCGGGTAAACCCTCATCCAACGCCCGTACAGTTTCGACTGCTGTGTAACCTAACGGCAGAATGGCCTAAAGCGTTCCAGCCATTTACGGGTGAGCTGTATGAACCATTGGTGGGTGATAGGGTGAGTGCGATCGCCTGAATTGTGTGCGATCGCTACAACATCCGTCGCAGAAGACATTGTAGTGACCCCCAAATTTAGGACAGCGACTAGAGAGAGTAATCTAGAGTCCATAGGGGGCAAGCATCATGGCAAGCAAGCAAAGAAACTATAGCAGCGAATTTAAGGCCAAAGTCGTGCTGGAGGTGATCAGCGGCAAACGCAGTGTGAGCGAGGCCAGTCGCGCACATGAGGTGCATTCAACGGGGTGCGATCACAGGATACACGGCATCACTTTTTTCCTAATTCTTAGCAATGAACCCAATTCCTGCTGCCGACTGGACTGATGCCTCGCTGCCGCTCTACAATCAGGCCATCGGCCACGCTTACGCCATTGAACGCCATCATATTTTGCCGAAAAAGTCACTTTATAAACTTTTCAAAGCTAAGTCTTCCTACGACAAAAGTCTCGTAAACGAGCTGGCTAACATTGCCTTACTCACCTCTCAAAGCGATCATACAATTTTCAGCTACGAGCCATCTGTTTATCTCCCCAACATTGAGTCGAAATTTCTAAAACAGCAGTTTGTGCCATTAGAAACTGCATTGTGGCAAATGGAAAAAGAAAGTTTCATTGCCTTTTTACGAGAGCGAAGACGGTTGCTTGCTGAAAGCATCAATC
>JAAUPS010000379.1 GCA_012033015.1 Phormidesmis sp. RL_2_1
TCGCAATACCACGCCTAAGGCCACTTGAGATTTACCCTTGCCCTCACCGTCATAGACGTGAATTTGGCCGATCAGACGCTCGGAATTATTCTGGGCAGTGCGAATGCCAATGGCTTTGGGCATGGGGTCTCAGATAAGGTCAACAGCCCTATTCTACTGAACGTCAGATCCTGCTGCTAGCGAGTTGAGCCAAAGGGCAGCCAAAGGGCAGCCAAAGGGCAGTCAAAGGGCAGTCAAAGGGCAGTCAAAGACATGGGTACAAAAAAGACAGCTAAAGATATGGGTACAGAAAGAATTGAGGTTTTCCGCGCATTTACCTAGCTCAAATGGGCCTTCAGGCGATACCCTATGCCATATGTCTAAAAGTTGATGGGCTAAAAGTTAATGCTATTTAGTAGGCTATCTTTTTGAACGTTAATTCTACCAAGTTGCTCTTAACCATGAATTGTGTGCTGCTATGGGGTACGAACCGATATTGCCACTGAGGGCGATCGCCTTTCAGATTTTATTTTTAATGGTGCGATCGCCATTGAATCCGGTATCTATCGGCAGCGGCTGCGATTAGGCTTCCAAGTGAGTATGCAAAGCGCCACCTTGGTCAACTTAGCGGCAGTTGTAGTTGGCTGGATTGCTTTTTTGGTCATAGAGCCGCTTTCGCCCCCAGATATTAAGGCGCAGTTGATCAGCTACATCCTATTTGATCGACTGCTGCTCAGTAACTGGACGACGCGGCTAGGGGCAATAATTTTCGCGGCTGGTTTTTTCTCTTTTTTCATTACCTATTTTCTGAAAGAAGAGGGGCTCAAACTCATTCTGCGCTCCAACGGAGCCTTTGAAGTCCCCAAAGATGAACGCCAGCCCAGCAGAGATGAACGCTACCTACGAGCCCGACAAGGCCGCAGCGAAGCGCAACAGGCACTTTCCTACTTCAAAGATACGGTCATTCAAGCGAATGCCGCGAGTTTTAGCGCTATTTTGCTGATACTTTTTCTGCGCGCCGTAGCCGGAGGTTGGAGCTAATGCCAGAAATGTTTCAAGAGTTGAGCACCCAAATTAGAGACCTGTTGTGGCCCAAAGATTTCTTCGCTTGGCAAACCTTGCTGTTGCTGAGTGTGTTCTCTTTGGTCATTGCGGCTAGCATTGATGCCTTGCCAGACAGCAGTCCTTTGACCATCGAGGTGCTGAGTACCTTGAGCTGGATTTTCTTTACCTCAGCCATTTGGTGGGCGCTGACTAAAAACCCTGTCAAAGTCGGTAATTTTTCGATTAGCCCTTGGATTACAGGGGCTGTGCTGTGTTTGTTTCTGTTTAGACCTTGGATAGATACTCGATTTCGCTGGGCGCTTTCTAGCTGGCCATTAATTTCTACAGCGGTGATGGCGCTGCCTGATTTTGTCAAATGGGATTTGCAGGTTAAGCTGCCCAAAAAAGAGACTCAGCAGCTCCTGATTATGACCCTTTTAATCAATTTGCTCTTGAGCAGTTGGATTTTGTTTTACTTTCGGGTGCAAGACTGGGTGAGTCACTATCCCAGCTTGCTGGTGAGCAGCCTAGATGCAAGTGAATTTGTCTACGATTTGGCCCGCACAGAGCGCACGCAACAATCACAAGGGGTGCCTTTGCTAGAAGGCACGGCGGAGGCTATTGAAGGGGAGTTGACGGATCTACCTTGGTATCAAACTGAGCGCTGGCTCTATACCCGACAGAGCCGCTTAGAAGAGATTACTCAGCGGATGTTGACCAATCTTTCTGCGCCAGATGAGCAGGTCTTCTGGCGGATGGCGGTACCAGAGCCTCAACGTCTAGGGGAGGGCTACAGACTGGTTTTGCGGGCCACTTGGCTAGGGCCGGTCAGTCAGGATGCAGGATTCTTTTTAGAAAAATCCTGCAAAATTTACCTCAAGAGAGAGTTCGCCCGGTGCCGACTGAAGAAAATCAACCCCCCCCGACGTCACAGGTAACGACGGTAGATTGTGGCGAAGATTTGCCTAAAGTGCAATGGATTAACTCAGAAATTTAAAAAAGGAAGTTATGGATTTGGCTTGGATGACGGCATTTTCTCGAATTTGGACGGTCGCACACAATGTGTTTTTGGAGGTAGTGCGCGATCGCATTCTCTATGTCGTTGGCGTATTTGGCATCATCATGGTGATGGCAATTGCTCTCTTGCCGGAAGTCGCCGCTGGCACTCAAGATAAGCTCATTCTCGACACCGGCCTAGCCGCAATTAATTTACTGTCTCTGTTTGTGGTGGTTTTTATCGGCACCGGGCTTATTAACAAAGAAATTGAAAAGAAAACTGTACTGGTACTGATTGCTAAGCCCATCAGCCGTTTAGAGTTTATTTTAGGCAAGCACCTAGGGCTGAGCTTGGTGATGGCGGTGCTGATTACCGCGCTCACCACGGTAATGCTAGGGCTGTTGGCCTTTAGCGGTGTGCCATTTCAGCTCCATCTCATGCTGTTAGCCGTACTCTTTATGTTTTTGGAGATGGTGCTGCTCATTGCTGCAGCAATGATGTTTGGTGTGATCACCAGTACAGTACTAGCAACGCTAATGACCCTGGCGATTTTTGCAGTAGGCCATGAGACCCGTAACATTTTAGAGCTGGACAAAATTGCTGAAAGTGAGAGTTTTCGTCGTGTGGCCGAGGGATTGTTTTTAGTGTTGCCCGATTTAGAGCGGCTCAACCTCAAAAACGAAATTGCCAACGGATTTGTCGCCCCCCCGAGTGGTGGCGGCCTGCTAGAAAATGCGGTGTACAGTCTCATCTACACTGTACTCCTGCTGACGATTACGGTAACGGTGTTCGAGCGTCGCCAGTTCTAGGGAATCTGCGAGCGTAGGTGCCGTTAGAATGCATTTCGTTAGAATACATTTCGTTAGAATGCATTTCGTTAGAATACATACGGATACGCCATAGCTCAATCACCCTTTCGTATTTCTCACCATTCATATTTCAACTATGTCTAGCAAACTGAATACACCCAGCAAACTGATCCAGCTTCAAGCAATTTTCCGCAAGATGGATCGCGCCCTGATTGCCTATTCAGGTGGAATCGACAGTACTTTGGTGGCTAAGGTGGCATTTGATGTGCTAGGTGATCGGGCGCTGGCAGTGACGGCAAACTCGCCGTCACTCATGCCAGAAGATTTTGCTGATGCGAAGGCGCAAGCGGCTGAAATGGGTATTGCCCATGAGGTTGTTGAAACCCATGAAATGGAGAATGAGCAATATACTCATAATCCGGTAAATCGCTGCTATTTTTGCAAGAGTGAGCTATACGATACGCTGCGGCCATTGGCAGATAAGCTAGGTTACCCGTACCTAGTCGATGGGCTGAATGCAGATGATTTGCAAGATTATCGGCCAGGAATTGCCGCCGCAAAAGAACGGGGCGTGCGATCGCCACTAGCCGAAGTCGGCATCACCAAATTAGACGTGCGCGAAATGTCTAAACAGCTTGCTCTGCCTTGGTGGGATAAACCTTCCCAGCCCTGTCTTAGCTCTCGATTTCCCTACGGCGAGCTAATCACCACCGAAAAACTGCACCGCGTAGGACGGGCCGAGCGCCATATGCAGAATTTGGGTTACCGGAATTTGCGGGTGCGCTCGGATGGGGAGACGGCGCGGATTGAACTCATGCCTGAAGACATTCAAAGCTTTATGATGCAGGTTGATTTGCCCGCACTCGTGGAGACTTTCCAGCGCCTTGGATTCGTCTATGTCACGCTAGATTTAGAAGGGTATAAAAGCGGAAAACTCAACAGAGTTCTGAGCCAGGTCGGGGCGTAAAAAGCCAGACCATTTATGACCATTTATATCTTGCTGGCGCATTGCTACAGCCTCTGTCGAATGAGCTAAGACGATATCAATATATAGCCTGTACCGAATGCATCCGGCACAGGCGCGTCGCTTGGCGGCGATCGCGGTGAGACCCTGCGTCGTCGTACGGCGCTAAGGAATGCTCACCAAGACAGCGGTGAGACCCTGCGTCGTCGTACGGCGCTAAGGAATGCTCACCAAGACAAGGAATGCATCCTTGCTCT
>JAAUPS010000380.1 GCA_012033015.1 Phormidesmis sp. RL_2_1
AAATTGCGGGCCTGCTCGGTCAGTTCTGCCAGCAACGCTTCGCGATCGCCCACGGCGCGGGCCAAAAGTTCGGCAGGCACCGAGCCCGACGTGTGCTTACTGCCCCAAATCATCAGCTCAAGTATGACCGGAATCAGCTCTAGACCCCGCTCAGTTGGCACATACCGACGACTGCGGCCATCGCGGAGATCTTGCTTACGTTCAAGCAAGCCTGCCTTGGTGAGTCGCTCCAGTCGGCTGGTGAGCGTATTGGTCGCAATACCTTCGTCAACGGCGATTTCTAAGAATAAACGGCGCTGCCTCAACAGCACATCGCGAAGCACCACCAGCGTCCATCGATCCCCTAGTAAATCTAAAGCGCAAGCCATCGGGCAGTTGGAGCGCGGTGTATCTTTGCCAACGGGCATAAATTGAGGCGCATGTATAAACAATCTTACAATTATAGGTTGCATTTTTGCCAGCTAAGAAGTTACTCTTTTCTTGCAAGCTAGATAGCTTTCTTTTTGAAAGTCATCTATGTCCCGTCCGTATTTGGGCTGGTACTGATTAAGGAACCATTGATATGAACTTAAATGGAAAGCGTGTCGTTGTAACAGGCGGTGGTTCGGGAATTGGGTTGGCGATGGCGCTTGCGTTCGCTAATGAGGGCGCTGTCGTGGTGATCACGGGCCGCAACCAGACTAAGCTAGCGGCAGCGGCAGCCAAGCGTCCGAATATTTCGTCCCAGGTCTGCGATGTGGCTGATGAGGCGGCTGTTGTTGCACTGCGTGATGCTATGGATGCAGATGGCGGCACTGACGTGTTGATCAACAATGCCGGGATCATGCACTCGTTTGATGTCACCCAGGGTTTCCCGCTAGAGAAACAACTGCAAGAAATCGACATTGATGTGTCAGGCCCGGTACGCCTAGTTCACCATTTTTGCCGGGAATGCAGCAACGCGAGTCGGTGATTGTCAACGTCAGCTCAGGCTTAGCTTACTCTCCCTATGCCTCGGCCCCGGTTTACAGCGCTTGCAAGCATTTTTGCACTCGTACACCCGAAGCCTGCGATCGCAACTAGCGGACACTTCAGTTCGGGTGGTGGAGCTGTTGCCGCCGGTCGTCGATACCGAACTAGCTGCTGACCTACTAGATCCATCATTCCCCCGCATATCACCTGAAAAGCTAGTCGCCGCACTGCTCAAAGGGCTTAAAAACAATACTGATGAAATCGCGCCCGGTCAGTCGGCACAGCTAAAGCTGATGAGCCGTCTCGCCCCAGGATTTCTCTTTCAGCAAATGAACAAGAACGCCAAGCGCTAACGCTCTAGACCTGTAGCTTAAAGGCTTAGACACAGATGAAAAATATAACAGCCATTGTCGCCATCATTGCCACTGCTGCTTTTGCTGGCAATATGATTAATATCGGCATGAGCTATGCGCGCTATTGGCAATCCATTGAGCCGATTGCGTTTATGCAAGATTTTAAGGTGAAATTTTCCACTGCTTTTAGCTCCCACCGCAGCGACTCTCTTACCCGCTCTGATTGCAACCCTGTTGTCTGTTGTTTTCAATTGGAATATCCCTGAAACGCGATCGCTTTGGCTAATCGCTTTAGTGGGACTGCTACTTACCATAGCGATTACGCTGATTTACCATTTGCCAAATAATTTGGCTTTCATGGGCCTGAAGTATAGCGCGGCAAAGGCAACCAGCAGGTTGCAAATCTGGGTGCTGTTGCATTGGGTGCGAGTAGTCGTGGCGACTACAGCCGCAGTGTTTGCAATCCTAGCCTTTCAAAAGTCATAAGCAACAGCCATACAACAAATAGAAGAACCTATCCGTAGCCTGTATGAATACGCCATCCCATGCAATTATCAACCTGGCTATCTTGGGGCGAAAAGCTCGCCCTGAGTGGAACTGGCCGATTGTGCTAGGAGCGCTCATTCCAGATTTGGCAATGTTTGTTTTCTATGGCTGGGCCAAACTGATTGCGGGTATGTCAGAGACGCAGATCTGGGATGTTGCTTACTATGAATCGTTCTGGCAAAACACCTTTGATGTTTGGAATTCGATTCCACTTGCGCTGGTCGGAATTGGACTGGGTGTAGGCTTGGGAAGCCAGACAAAATGGCACAGTATTAGCACTGCGATCGCCCTTTGTTGCGCCAGTATCATACTTCATTGCCTAGCCGATCTGCCCACCCATCGAGAAGATGCCCATCGCCATTTCTGGCCTTTGAGTAATTTCCGCTTTGAAAGCCCAATCTCCTACTGGGATCCCGACTATTACGGCAATCTCTTTATCCTATTTGAGCTTGGGCTAGTGCTGGTACTCAGTATCTATGCTTTTCGGTTAATCCGCTCATGGTGGGGAAAAGGAATATTAATCTTCAGCAACATTTTTATGCTGACAGCTTGGAGCTTATTTTATTGACCTGAATTTTAGTGGAAATTTTGGCAGTTTCTATCGTTCAGAAAGTGAGAGTACAACATAAAGATTTTGGAGTTTCAACATGTCTACTTTTGTATCGGCCAGAGAGGTAATGGTTTCTGGTGCAACTGGCTACGTTGCTGGTTGGCTCATCAAACGCCTTCTCGAAGACGGACATCACGTCCATGCCGCTGTGCGCGACCCCACCAATGAGCAAAAACTAGCTCACCTCAACGCCCTCCAGTCAGATTTACCCGGCACCATTACTTATTTCGCGTCCGACTTGCTCACAGAAGGATCCTACGCCGAGGCGATGGCTGGCTGCGAAATCGTCTTCCACACTGCCTCGCCATTTTCTTTGACGGTCAAAGATGCCCAACGAGAACTCGTCGAGCCAGCCAAACTGGGCACTCGCAATGTACTTGAACAGGCAAAGAGAACCCTATCGGTCAAGCGTGTCGTCGTCACGAGCAGCTACGTTGCTGTCTTTGGAGACAATGCTGATTTTTTAGCGGGTGATAAGGAATTCTTCAACGAAGACGACTGGAACACCACGTCCTCGCTAACCCACCAGCCCTATTCCTTCTCAAAAACCGAGGCGGAAAAAGAAGCCTGGAAAATTGCCCGAACCCAGGATCAATGGCAGCTCGTCACGGTCAATCCTGCCTTCATCATGGGGCCAGGAATCAGTCCCTATGCGACATCTGAATCCTTCAACTTTATGAAGCAACTCGCCAACGGCACGTTCAAGAGCGGCATCCCCAACTTTGGAGTGGGCTTGGTGGATGTCCGCGAGGTGGCCGAAGCTCATCTTTGTGCTGGGTTCACACCAAAAGCTGAGGGTCGCTACATTATCTCTGCGGCGAATAGCAGCTTTCCCGAAATCGCCCAGATTCTTCGCGATCGCTTTGGCAACGCTTTACCCTTTCCGAAAGGGACTGCCCCAAAATGGTTAATCTGGCTGATCGGCCCAATGATCGACAAGACGCTATCGCGCAAGGTGCTCGCTCGTAATATTGGCTACCCGGTCAAAATCGACAACAGCAAGAGTATTCGCGAGTTGGGTATAACCTATCGCCCAGTGCAGGAGACTCTTACCGAAATGTTCCAGCAACTAATTGATGAAGGAGTTGTCGTACCGTCATGAAAAAAGTCGTCGTTTGCGGAGCCAGCGGCATGGTGGGCACCAGGCTGGTTCAACGGCTCTACGAAAAGTCTTGTCCCCTAGTGCTTGTAGGAAGAACCCCTCAGCGGCTGAAGCAAAAATTTCCCTTTGCAGCAGATTACTGTTCCTGGGAGGAATTTTCTGCCTACCCGGCTGAGAAATTAGGCAGCATCATTAACATGTCGGGTGCCAACGTGAGTGACCAGCCGTGGTCGGATGACTACAAGCAGGTCATGGCCGATAGCCGTCTAGATACTACCCACATCTGCGTTGAGGTCTGTAAACAGAATTCAGATATCCGTCTGATTAACGCGTCAGCGGTCGGTGCCTACGGGTTTTATGACGATGACCACGCGGCGTTTTCAGAAGCTGACACTGATCGCAGAACAGGCACTTGCTTTTTGCAGGAGCTGATTGACCAATGGGAGCACGCAACAGAGCTGGCCATGGAAGCGGGCAATCGGGTCG
>JAAUPS010000381.1 GCA_012033015.1 Phormidesmis sp. RL_2_1
TATCTTGCTGTTTATTTCCACTGTTTCAGACTGTCCTTGGCATTTCGATATCCGGCTCTTTTCTACCACAGATAAGCCAATAGGGTTTACCACACTCGGCAGTTATCGAGAAGGTGCCTAATGCGTTTTATTTCTGTAGAGGGAACTTGTAACTCAGTGTTAAGGTTTTTGGGACTGTTTTTGATGTTGACTGTTTTTAACCAAGTTTTGAGGGCCTGCTGTGATCCGCTCTGCAACGCTGCCACTTAAGACGATGCTTTCACGCATCGACACCAACAATAGACTGAAAATTTTTTCAGGATCATCAAATCGGGCACTGTCTCGCGAGGTGGCACGCTATCTCGGAACCGACCTCGGGCCGATGGTGCGCAAACGCTTTGCCGATGGTGAGCTGTATGTGCAAATTCAAGAGTCTATTCGAGGCTGCGACGTTTATCTTATTCAGCCGACCTGTCGCCCTGTCAATGACAACCTGATGGAGCTACTGATTATGATCGATGCCTGCCGTCGGGCATCGGCCAGGCAAATTACGGCTGTACTGCCTTATTACGGCTATGCCCGAGCAGATCGTAAAACAGCCGGACGCGAGTCAATTACAGCGAAGCTAGTCGCCAACTTAATTACTCAAGCGGGAGCTAGTCGTGTGCTGGCTTTAGATCTACACTCGGCGCAAATCCAAGGCTATTTTGATATTCCCTGTGACCATGTGTATGGTTCACCAGTTTTAGTGGAGTATTTGGCCAATAAAGGAATTGAAGATTTGGTGGTCGTTTCGCCAGATGTTGGCGGCGTTGCTCGCGCCCGTGCCTTTGCCAAGATGCTCGACGATGCGCCACTAGCCATTATCGATAAGCGACGCCAAGCGCACAACATCGCTGAGGTGATGAACCTGATTGGCGACGTGGATGGTCGCACTGCCGTATTAGTAGATGACATGATTGACACTGCTGGCACAATTTGTGAAGGTGCCAGGGTGCTTCGGGCAAATGGGGCCCGCCGAGTCTATGCTTGTGCGACCCATGCAGTGTTTTCGCCACCTGCCCTTGAGCGGCTCTCCAGTGGACTGTTTGAAGAGGTGATTGTGACGAACACCATTCCCATTGAGCCAGATCGGCAGTTTGAGCAGTTAACGATGCTCTCGGTCGCCAATATGCTGGGCGAAACGATTTGGCGAATTCATGAAGAGAGTTCGGTCAGCAGCATGTTTCGAGGGTAACCAGTGTTTCAGTGGCCCGCCGCTGATTACACTTGATAAAATAAACTCAAAAGGGTTCTGCGGTCTTAATCGCAGAACCCTTTTTTAAGGTTGTTTTGGTTTTACCAACCGACTCGTTCTTACCAACCGACTTGTTTTACCAACCGACTTGATTCACCCGAAGAGCGGATGAGCAGCACTTTCTAGCGACGAGAGCGACGCTTGCGCTGACGCTGACGAGCAAGCGCTTTGCGCTTATGCTTTTCGGGAGGTGTCTCAAAATAGCGGTTTTTCTTGATGTCTTGGAAAATACCTGCTCGCACCACTTTGCGCTTAAAGCGCCGTAATGCTGCTTCGAGATTTTCGTCTTGTCCGAGGACAACTTGAGCCATGTGTTACTTCACCTCCTTAAATACTATCTCTAAGCTCCAGCGCTCTAGTGTACCTCAATATTGAGAGAATATTGAGAGACTTCACTTGGGAAAGTCAATATTAATAAGGTATTGACTTTCCCAATGCCGGTGGCCTCAGCATAATATTTGGCAAGCGAAAGCTCAGAACGTAAAAGGCCCTAGCTCCAACCGCCACCGGCAGGGCGGCTGCGCTGCTCGCGAGGCTTAGCTTTGTTGACTCTAAGTTCTCGCTCCATCCATTCAGCACCATCTAAAGCTTCGATCGCTTTGTCTTCAGTCGCTTCGTCTTCCATTTCGACAAAGGCAAATCCCCTAGGGCGACCGGTTTCGCGATCGGTCGGTAGGGTAATGCGCTTGACCTTGCCGTATTCGGAAAAGACCTGCTCAAGATCTTCTTCCTTAGCGCTGTAAGACAAGTTTCCGACGTAAATTGACATGGCCTGCTGGCTCTCCAAAAAAAGTGAAATGTTAATAGGAATGTTGTGTTTAATTGGCGTTTAGTTATTCTTCTAAGGCTATTTAAAGATAATCCCGGTTAAGGCAGGCTTTGAAGCAGCGGTAGCATTCTAACTGACAGCTAATTTCAGCATTCCGTATCGTTATTGTGTACAACGATATCATATCGATATAAATTGATCAGGTTAATAAAAATCGCTAATCATTGTTAGCAATTAAGCGTAACGCTCTAAAGGATTTCCGTCACTATCCAAGCTTGGGCAAAGCTCAAGAAAAGGCTGGTAAGAGCAATTGCCATACTGCTTAAAGCTTTGATAGTACTGGGTTATAGCAGTTGATTCAGGCGACGTTCTCAATGAGAAAGCGACTTTGTCAGCAGTTTGGGAATGAGTCAATATAAGGCCCATTGAAAGCCAAGCTTTGACCTTTTTTAAAGAATGTTAATACAAAACAGAAATGCCAAGGGGTAGTTCTAGTTCACCAATGTTTAGACACTGGCAATGGTCAGAACTTTGTCCCCTTGGCAAAGAGTTAAAAGGTAGTTGACGCTATTTTAACGGGTCTTTTGTGCCCAGACGCGGGTGGGAAGACCCCACACGTAGATAAAGCCTTCGGCAGCTTTGTGGTCGAACTTATCATCTTCACCGTAGGTGGAAAGTTCGTCTGTATAGAGGGTGTTGTCTGATTTGCGACCAGCGATGATGGCGTTGCCCTTAAACAGTTTGATTTTGACGGTGCCTGAGACGCGGGTTTGAGTTTGGGCAATGAAAGCGTCGAGGGCGGATTTGAGCGGGCTATACCACAGACCGTTGTAGATCAGTTGGGCGTAGCTTTGCTCGATGCCACGCTTGTACTGGGTGACGTCGCCTGTGAGGGTAAGGCTTTCGATATCGCGGTGAGCGGCAATCAGTACGAGCAAAGCGGGGGCTTCGTAAATTTCGCGAGACTTGATGCCGACGAGGCGATTTTCGACCATGTCAATGCGGCCAACACCGTGGCGACCGACGATGTCGTTGAGTGCACTGACTAAGGCGACGGGAGCTAGGGCATCGCCATTGAGGCTTACAGGGAGCCCTTGCTCGAAGCCAATTTCGACGTACTCGGGTTCATCTGGGGTATCGGCGATCGCACGGGTCATGACAAAGACTTCTTCAGTGGGCTCATTCCATGGATCTTCCAATGGCCCGGCCTCAATAGAGCGGCCCAACAGGTTGCGATCGATACTGTAGGGAGAGGTCTTTTTCACCGGAAACGTGAGGCCAAACTTTTCACCATAGGCCATCGCTTCTTCACGGCTCATGCCCCATTCACGGGCGGGTGCGAGTACTTTAAGATCAGGGTTGAGGGCTGCGATCGCGACATCAAAGCGAACTTGGTCATTACCTTTGCCTGTACAGCCATGGGCAACAGCATCTGCACCATACTGAGCCGCCGTCTCAACCAGCAGCTTAGCAATCAAAGGGCGGGCAAGCGCCGTCGAGAGCGGATAGCGGTTCTCGTAGAGGGCATTGGCCTGAATAGCCGGAAAGGCATAGTCAGCAATAAAAGAAGCGGTCACATCGGTGACGACAGATTCGGCTGCACCACATGTAAGGGCTTTTTGGCGAATGGGCTCTAGCTCATCACCTTGCCCCAAATCAGCCGCTAAGGTAATGACCTCTTTAACGCCGTATTCTTCTTTGAGGTAGGGGATGCAGACCGTTGTATCTACTCCACCTGAATATGCCAAAACGACTTTATCTGCAAGGCCCATATCTTGTTTGTACCGTTTACGAAATGATCAGCTTCATATTATGGCAGGATTCGCTCCCCAGAACGGCTCACTCGATAGGGAAGCAATGAAATAGAATGTGAGGAAACGAGAACATCCTCCTCCTCCTTGTGCCCATGTTTTTAGCGTTGTCATCCCCACCTACAACCGCCAGCCAATTTTAGAAAAATGCTTGAGGGCCATGGAGCATCAGATGTTGCGCCCAAAC
>JAAUPS010000382.1 GCA_012033015.1 Phormidesmis sp. RL_2_1
AGGGCGGCGAGCGGACGGCTTCGGTGAGCTGACCGCCCTCGTTGTAGCCGACGTAGCCGGGAGGTGAACCGATCAGCTTGGAGACGGTGTGGCGCTCCATAAATTCGGACATATCCAGGCGAATCATCGCCTCTTCTGCCCCAAAAAAGTAAGCTGCTAGGGATTTGGCAAGCTCTGTTTTACCTACGCCTGTAGGGCCAGAGAAGACAAAGCTGGCAATCGGCCGATTGGGGTTTTTTAAGCCAACGCGGGCGCGGCGGATGGCTCGTGAGATCGCTTTTACGGCTTCGTCTTGACCGATTAGGCGCTGATGCAGCACATCTTCCATGTGCAGCAGCTTTTCAGACTCGCTCTCGGTGAGCTTGTTAACCGGCACGCCTGTCCAAGAGGCGACGATGTGGGCGATGTCCTCTTCGGTGACTTCGGGGGAAGTGTCTTTGGTGCTTTCTTCGTCTTCGGTTTTTTTACTCTGAGCGATCGCACGAATTTCAGACTTGATTTCCATTTCGCGATCGCGCAGTTCACCTGCTTGGTCAAAGTCTTGAGAGCGCACCGCGTTGTCTTTATCTTTGAGCACTTGGCGCAGTTCCTTGTCCAATTCTTTGGCTGCAGGCGGTAGCTGAGAGTTCAGCAAACGCACCCGAGAACCGGCTTCGTCAATTAAGTCAATTGCTTTATCGGGCAAAAATCGATCGGCAATGTAGCGATCAGAGAGTTTGGCAGCCGCTTCTAACGACTCGTCCAAAATCTTCAGTTTGTGATGCTGTTCGTAGCGATCGCGCAAACCATGCAAAATTTCAATCGTCTCTTCTACACTTGGTTCACCCACCATCACCGGCTGGAAACGACGCTCAAGGGCAGCGTCGCGTTCAATATGCTTGCGGTACTCATCTAGGGTGGTCGCACCAATACACTGAAGCTCACCGCGCGCCAAGGCAGGTTTGAGGATGTTGGCCGCATCAATCGCGCCTTCAGCCGCACCAGCACCGATGAGTGTGTGCACCTCATCAATCACCAAAATGACGTTCGCAGCAGCGCGAATTTCATCCATGATTTTTTCAGGCGCTCTTCAAATTCACCGCGATACTTAGTCCCGGCGACCAACAGGCCGATATCCAGGGTAACCACGCGCTTATCTTCCAAAATGTCGGGGATATCGCCATTGCCGATGCGCTGGGCGAGGCCCTCTGCAATCGCTGTTTTACCCACACCGGGTTCACCGATCAGCACAGGATTATTTTTCGTACGGCGGCCCAGAATTTGAATCACGCGCTCAATTTCTTTTTGACGGCCCACGACAGGATCGAGCTTGCCGTCAGCGGCCATCTGCGTCAAATTGGAGCCAAATTCGTCTAGGGTAGGCGTTTTGGTGCGGCTGCCACCCCCGCTGCCTCCAGAGACTTCAGCGGTTTCGCCAAGCATCCGAATGACTTGGGTGCGCACTTTAGACAAGTCAACCCCTAAATTTTCCAAGACGCGGGCGGCAACACCTTCTCCTTCACGGATAAGGCCAAGCAGTAAGTGCTCTGTGCCAATGTAGTTGTGACCGAGCTGACGCGCCTCTTCAAGCGATAGCTCTAGAACACGCTTGGCTCGCGGCGTAAAGGGAATTTCAACGGCAACAAAACCGGAGCCACGACCAATAATTTTCTCGACTTCAATCCGAGCGTCTTTTAAGTTGACACCCATGGATTTCAGTACTTTTGCAGCGACGCCTGTGCCTTCGCCAATGAGTCCGAGGAGAATTTGCTCAGTGCCGACGAAGTTGTGACCCAAGCGGCGGGCCTCTTCTTGGGCAAGCATGATGACCTTGATGGCCTTTTCTGTGAAGCGTTCAAACATGGCGGTATTCCATCACCTGCTGTGGGCTGGTTAGGCTGATTCTAGCACAGCAAAAATTCGTAGACAGAGAACGGTATTCACTACCCTCAGAGGAAACTAGAAAAACTAGCCTGAGACTTAGGGCGCGATCGATATTTTTGGCTACACAGACTACCAAGTTGTTTTGCACGCATAAGTTGGCACTTAAATTACAGATAGTAGAAGTAAATTTTTGTTGATGGCATTAGTTATGGATCAATGACAGTTTGGCTCAGGATGCCCAGTGTGATTGCAGTGTGATTGCGGTGTGATTGCGGCTGGGATTTTGCTGCTCAATCAAGGTTGACCAAAGGTTGAGTCGCATCACAGGGGCAATCTACGAACATCAATTGAGCAGTGCTGGCGATCTGTGCGATCGCCTCTTTTTTATACCGATAAATTTGGGCCAGTGTCGCCTCGTTTTGTAGGCCACTGCGCCATAGAATGTGAGCGTCTTCTCCATCTGAGTAGTAGCGCTTGCGAATGCCCGCTGCTTTAAACTCAAACTTTTGATAGAGCTTCAGAGCGGGTTGATTCGTGGTGCGGACTTCTAGGGTGGCTCGGGTGAGCCCTGCGGCGGTGGGGCACATAGCAAAAGCTCGGTGAGCAGCAGTTGTCCTAGCTTTTGGCCTTGAAAAGCTGGCTCAATGGCCAGCGTTGTAATGTGTGCTTCTTCTAAGATGGCCCACAAACAGCCTGTGCCCAGCAGATGTAGGGCGGTAGGCTCGTAGGCAGTAGGCTCGTAGGCGATAGGCTCGTAGGCGGTAGGCTCGTAGGCAGTAGAGTCACAGGCGGTGAGATCGCAAGCTGTCGGCTCACAAGCGGTCGGATCTTCCAGCGCTGGCCGCGATCGCCCATCTGCCAAGCACGCTTTCAGCCTCTCAGCAGAAGGCGCGCGCGCGAGTACGAGCAAATCACTACAGTCACTGTTGAGTTCTCTTTCGTAACCTGAGCGTGTCCATAGCCCTCCCAAACAACGCTGGTCAAGGGCAAGCGCAGCCGGAAGATCTGCTTCAATCAAGGGCAAACAAGCTAAAAAAGACAAAAAAATAGCCCAAGCTGACGAAATGGGCACACCCGGTTATAGCGCTCAATTGTACACTGATAGTCTAACGATTACCTTTGTCACCCGCCCTATGGTCTCTAATGCTCCATCTGCGCCTCTATCTGTCTCTGATGCTGCCAATGCTGAAAATACTCCGCATCAGGCGGGTTCGGCGGCGGCCTCCTCTAGTCTGCGATACCTCGCCCAAGTGACAGCCGACACCTCTGTCAATCAAAGTTTGCTGCCCCTCAGCGCAGCGGTGAATGACAAAGATCACCTCATGGTCGGTGGCTGTGACGTTGTAGACCTAGTCGCACAGTTTGGTTCACCGCTCTACATATTAGATGAGCAAACATTGCGGACGGCCTGCCGACAGTACAAGCAGTCGTTTGAGCGATACTATCCGGGGGAATCGCTGATTGTCTATGCCTCCAAGGCTTGGAATTGTTTGGCGGTATGTGCTATTGCTACCCAAGAAGGCATCGCTATAGACGTGGTTTCAGGCGGTGAGCTACAAACGGCGATCAGCGCTGGGGCTAAGGGCGATATGCTCTATTTTCATGGCAACAACAAATCTTTGGACGAGCTGAAGCTAGGGCTAGAGGCCGATGCGCGCATCGTGGTGGACAACTGGCACGAACTGAAATCTCTCAATCAGTTGGCCTCAGAACGGGGCACGGCAGCGACCATTCTGCTGCGCCTGACCCCAGGGATTGAATGCCATACCCACGAATACATTCAAACCGGCCATATTGACAGTAAATTTGGCTTTGATCCTGATCAGCTAGAAGCGGTTTTTGCCTACCTAGCGAAGGACGCTGCCAGCATTCACTGCATTGGCTTACATGCTCATATTGGCTCACAGATTTTTGAGCTTCAGCCCCACCAAGACTTACCCGAAGTGATGGTGCGCTGGTGCCAAATGGCCCATCAATACGGCCTATCTATTCAGGAAATTGACATTGGCGGGGGGCTAGGGATTCGCTACACCGAGTCGGACGATCCACCGAGCATTGATCAGTGGGCCAAAACCGTCTGTGAGAGCCTTGCAGCAGCCTGCAGGGCAAATGACTTACCCCTGCCTAAGCTTTTGTGTGAGCCGGGGCGATCGCTCATT
>JAAUPS010000383.1 GCA_012033015.1 Phormidesmis sp. RL_2_1
GTAGCTCTCGCTGTACAGAATCCGGGTGCGGGCCGGGTGCTGCCATCAGCTAGACGCAGTTGCCTTGCTGCTCGCCAATTCACACACTGAGCGCAAACTTTGAGGATGGGCCGACAAGTGGGCTGAGGCTGTTCACACTCAACCCAGTCAGCCTGGTTATCTTGAAGGGTGGCTAGCTTTGCTTGCTCGCCCTCATAGTCGGCAGTGGCTTGGTCTGTGGCCATCGGATTCTCTCCAAATGCTTCAGCCCATCGCTGCAACGCAGCAGGCGCGACTATACGAAGCAACCCTTCAAGCAATCGTCTGAAGGGCACAGAGCGCATCAGGGATAGTCGATGTTCTCCAAATCTAGATAGCCTGTTGGCAAACCTGCCGAAAAGACAATCAGCACTGCTTTTGCTGTATCTTGCCCATCGGCGATGGCCAGTCGAAAAAGCGCATCGGCAGTAGCCTGCTCCACTGTCCGAAAGCTCTCGAAAGCGCAGTGGTCGCCCTCAAAGCAGCCCGCGCCAGTCCAGCTATACCAACCGTTGTTGAGTGGTTCGAGCGTGAAATCATCACCCTGCTGGTAAGGAGATCCAGATAAATCCATTTGAAGTGCGCTGTCCATTGTGTTTTCTCCTCAGAAACAAATCGCATAGAACCGCCGCCACAGCGGCTGGCATCACGCACCAAACAAGTCCAACTGCTTGTCTAGAACAATGTCGGCAGCGCGGCGCACTTGTCTCTTCGATGGGCTATTGACAGCGAATTCGTCGATGTCGAAGAGCGTCTCTGAGCGTTCAGTCGCCGGGTCACCCTCTTCTACAAACAGCGATCTCATGGCCTCGGCTAACCGCGCTGTCCGTCGCTGGGGCGCTAGCCATTGGTCAAACAACCGCAGCTGCGCGTTGGGCGGGCCTCCCAGTATTCGCCGCTCAGCGTATTACCGTGGCGCACAACCGCTTGCAGACCCAGAGCCGAGAGCTGAATATAGGCCATGTTGAAGGCATCGCGGCTGATGTCGGTGCAGTCGAACTGAACGGTAGCGCGAGGATCAATACCTTGAGCCGCAATCTCTTCTGCGGCGGCGATCACCAAAGCACCGGCACCAACGGCGGGTTCTACGATGGTGATCATACCTTTTGCTTCAACTTGCGATTTCACATCACCTAGATTCATTTTGGCGATCGCGCGGCATAGATGATAGGGCGTGAAGAACTGACCGCCTCGTTTGTTCAGTAGCTCAGCTTCTCCAGCCATCTCGCCCAGGAAATCACCATAGCCCGTATGATGTGCGATCAGTGTCAGGCTCACTAGCTCAGAGAAAACGTTCAGTTCATCCTTGCTGTAGGGCTTAATTGCCTCCATATAGCGCTGTTCTAGCCGCTCAAAGGCCGCGTCTTTGGCAAGTTCGCCGCTGTGGTACGGCAGTTGGTGGAGGGTGAGGGCTGCAATCTCTAGCCAGTCGCTGAATATTCGATGCGATGAGTGGTTGTGGCTCAAGCTTTGCAGCTTTGAGAGAAAAGGTTTCTTTTGGCTATGCATGGCTTTCGCGGTGAATGCGTCATGCACTCACCGCGAAGGCGTTCAGTTCTAGCAGATGTCTATCGGTATGTCTTCGGCTGCGGTTTCCTACTATGTCCGCGCAGCTCGTTTTCTCGGTCGATAGCTTGCGCTTGCGCTATCCAGCCCAACCGCTGTCCGGGATTAACACGGCAAATACCCTCAATAATGCAGACACCATAGTATTCAGGATTCTCTGCAACCTTCGCCTGATAGTGCTCAAAGAAGAACAAAGGCGCTTGGTGTAGAATGCGCGATCTCAGTCGTGATAGCCGGGTGCGCTGCTTCGTCAGGAGCGATCGCTGCCGGTACGGTTTCTCAGGTGCGCTAGGTCGTTCTGCGGGTAACGACCGTGGCTCGTAGAAGCCAGAAGAAAGGACTTTTCGAGCGGCGATGAAAGCAGACGTAGGGGCATCCGCGATACGCGGATAGTAAATGCCGGTGGCGTAACGGATAGCGGCTTCAAACGTGATGGTGTCCTCCACGAGAGTTCCTCTGAGATAGGTCACTCCCTCGGCGCAACAGCGCTTTATTTCCTAGCTTTGCCTCTCAATTAATGCTGGCTAAGTCAAACGTCAGCCGTTTGAGATGGGAAAGGAAGACGATGTACATGAGGTTGTGCTGCTTGAGCAATAGTTCGGTATCTGCGGTCATTTCTTCGACTAGATAGCGATCGCGCAACACATCCAACGCAGCCATTAGCTGATCGCCTGCCTGCTGCCAGTCTTCTAAGTGGCTGAACCACCAAGCTTCTGGCACCCAGCATAGACGGCGGTTTCACACAACAGAATGCAGGCGTAGCGGGCATCTTGTCGAAGGCGAGTGAAGGTCTGTTCTAGACACCGTTGCACATTCCAGCGTAGGGCGCGAGTGAAGCGCTCAAGCTGCCATTTGTCGTCTGCGCCCGTGGCATTGCCCGCAGCGGCGGCTAAAGTCGTAGTCAGCGATCCGCGTACCATTACGCCCATGAGTGAGGTCAGTCAGTCTTCCGGCTGCATCATAGGCATAAGCTGTGTTGGCCACCCACTGCGTACCCGCTGAGTCTCGGTAGAGGGCTAATCCTGTCATCTGACTGGCCGCGTCGTAGGTCATGTCCACCCGCTTCTGGGCCACGCCATTGCCCTGCTGGGTAAACCCGCGTCACCCGGTTGAGGGCGTCGTAGTCAAAGGTCTCTACGCCCCGCTGGATGCCCGTGATGAAGTCGGTCACCGAGGAGGTGCGATTGTTCACCGCGTCGTAGCTATAGGTCAGCCGCACATCTGGTACGCTAGCGGTGCTGGTGTTATCGGTGCTGACTAAGCGACCTGCGGCATCGTAGGTGTAGGCATAGACTGAGTCCGGGTTGCTGACAGCGGTGAGCTGACTCGCCGCATCACAGATGTAGTTATTTGGTGCGAAGGGAATTGAGCTGTTCGTTTAACCACCGCTCTTCCGTCTGACGGTTGAGCACATCTTGAATTCGTAGAATTTTCACATCGTTATGAACTTGCCATAAAACTTATAGCCTCCCTCATTTGAATAAAACCTTCACCACCGTTTTCTAGATTTCTTATAAGGTTTATAAGTTCTCTCAATGTATTTTTGATGTTTTCGTAGAAACAAATAATGTGATATTGATACCTGAATCAATGCAGACAAGCCAATTAATAAGAAAAAACCTTGTATTTGAAAAAAACGAGATACTAACCTCTCTGTAGAAAACATTTGCACTTGCGAATTTAAGATATATTCAACAAAAAGACCAAAAAAGGAAATTAGTAAACCAATGCTTCCGTAAGCGATTAGGGTAATTTTTAATTTTTTGAGAATGAATTCTTTCACTTTATTTGAAGCATCTCCTAATTCTCAGTCAATGGTGTGAGAGTTGTAGCATTGTTGACAAGATGACCTGCACTTACTGCTATTGCATTGTTAACTGGGTAGCTCGTTGTTTCTGGTGTGACGCTAGGATAGCGAGGTCCTAAAGTACTTTCAATATATGTAGCAGGAACTTCTCTACCCCTATAGTAATTAACCTGAGATCGATTAATCCTAAAGATTGTAGTTGGGGGTTGATAGATCACATCAGGAATGACTGACGCAGCAGTTCCGAACACACCATTCCATCCAGCAGCAGAAAGTACCCCGTTTCCTAGACAGATGTCATTAATGGCGTTTCTGACAAACTGGGTATATCCTCCGACAAGAGCACTGCCTACCCCATTGATTAAGGCTCTTCCTGCAATTCCTATCGTCTGGTTAACAACAGTACTTGTCGCACTTACAGCAAAGCTCCCTAAGCCACCACTGAGTGCTCCACCCGCTGTACTAATGCCAATGCTTCCCCAATCAAGATGATCTCGATTTCCTCGCCATATCTGCACTCCCTGGACTGCAAGGTCAAAACCACCACCAAATGCTGCACCAACTGCAATCGGTACCAGAGGAGCTAAAGCTGCTCCAGCGGCAATTACAAGCGGTA
>JAAUPS010000384.1 GCA_012033015.1 Phormidesmis sp. RL_2_1
ACCGTTCCAAAAGATTATCCGCTAATGGAAGCCGGGCAGATCGCCAATCATATTTACTTTGTCGTCTCAGGCGGAATTCGTTGCGTTTAAGCAAGTTGACGGTAAGAAGTGAGACATGGTTTAGTTTCCCCGATCACTTTGCCGTTCCTTACTTTAGCTTTGCCCATCGTCAGCCTAGCGAAGATAGTTTGGTGGCGTCTGAGTGATAGCCAATTGATTTCCATCAGTTATGAAAGCCTAAAACATTTATGCAGCCAGGATCAAGTCTGGGTGGATGTCAATCGTCGTCTTTTGGAAGGCTACTATACCGCCTTGCAAAATCGGATCACATCATTCCAAGTGCAATCGGCTCAAGAGCGCTATGCTGAGATTTTGCAAGAGCATCCCGATATTGAGGAAAAAGTGAACTTAGGCCATCTAGCTTCCTACTTGGGGATTAGCCAAGAGACCCTCAGCCGATTACGATCGCGCCGCAAAAGAAGAAACAGAAATTTGATTTAAATCAAAAATGTCTAGTTTACTCAACTGAATTAAGCACTTAAAATTAGCTTGTCAGTGGTTTTAATCAAAGCCTATAAGCTTTGCATAGAAAGCTCATACTACCTTAATGGAGACATGATGAATGGCTATAATCTCCTCTGCTATATTTTTGGTCATAGTAGTTATAATCGTCTTGCCGCTATCCATGCCAATACAATTGATAAGTCATTGTGTTTGGAGGTGGTTTGGATTTTCAAAAAACAAATATGTTTGTCTTTCTACTTTGATTTGGATTAGTATTAATGCCTCGATTCTATACTCAGAGCATCTGAACCATCAGAAAGCAATAGTCGAAAGGGCCTCTAGATCTATTCCTCCACATACTGCATTATCACCAACATGGGAAGGCCCTCTTTTTACTCTGGAACCTTTCTTCATACTAATGTTAATTATAGGTACTCCTATACATATCGCTATTTCTCTATTGATTCTACATTATAGTAAGCGCCGCTAGGGAAATGATTAAATCACTTAATGGATTGGATTAGAGGCTCATTTTATCTCCCTCACAATCCCGACTCAAAAGCCATTCTCTATTTACTAAATGATAGGCACCTTGGGGTTCGACGATCGGATCGCCTTTTGCCAAGGTTTGTCAGCAATTAGTGGGGATAAATCATGCACATCTTCAGTTGAGTATTGGATAGCGCGGATTTCTCCGGACAGATCGCGCCGTAACAGACGAACCAGAAATTTGATTTAAATCAAAAGTATGATGAATTTGACTTAAATCAAAAACAGCTAATTTACATCCCCTATTGAGGAGATCTACGATTGATTTGTCGATAAAATTACACAAGAATATGGCCACTACAAAATCAAACAGCGTTCTCAATAGCGCATCGAATCCACACAGCACAGGCTGGATTATTCAGGTTTGGGCTTCTTTGGTGATTTCGATCGGAGGGACATTAGTGGGAATTACCTATGCGCCGATTAATGCTTGGGTGCGGGGTTATTTAGCCATGGGCGTGATGTTTTCCGTTGGTTCGGCGATCAGTGTGACGAAGACAACGCGGGATATTCATGAAGCCCAACAGTTTACGTCACGGATTGATGCAGCTAAATTAGAGCGGTTATTAGCATCCCATGATCCGTACAAAATGTAATAGATTGCCGATTTGGCTTTGCCCATCACGGTAGGCAAGCCTGACTCAGAATCCATTGGCCATTCGCTAGTTGGTATGCCCCTTGAGGTGCGACGATGCCCCACGATCAAGAAGGATGTACAAGCTAACCTGTCTAAATCAGGACAACTAAATGGTTTGAAATAACGTAGAACCCAAAGATTGTCTCTGATACACCTATTAGCAAATAGAGAATTTTCTAGGCTCAAATCCATGTTGCAATCCACCAACCATACCCCCTCTGATTTAGGCGCTACATCTTTAATCACTCCATCTGGCAATGCCTCGAACGTCTTACCGACGATCGATTCGATTGGAATGTCCTATCCACAGACGGCAACCTTCTCAATCGCAAGTTCGACCTCGATCATTGATGGCCGTGCGGCAATCAACCTTGGCAATCTTGCGGGCCGTCAGCTGATTAACGATCGTGTCAGTCCGATTAATCTAGTTGACCTCTATCGGTTTGATTTGAGCAGCATCAGCGATCTGGAGATTTCCCCTCACTGTGAATGGTGGGGATGCTGATCTAACTTTATTCCACGATCGTAATGGGAATGGGTTACTCGAAATTGACCTCGGTGAACGTTTGGCTCGATCGCTGAATCCACGCGAACTTGCAGATACGATTCAGGCAAATGGATTAGTTCCCTGCAACTACTACGTTCAAGTTAATAACTATGATCGCACAACGATTGATTACCAACTCACACTTACCAGTGATGCGGCTGGTAGCCAGGTCAGTACTGCACGCGATCTGGGACTGTTGAATAATCAGGTGATTGGTGATTTTGTTGGAGCGGATGACCCGATCGATCTCTATCGATTTGCTCTAGGAGGGGACTCAATCCGTTTTCGGTGCGTCTGGATCAACTGACGAGTGACGCTGATATTGCCCTATTTCAAGATGTTAACGGTGACGGTCGCTTGACTAGTGATGAACGCCTTGCACGTTCGATTTTGGGCGGAGCACAGGCCGATTCCATCAACATTTCGGCCCTAACCTATGGTGAATACTATCTGCAAGTGAATGCATTTTTTGATAGTGAGACAAACTATCGCCTCAGCTTGAGTACGGCTCTAAGTGAGCCAGGTAGTCTGGTGAATAATGCGGCGGTGATTGGGACACTGACTGGACAGTGGAGTATCAATGGTAGCGTTTCGCCCCAGGACAGCCGCGATCGCTATATGTTCCAACTGGCTGAAACGAGTGACCTACAAATTTATCTAGGTGGGCTGAGCAACGATGCGGACCTGCGTCTCTACTACGATGCCAATGGGGATGGCAGTATCAGCAGCAATGAGCGGATTGGGACATCACTGCGTAGTGGCACTCAACGTGAGCAAATTAGCCTGAATAACTTGAGTGCGGGGACTTACTATGTGGATGTCGATCGCTATCTTGGTAGCACAAACTATAATCTCCAGTTGACTGCCGATACCGCTGGTGCAACATTCAATAGCGCTCGCACGATTGATTTGAGCAGTGGCCAGCCCCAGGTATTGCGTGAGTTTGTTGGGGCTTTTGATCCAAGCTACGATAGCGATATTTTCCGGATTAATCTCACTGAGACTAGTGATGTTCAGATCACCTTGGACCAGTTAAGTGCTGATGCCGATATTTTGCTAATTCAAGATACGAATCGTAACGGCATCCTCGACTTAGGCGAGACCCTCAGTCGTTCAATTTTGCCGGGTATCAGCCTTGACCAAATCACTGTAGAACAGATGAGCGCAGGGCAATATTTCATTGTTGTCACGCCCGGTACAAGCACGGCGAATACCAATTATCGATTGAGTATCGTTACCGATCGTAGTGCTAATCCTACTTCTCCCAGTCTTTCCAACTGGCTACAAGGGAACTACCGAGCCAATACATTTACTCCCATCTTCAGCGGCGGCCAAGTGATTATTTCTGGCAATGGGAACATTGAGTTTGGGAGTGGCGAGCGTGACCAAATTAACCTGAGTCAGTATTTATCAACTAATGTTTCCTTCAATTTAGCCAGTGCTACTCAAGGTGGTGTAAGGTTTGACCCTGGCAATGGTGAGCGCATGTTTGATGCAATTAATTTCACTGATGGCCAACAAATTTTGTTTGAGGGCATTGATACATTAGTTTTTGCCGATCGGACCATCAGTCTCAGCATCACGCCCAACGATCCATTATTTAACTACCAGTGGAATCTCCATGCCACCGGTGTGCATAATGACCGTCGGTACGGGTTCGGGATCGATTGGCAACGTACTCCGGTTTTATTGGGAATTGGTGATTCCAAGGCTTAGGGTTCAATTCCCAAGGCGCAATTCATCCGGATCTACGATCGACCGGTGTCGT
>JAAUPS010000385.1 GCA_012033015.1 Phormidesmis sp. RL_2_1
CCGTCGCTTCACCAATGCCACGCTCAAACAGCGGCGTTTGCTCGAAGATCGGCGTCCGAATTTGTTGGTAGAGGGCGCGACTGAGGATGTCGTGGGTGGTCGCTTCGACGAACTGCCAGTAGCGGCCTTCTTCGGGCAAAATGTCTCGGGTTCCGCGAATTGCTTGGATAGTCTTGCTCATGAATTTTGGGGGCGGGTGGGATCGCGGTGGGGATAGGCGGGTCAGCCATGCAAGGAGTCGGATAGAGACTGGCACACATCGCGCGATCAAACGAACTGGATCGGGGGGTGAATGTCGTTATTGATCTTAAAGGGAAGGTTGACCGATGCGGCAGCAATGACCCAATCGCTCGTGTTTCGAGGTCACACGAATGGCGATCGTTCTGCTGGTGGCATGGCGCGATCGCCTCGCGAGAGGGGCAGTAGTCCGACCACGAGCCAAAGCGTTGGGTGTAGTAATCGAGAATGGATTTCACCCGATCGCGATCGGCTTGGGACTACGCTACACCTTTAGCCCAAAGCGCTTGGGACAATTATCAAAAGCAGTGGCGAATCTATGGAGAAAAAAGCTTAGAAATCTTGTGCGACTATACCGGTCGAGCACAGGCAGCAGGGGTCAACAGCGAGTTTCTCCAACGAACTAATGAACCCGGCAAAGGTATTTGCCAAGCTGCCAAAAGCTGGCAAGCTGACTTGATTGTCATGGGATCTCACCAGCGTAAAGGCTTTCAAGAACTGCTGCTAGGCAGCGTGAGTAACTATGTCATGCACCACGCGCCTTGTTCTGTCATGGTTGTAGCACTTGAACCCGAGCAGTCCGAAAGCACTGAGGCTGTCGTAGAAGATTACCAAGTCGCTTAGCACTAGCCTATTATTGGGCTTCACCAAACATGGCCCGACTAAACGGCTGAATGGCAAACTTAGCCGCTCAATAGGGTGAATACCATGCAAAGCACCATTTCAACTGATCAACCACCCGATTTTCCCCCTTTACATCCTCAGCTTATCCAAGAGCTGCGCGCAGCGGTTGCTGATCTCCAAGATGCTGACCCTTGGGCTGGATTGGTCAGGTTTATCAGTTTAGGGGGGCTGACTCTTGGCATGACCATACTCACCTGGAAAACCGACCACATCAGCCTGTTTATTTTAGGTGCGATCGCCACTAGCCTTGTCTATGCCTTTTGGCTCATTTGCAATCACGATGCCACCCACCGCCGCCTCACCGGCTGGGAATGGTTTGACATCCTCATGCCCAGGCTCATCTCCTGGCCCATGCTGTGGCCAGTGGGCACCTACAACCAGCTCCACCGCTTGCACCATGGTTGGAACGGTATTGATCTGCGCGATCCTGAAAGGGTGCAGTGGACAACCGTCGAATATTTAGCGGCACCTGCTTGGCAACGATGGTATATCCGTCACCAATGGCCAATCGATATCTTGATTTTTGGCGGCATTGGCCTAATTGTCAGAACCTTTTCGCAGGGTATTAAGCAACAAAACAATGCCCCTCATCTGCGTCAACAAATGCTGATCGACGTTGTTGGCATCATCGGTACACAAGCAGCTATCTTTGGCATCGTCGCCCTCCAAATGCTCAGTGTGTGGCAGTACCTTTTATTTTGGATAGTGCTAGAGCGCGGCATTGGCATCATCGTTCAGACCCGCGATCATTTAGAACACTATGGACTGTGGCAACAAACTACCAGCTACCAGATCACTCAGCTATACGCTTGCCGAAATTTAACAACACCCCAGTGGGTTAACTGGCTGATGGGCGGTTTGCCCTATCACTCCGTGCACCATGCGTTTCCCAAAATTGCCTATCGCCGCCTTCCTGAAGCCTTTCAACGGATTCAGGCTGTCTTATTTCGTCATCAATTACCGCCTCTGCCCACGTCGTTAGGCTATATAGCGACGAGCTTGCACTTAAGCGGTCAAACCAGCTTGATTCTCGCTAGCTTGACGCCTCATGCAATTGCTAGCTTAGATACCACTAACCTAAATGCATCTAACCTAGATGCCACTAACTAAGATATTCAGTGATATTCAGTGATATTCAGTCAATAGAACAGCCCTCTTCATCGCAAGAAATACTGTCGGCAGCTTCTGCTGTCATCACCGCTGGGACAAGGGTAAACCCACCGACACGAAGACCTTCAAGACCAAACTCATTTTGTAGAACTTGACTAAAACTAGCGATAATATCCGGCAACTGTTTTTCGATGCTCGCTCGGATCTGAGCGGTCTCAGGTGGCGGGTTTCCCACGGTTTCGACAGACATAGAATGAACGGCCTCTATAGATTAAATTGGTAACTACTAGGCTTAAAAAATAGAGACTTTTCTTAGTGCGAGTACGTCAGTCCAGTAACTTGTTATCAAGCACCTCCCTATTATCATAACCGTGGGTAAACAAAAGCCGAAAAACCAGCTCAGTGAAGCAGACATCCGGGCCGTCTATGTCGAGGGGGAAGAGGCAGTTGTGAGCTTGGTGAGCCAGTTACTGGCACGTCTCAATCACTTAGAAGCTGAAGTAAAAGAGCTGAAAGGCCGACTGGGAAAGAACAGTCGCAACAGCAGTAAACCACCGTCGGGGGATGGCTTTGGCAAACGCACGCGGAGCTTACGGCGTAAAAGTGAGAAGCCCTCAGGGGGCCAACTCGACCATCCAGGACAGACGCTAGAGTGGTGCAGCCTCCCAGAGTTTGTTGAAGTGCATAACGTTGAGAGCTGTTCAGGCTGTGGACAGTCACTGGCCACGGTGCCAGTTGATGAGGTTTTGTCTCGCCAGGTGTTTGACATTCCCCCGATAGAATTGCTAGTCACTGAGCATCAGGCCGCAGTGAAATGCTGCCCAGCGTGTGGGCAGACAAGCCAGGGTCGTTTTCCGTTCGAGGCGAGTAATGTGGTGCAGTATGGACCGCGACTCAAGGGGATGATGGTCTACCTGATGGAGCAGCAACTGTTGCCCTCGAATCGTACCTGCGAATGCATGAGCGACTTGCTCGGTGTGGTCATCGCAGAAGGCACTTTGTACAACACTAGGGCGCAGTGTACTGAGGCGATAGCACCGCTTGAGGCGGAGATTGCCCAGGCGATTCAAGCCGCTGAGGTGGTCCACTTTGATGAAACCGGGCTTCGTGTCAATCAGCACCTGTGGTGGCTGCACGTGGCCGCGACTGACGGGTTGACCTATTACTTTGTTCATCACAAACGGGGTCGGCTTGCCATGGACGAGATGGGAATTCTGCCCGAGTTCGGGGGCAAGGCCGTCCACGATGGGTTGCAAAGCTACCAAGGCTATAACTGCGAGCATTTTCTGTGCAATGCGCATCACCTCAGAGAGTTGCAGTATGTTCTCGATCACTATGGCCAAGGGTGGGCTTTTCATCTGAGTGTCTTGCTCGTGAGCGTTCACAGCCAGGTGAAAGCGCTCAAAGCACAGGGAAAAACGGCGTTGCCTGAGGAGGACTTGGTCGCATTGAGCGCCCGCTATGACGCTATTTTAGACCAAGGCTTGAGGCAGAATCCGATGCCACTGCCAGACCCAACACAACCGAAGAAAAGAGGCCGACCTAAACGCTCTATCCCGCGCAATTTGCTCGAACGGCTACAAACGCATAAGGCAGCGGTGCTCGGGTTTATGCACAACTTCGATGTCCCCTTTGATAACAATCAAGCTGAACGTGACCTGCGGATGATGAAGCTGAAGCAGAAAATTTCTGGCTGCTTTCGCTCTGAACAAGGGGCAAGAGACTTCTGTTGCATTCGCGGGTATCTATCCACGCTGCGAAAGCAGGGACTTGATGTCTTGGATGCGCTTGTCGATCTGTTTTCTGGGAATGCTCACTCGCTCCTCCCTCAGCCTGAGTAGTTACACTTGACTACAGAACAATTTCAGTTACCGGCGCGAACGGCGATCCTCTAATCGCGGATAGATACGGCGATGTCGGTGGCGAATATGCCTCGAACGATGTAGAGATGTTTCTGATTGGGGCAATCGGT
>JAAUPS010000386.1 GCA_012033015.1 Phormidesmis sp. RL_2_1
GTTTGATCGATCAGTTTGTCTTGATCGTTGAGCTGAGACTGTAGCTGTTTTTGGGCTTGGTAGAAGGGGTAGAGTGCGATCGCGTTGACTAAAAAAACACTCAGCGTCGGCACCAAGGGCAGCCACCAACTGGCAATCATAATGACGTAAGCAAGCAGTAACCAGCCGGCACTGGTGATGATCACAATGAATAGATGAGTTCCAGGCTTTCGCTGCCATTGCGCGATCGCGATGCCGAAAAGACCTGCTGCGAGAATCGACAGATACTCTAGAGCAACGGGAAAGGTGTGGATAAAGGCGCGATTGTCGTAAACGGCGCTGAGAATTTGGCTGACGGCGTGGGCTTGGATGGTGATGCCCGGAATGGCGCTAGGGTTGGCGTTTGCGATCGCGCCTGAGTTTTCATAGTCTTTGACCGACTCTGCGGTGTAGCCAATCAGCAGTGCCCGATCTTGCAAGAGTGCGGGATCAACTTTGCCAGAAACAACCTCTGAGTAAGAGACTTGGGTAAACGGTTCAGCGCCTGCACGAAAGTTGATCAGGGCTTGATTGCCGCCATTATCGGTGCGTACATAGGCCCCTGTATTGGGATAAAAGCGAGGAATTTCTGTATCACCAAATCGCATAGTCTCGGGATCTCTGATGCCGTTTTCTAGGGTGATGTCATCGGCAGCTAGGTAAGCTTGGGCGATCTGCAATGTGAGTGAAAAGCGATAGTTTCCGACGGTGTCAGCCTGGGCGAGCAGGCTACGACGCAGCCCGCCATCGTCGTCTACGATGGCATCGGCAAAACCGACTTGGCTTTCGCTCAGCATGGGTGCTGGCGGAATGGTGGGTTCCTCAATGGCATCAATGCCAATGATGTTGCTGCCTGTTGTCAGCACTGTTTCTAACGCTGCGTAGCCTTCGCCGACGGGTTTATCGCGAAAAATATCGATGCCGATGACGCGGGGAGCGTAAGTTTGTAACTTGCTAACCAATGTGGCCAAGTCTTGATCCGGGATAGGATGATCTAGCTGGGTTTGAATGTCGTTTTCGGTGATAGCGACAATGGTGACTCTGGTATCGGTGGGTTCTGCAGGTCGCCAGCGGAGGGCGACATCAAAGGCTTTCCACTCCATGGGCTGGAGAATGCCGAGCAATCGCGCGAGGATGACGAAGCCTGTGATAGAAAGACCGGGTAGGAGACCTGCTCGCCAGTTTTGCTGCCAGTTTTTCATCGCCGAGTTTGCTGTTAGTGTTCTGTGATTGTTGTGTGAGAGCTAGGGGTTAGTCGAGTAGGCCGTAGTGTCTGGCTTTGTTGTAGGTTTGGATGCGGATGTTGATGCCTTCATCAGGATAGACTTCGAGGGCGTCTTGGGTGCGGGTCCAGTAGTGGCGAACGGTGCGTTCGGAGACGTTCATTTTTGTGCGATCGCTTTATCGGTAATGCCTCTACAAAGGCCATCCGCAAAAGCGTCAGCCACTCAGGCTTTATTTCCAAGCCATTGCGCATTTCCGGCGGCGTATACAGCAGGCCTTTCAAAGACCAGTCCACCTTTATCAGCATTTCTTTGCTAGATAGGCTTTTGTCGGCAATGGTAAAGCCTGCTTGGTGAGATTCGATGACGGGTTTAAGGCGAATAATTGACTTAGCGTGGGCGCTTTGAATGACCAAATTAAGTCTGGGATGCGCGGTCAGCACAGACTGGAGTAGCTGTATCCCATTATCTATAGCGGGCGTTTCTCCCAGTTTGACAGGAATGGACAGATCCATCACTACTAAGTCAGGCTTAGTGTCTTGAATTAGTGGCTCTACCTCAGCAGCGGTGCTAGCAGATAAAATTTTGGCGTCTGGGTATTGGCTTTGCAGTACGCTACAGGTGCCTTCTAGAACAGATTCATGGTCATCGACGACAAGAAAGGTTTGAGTCATTACGCAAGAGCACTTTGATTGAGTGTTGTTATTTATACAAGGGAATAAGATGGAGCAAAGCCTAGCGATTAATGGCTGCTATTTTGCCAGCAAAGGCGACTTATTAGGCAGCTCCCTTGTTGACTAATGTCTAACCGACCGGCGGTTAAGCTATGGAATATTTCCTTAAGATGCTGAAGTTCTGCAAACTCTGAAACTTTTGATATGGGTTGACCATGCTCGCTATCTATTTTGAGGGTAAGTGTGTTACGAGCTTCTGCGCGGTGCAGATCTACATCTATTTGCTTTACGCCTTGGTTTTTAGGAATTAAGAGCGTGAGCAGCGCGGTCACGATGGATAGAATGATTTGGTTTTGGTGCGCTGAGCCATAGGGCCAGTCGTTGGTAGATTGAAATGAAGGCTCGGGCCTGATGCACTGTGGCCAGATTCCCCATGAGCGGGTGAAAAGATCCAATTGTTGAGTGTGAACTTAAGAGCTAGGGGGAGGCTGTCGGCGAGGAAAGGGGGGGAGAGTTCGTCGCTGAGGGTTTCAAGGGATTTATAGAAGGTTTGGAAACGTTCGAGCCAGCGGGCGGTTTGCTCAGGGCTGGAGGAAGTAGGCCCATCTTTTTCTAAGGCTTCTAGATACCGACGAAAGGCGAAGGTTTGCTGTAGTAGCCCATCGCGAATGGATTCGGCGGTGTGGTGAGACTGCAGTGCCTGGTGCTGATGCCACCATTGCCAGGCTTGCTGCTGGCGCTGCCATTTTTGCCGCCAGCGATAGAGGGTAGCGGCCCACCCAACGGTAATTAACACCATAACCTCGATGATTAAAATATTGACTGAAGTGTTCACTGGGTCTACCGCGTTAGGCGTTGATGTTTTGTGCCTGTCGGTGACCTTGTATACAGGTTATCCGCGCCAGTAGGTCTGTGGCTGACAGGTTGCTTCCAAGCTTACCGCTGCTTTCGGCCAAAACCATTGCACGTTTCTGCATGGTTTAGTTTGATGGAGAGGGCAAGGACTTAATGTTTTGGTGAACTGTGCCGCTTAGCCATCTAATGCATCAATACTTTGTGGTAGATTCCTACAACCGAAAAATAACGATTTCCCACTCAATCTTGAAAAAACTATGCGTAGCCCCCGCTTTCTTTGTGCTTGTTTGCTGAGCAGCTTTGCCGCGCTATTGGGTTCGCCAGTCTACGCCCAAATCACCCCCGATCAAACCTTGGGCATTGAAGAATCTGTGGTGACGCCCAATGTTGAAGTAAGGGGTGGACTAGCTGACTTGATAGAAGGAGGCGCAGCGCGAGGACCGAACCTGTTCCACAGCTTTAGCGACTTCAATGTATTGGACTCGCAGCGGGTTTATTTTGCCAATCCTGATGGCATTGAGTCAATTCTGAGTCAGGTGACAGGGAATGACTTGTCTAATATTTTTGGCACGCTAGGTGTAGATGGCGCAGCGGAGCTCTTTTTGATCAATCCGAATGGGATTGTTTTCGGTTCAGATGTGAATTTAGATGTAGAAGGTTCGTTCTATGCGACGACGGCTGAGGCTGTTGCGTTGGGTGAAGGCGTGTTTAGCGCAACGACACCAGAACAGAGTAAGCTTTTGATGGTGAGGCCAGATGCTTCGTTCTTCAGCTATTTGACGACCAATTCGGGTAATATCGTAAATCGCGGGCAGGTAGTTGCAGGGGGCGATGTCACGCTGGCAGCAAATAATTTGGATTTACAAGGTCAGGTAGCGGGTGGTGGAGATTTATCGCTATTAGCGGCTGATACGGTAAAAATCCGCGATACAGCAGAGAATCCGTTTGTTGCTTTGCTGGCAATGATTTGCTTGTACAAGGTAACCAGCAAGTAGATATTGTTGCGTTGAGCCATCCGGAAAGTGGCTTGTTTTCTTATGGCGATATGGTGCTGCGATCATCTGCACCCGTAGGCGGAGACGCCCATTACTTCAGCGGTGGCGGGTTCCGTGTTGAGAATCTAGATGGAAGTAGCGGAAGTTTGTACAGTCCTCTAGATCCAATAATCAGAGCTTACGGCAATGTAATAATTGAAGGATACGAAGGGACATC
>JAAUPS010000158.1 GCA_012033015.1 Phormidesmis sp. RL_2_1
CAGTTATCTTGGCACCATTCCCACACATTCCCATGCATATCGTAGAGTCCCCCAACGATTAGGAAAATACCGCCTCACGCCTGTCGTTTGATCAACTTCTCCACTATAATTCGCCAGCTCTGGCGTAATCTGATTTCCAAAGTGGTAAGCCGTCTCTGTCCCCGCCCGACAGGCATACTCCCACTGAGCTTCACTGGGCAACTGAAACAGCTTTCCTGTCCGTTTTGACAACCGCTGACAAAACTCAGTTGCCTCTCTCCAACTCACCCGCTCTACAGGTAAGTCATCCCCTGTGAAGTAAGAAGGCTCAGCTTTTAACGCTATATTCTCTACGTCATAGCCTGCAACCGCGCGCCACTGCGCCTGAGTTACTGGCGTTGCCCCCATCAAAAACTTTGGTAGCTGTACCCGATGCTGAGGGCGTTCATCGCTTTGACCATCAGCATCATTATCAGCAGCCCCCATCATGAACTCGCCCGCCGGGATCAACATCAGCGTGAGTTCTACGCCGCTGCCCAGCGCCAAAGTGTAACTCTCATTCGAGCATTCATAGTAATGCAGCGTAGGAGTAGTCTCGACAGAACTAGCCACAGGGGTCTCCGCTGAGTAGGTCACTCATCAGCGTACCGCAGACATCGACTCAATGAATGCATAGTCGAATGCATTGAAGCATAAGCAGCGTCAGCACATCTCATTATCTCGACCCATAGGGGAACGCCCCGAACCAACACATTAAGATGCGCTGCGGTAGCGATACGCAAAGAAGATGCGTTAAAACCATTACCCAAAAGAATCGGGCTGCACTGAAAATTGACACTATTGGCACTATTAGCAAGACAAGAATGAACAGAAGAAGTCTTTGCCACTGCATGAGCGGTAGGTGGGCAGTGGGTGGGCAGTGCGATCTCGTACCAGCTTGCTAAGAGATTTCACGGACGGGAGGAAATTACACTCGGAACAACACGAAAGGAGAAATAGATCAGGAGGATTTTAAGCCGACAACGACATTAACCCATCAATTTCACTCAATCTTTAGCGACAGACATTTCTTTTGATAATTCTGCTAAAAATAAGAGAGCCGACGCGCAATCAAGATTAGTAATGGATAGGGACATAGATAGCGGCATAGATAGCGGCATAGATAGCGGCAAAATATAGGTAATTTACTTAAATAACGCATAATTCCCTAACACAGCGGTATAAATTGCAGCACACCGAGCCCCAAGCAGGGAGCCCCAAGCAGGGAGCCCTAGGAGAACTCAAAGGAAGTGGTTTACCCCATCGCAATTGACAATTCAAGCATGGCCCAATACTCAAACTAGGGAGCACTTATTTGTAGTGGCTAAGAAATCCATCAACCCAATCATTCTCAACAAAATTCAGGCACTTTCTCAAACAGAGGGCATTGATAGTCATCTGCTTGAAGAATTTGCCCTGTTTGTCCTTGAAAATCAGAGGGTCAAACGTCCTAAGTCGCTTTCTATGACAGAGCTGAAAACCGCTGTTTTTGAACACTTCGACGTCAACGGCACGGCAGCGCTGCGGAAAGCCGGTTCCTTCAAAATGGCGACCGATGGCATGGATAAGCTCAATCTGCGTCTCAAGCAAGCCTGGGAAATCCTCTATCGCAAATTTGTCGGCGTCCTACCGGGCGAAGACTCAGAGGTCGGAGATAGCTGCATCAATGGCATTGATATCTTCAAGTATTTCCAACCCTGGAGAGTCTTTGGCTTAGAGGCAAAAACGGCTAGCGACGAGGAAATCAAGCAAGCCTATCGCAAGTTGAGCAAGCAGTATCACCCCGACAACCAAGAATCAGGCGATTCTCGCATGTTTGACCGCATCAACAGCATGTACCAGAGCATTTCGGCAGGGGCTTGACGTGGCACACAAGACTTCTAGGTTTACGATTAAAGAAGAAGAGCTAGCAAAGGCCCTGGAGATCCCGCTCAATAGACTCGATGAAGTCATTGAATTTTTTGATGCTGACCCTGATGACGAGTGGACATTGAAAGAGCACGATCACTTTGTCTACACCAATAAAACTTGGGAAAATCGGATATTTTCCGCCCATGGGGCTTTCGCGATCGCAAAGTATCTCGACACACGTCAGCCCAAATCTATCTGGGATAAAATTCTCGAATTCGTCACCCATCATCGGCAAAAAATTCGCAACGCTTTTGTCCACAAAACGGTGCATGAAAATAGCTCATCTCTCACCCGACGAAACGGCCATTATTTTCTATCAAAGAAAGATACAGTAGCGATCTTAGGGACTAGCTATGCCCGACTAAACAAAGCATTTGAAGATATCAGGCGATCCGATCGCCCCATGGAAATAGCCGTAGATTTCGATGAATTTGATGGCATCCGCTACTACTCACTCAGTGGCTTTTATCGTCTCAGCCAAAATCTAGCTCAAAGCCTCACCAGTAAAGATCGGCAAGCATGGTGTAGAGCCGTAGATATGGCGGGCAAAGATGCACTTAAAGCCATTACATCTGCCAAAGAACGGCGTGAAAAGCAGATTGCTAAAGCGATGAGCGACTCGCGGAAACGAGACAAAGAAACCTGCCAAATAACCCTCGTCAAAAAGACCAAGCACAATCATCTCTTTCATATGGCATCACACCATATTTTTTCATCCCACCACTATCCCCATCTAGCCGCTGTCGTGGACAATATCATTACCCTGACGGGCGATGTCCATGATGAATTTCATAGCTGGAACGGCGGCAGCCAGAATCCCTGTACAGTGGATGATCTCATCCAATTCGTTTGCGAACGCTATCCTAACGAACCGGAAGTGCTCACCCGACTTTATGAAGTGAAAGAGATTTTTCCGCATGAAGTCCCTCACACACAAGCTCGGAGACCCAGCGACCAGCGGTTATTGCCTGAGGATAAAGCGGCTTAGGTCACGCTGTTTGGGCTGGTTCAAGCGCAGGTGACCCTTTGGTGCGATCAGGTCATCTAAAACTGGATCGTCATCCCACCGCATTGTGCGATGGCAAAGCCACTCCCTCGGAGTATCGCCCTTATGAGTCCAGCTTTATCTGTCGCGGCCAACTTACCCCCCCACTGACTGGTGAGGTACATCCACACGGGCTAGAGTTGCTAGGTTTCGAGTGGTTTCAAAGCGCTTATAAAATTGAGAGGGCTCGTCTGGATGACGGTCTATATATAGCTTTGGTCGCTTGGCTGAGGTACAGCACGCTGGCTGAAGCCTCTACGGGACAACAGGCCAAAGCTTTTGAAACTCATCCTGCCGAGATTCTAAGAATGCTAGAAACTGTTCAGAGGCTGTTGAGCTGTTGGGGAACAAGGTGAGCAGCTCAAAACATTTTGGAGTATGGATAATGTTCGGCTTCCTAGGCTCATCTGGATTCGGTGTGACATTCACCCATGGATACATCCGGTGCCAAAGTCTGCCAATTTCTCCGAGCTGACCGGTAACAGAGGATTGCTTAATAGTTTGTTCTGTAGTACCCAGTGTGCGATCGCGCCTTTGGTAAGGCCCATGCAGCCACCCAACTGCCTCACTGTCTTCAATATCTTGAGCGACCCGGCCCCAGACTTGAACCGTATTGGGATGCCAAGCTTCTCTCCAGTCAGCGCAATGCTGAGGATTGATCTTAACGCCCTGCAACGTCATCCAAGCTTGAGCGGCCTGCCGCACACTTTCAATGCAGGTAGCCACCTGAGAAAGTTGGCGGATGCGATTTTCTCTGACCAATGCGCGATTGCCAGACCATTGCCAGTGACAGCCAATCAGGGGTTTGCGCCCTTGGTCGTAGTAGTCAGGGTAGATCAGCCGATGATCGGCGCGTCGCCAAGACTTGCCAAAGCCACCAAACGCCATTGCAAAACGAGTTAGTGACTCAATTAATAAGGTTAGTGCCTGCCGCTTGTCATCAGTGACAGATCGGGTAATCAGCCAGCGGAGGGTGCCCTCTACGTCATAGGTTGGCTGAGCGTAGGCGTCAGTGCCGTAGCTGCCCATCTCCAGTGCGGATGTCTGAAAAGCCATACTCAGCAGGCCCACCGTCCCACTGCCGCCGCTGATACCGCCAAAGAGACCCTCAACTAAGTTCTCTGCAGTATCCGCATCGGTGAGCCCGCCGAAAATGCGTAGGGCATGGCCGCGAATACCGGCGCGGAAAACATTGGGGCGAAATTCGCCGATTTCATCAATCAGCTTAGCGGCTTGGCCCTGGCCCTTGAGCCCTACCCGGTAGAGCAAATCTCCTTTGGCATTTTCAGCTTGGCCATAACCGGCGCTGACCCGGCTGCCGAGGCCCGATGCGATCGCCTTCTCCCAAATCTGCCAAACCGTTTCCCAACTTGTCTCTTCATCACTGACAGTGCTCGAAATCCCAAACTGTAGCTCCGGCTGATACAAAGAGATTTGAATAAAAGCGCTCGTTTTCCCCTCTTTTTTGACCTGTCTATCCTGCTGAGGATGCACCAAATCCACTAGATTTTCTGTCCAGCTATCTGTCGTTGGGTAGCCCCCATGAAAGCGCAATATGCCTGGAGACTGGTCGTCCGCTTTACCACAGTATTTATCAGCTTGAGCGGCTGTGCAAGCCTGACGAAAAATACCTTTCATACTGCTACCAGGATAAAAAGGCCATCCCCTCGCGCCAATCACAGGGCGGATAATCCCGTCATCTTGGCCGCCATTCGTGATAAAGCGCCAGGTGAGGGCGTAGGTTCTGGTTTGAACGCTAGATGAAAACTGCGGCGGTACTGGGTAAGTTTCACTGATCCACTCTTCTGCCCAGCGCATGGCATCTTGCTTTTCAGCTTGAGGTACTAACCGCTGAAGCTGGCTGCGCCCTTCGACCTGAGCGCGATACATCATCGGCACTTTTTTAGCCGCGTCTGGAATGGTCATTACTTAACCCCCTTATAGCGCTGAGTCCACCACACCAGGCAGTCGCATAGCTGAGTCAGTACCGACAAAGAAACTCTTTGAACGTCGGCGTCAAGCTTCCAAAGTTCCGCTGACATGGTTTTAATGGCAGTTACATCATGAGCCGAAACGGGCTGGTTAGGAATCGTCACGCCAGCCTTGCCCATTACCTTCACCAGCTCATCCCAAGCGGCTTTCCAGTAGTCTGACTTAGCTTTATCAGCATCTTTTTTACTGTTGCGTAGGCGCAAATGTTCACCCCAAAATCGCTCCAGCCCATAAGCGGTCGCCATTCGCATTTTGTGGCTTTGGTTGAGGCTGTCTTTATCGGCCTCTAATGCATCGAGTACCAGAGCTTGTGCGATCTGATCTAATCCATACGATTTCCAGTGAACGTCTTTCTGCTCCTGCGGTTTAGACTGCACAGCAGACTGCTCAGACTGCTCAGACTGCTCAGACTGCTCAGACTGCCCAGACTGCTCAGTTTGGGATGTGTTCTGAGCCTGCTTTGGCGCTTTGCTGTAAGCCTTATTTTTTTTACCTTTCTTATTCGCCATTTTTAGTACTCTCCCTGTAAGGTAACGTTGCAGCGACCAAAGCCAATAGATTCTAATCCGCCAAAGTAAAGCTCTTCTGATGCAACAGTTGCCTGTGACGCTTCATCAACGCCAAACGGTTGCCAGCCCGTTTCTTTGAGCGCAATCGGAAAGACTAAAATAGTGCCTTCAGGCAGCGCTTCCACATTAAAAAATGCGCTCCCGTCCACCTTTTTCTCTGTGTTTGATAGCTTTACACGGCTTTGACGATACAGTGCCATATCGTGAATCATTGCAATGTCGTTATCGTGAACAACAACAATATTCTCGGGGATAATGCTAGAACCAGGCGGAATCCATGCCCGTAGACTTTCAGGATCTACAGAGTGCTGAATTTCTAGAAAGCCCAGGTTGAAAAAGAGAACGGGCTTACCCGTGCCAAGTGGCTTGCCGATTAGGCTGGTTGCAGCCGTGTAAGGCGCGGGCACCGCTGGGCGATCCTCCACTTTTGGGTAGTGGATTTGTTGATAGCGTCTTAGCAGTCGGGGGCAGGTAACCCACACGACTGGCTGCCCTGGGCAGAACACAGGCAGCCATACTATTGAAGCGTATTCAAATTTCACATTAGCTTCCGTTGTCCCACCGTCTTTTTGTCCTGCGACGGCTTCATGGCCGTACCAATACTGTTCGTCAGCCTCTTTGTCACCACGCATATCAGCGCGGAATCGGCCTCTAATGGAGCTTCCCGGTACGATGCCGGTTTGGGTGAACTGATCGCGAAAGATAAGGTTGAGGTTACCGGTTTCTTCGCCTGCACTCGCCCCAACATGAAGAGGGGCAAGGGTTTCGATAATGGCATGTGCTTTTTTGTACATGAGAATAGTGGGAGTAAGGTCAAATGAGAAAAATAGGTTAGGTGAGATTAGCGCTTCACCAACTCATTAAGCGGTAGCGCCAGCCCGCAGCCCCAGCGGTTTAAGCGAGGGCCTTCTTGGGGAAACCATTCGTCCTCCCAATCGTGCCAGGCAATCTCAGCGGTTCTTTGAGCACGTATACACTACCTGCAGGTACCGCATAGCGCCCTCGGGAGAGTCGTTTAGGCTCTCCTGCTTTGCCGCCGAGCCGATAGCGAAACGGCACGGGGCGGTCGTCATGACCGTTTCTACTTTGTTGTCCCAAGCGCTAGGGCTGCGTTGTGAAAGTCGATTAGAGCCCCACACCGCAGGCACAATAATGGCAAAGGTAGCGCCAACCGGCTGACTCAAATGCGCCTGAAGTTTCGAGCTAAGGTCGTAGGTCGTCACGTTCACCATATGCCCTTCTCCTCCAAAGCGATACCAGCCTGTTGGTAGCTCCATGGTAGAAAGATACACGAGTCGGGCTTCGGGCAGTAGCTGCACCCCGTTTTCCAAAACAGGCTACCTGTTGCACCGTCTTCTTCTGCGTTAGCGACTTTCCTTTGGTTATGTTGCAGTCTAGGATGCAGGTGCGGCATAAACTTCCAGGGGCCAGATTCAAACTCTTTGGGATTGTCCCAGTTTTGAATACTCACCCAAGCATCTCGCTGGTATTTACCGCTGGGGCTTGCGCCGCTTGCCGTGAGCCATTGCCCCTCTGTTTCACCTTCTACGTTAGGATGCCAAAACAACTGTTGATCGAGCTGTTTATCTTTTACAAGGCAGTGATAGGGCGCGGGCACATAAAAGTTTTGTTCTGCCTGTGACTCTACCTCATGGGCCTTTCCCCAAAACGGGCCAGCGATCTGCAAAGCTTGCACATCAGCACTGCCATACTGGGCTGCGAATAGGCCGGAGAGCGTAGCTGCACTCGGTGGAAAGCTTTGACCGGAGCGGCCTACTAAGTTGTCGGGAGAGAGAAACCGGCCAGCGCTGCCGTAAAGTAACCCCAGCGGCTCAATAGAAATCAAGTATTTGAACATAGGTGAAACCCTACCTTTGCTAAGTTGATAACCCAAGCTGTAAAAGCTTCGTGAACGCGGTCAGTGTCTAATTGTTTTGCGTTTGTAAAAGCAGACCGTTCTCCTAAAATGCCAGTAGAGAGATGTTTTCCCCGAGGATCGTAGGGATTGTCGCCTTCATATTTGTTCCAAAGGATATCGCTGTTAATATCTAGGCCGTTTGCACTCAGGAAGCTGTGAAAAGAGTGCATATCATCGTCTTTTTCAGAATCTTCAACAGTTTCGCTTTGAAAGTAAACCTTGAGCAGCGCCCAGGCAACTTCAGACTGTTTGCCGCTAAAGGCGTGACGCGCTTCGAGCACGGCGACATCGTTGTAAATGTGTGTCCAGCTAGGTGCTTCGTTCCCACGTCCACCCCCTTTTTCATAGTCTTTTAAAAGCTGTAGAAATCGCCAGGGACAGTGCCATTCCAGGTGGTTGCCACCGCTGAAGAGAATACGTAGGGCAATGCGATCGCGCCCATTCTCTTTGGCTGAAGATTCCGCCATCCGACAGTGCTGCAAAACATCTCGCTGAGGCACTTGGGGCGACACCCACACAAAGCCAATGCTGACCGTAATCGGCTGACCATGCTCATTCCATACATCGGGCTTGAAGCGATAAAACCAGTTCAGACATTCTTGCGGGGTTAGCTTGGGACGGGGCGAGTTGCGATACAGCACCCCCAAAAAATCATCTCCCCCGGCATACACAATCCGACCGTCTTGGTGGGGTAGGTGATTGTCTCCTACTGAGCGCGGCAGCTTTCCTGTTAGCCCGTAGCCCCACTGCCGTAGCGCCAAACTAAACTCATGCAGCACCGCTTCAGGCTCAGCGCCCGGTTCTCGGCTTGCCTGCTGCAAGTAATTACCTGCTCTGTCTCCATCGCCTTGAAACCAGCCCGTCCATCTTTCATCCCGTTCTGCATCTTCAGGTATGCCTTCGTTGTCATCCTGCCATCGCCGTAACCCTTTGTAAGAGCGGGGTCGTTCTACGCCTACTTTAGAATCCACCACTTCATCAATTGTGACGAGGCGCTTCACCAGTTCCGGAATGCTGAGCTGCTCCCGTTCAGTAATCGTGGCTCCCTGACGATCAATCGCTGCACTCAGCAGCCGATAAAAGGCTTTCACTTCTGCTTCTTCATCGGCTTTGGCGCGGGTATGCGGCGCGTGACGCCCTAGGGCTGGCCATGCCCTAGAATCGAGCCCTGAAAGGGTGGAGCTTTCGCCGACGTAGTTAATTCCTGTCCAGGCTCGCGCTGTTTTCTGCTGGTTCAGGTTGCGACGAGCTTGGTCAATGGTGTCGCCCGTAGCCCAAAAGAACTCCCAGTTATGGTTGATCCATTCTTTCCAGGGGCGATCCCAAAAGTATTTTATGCGATCGCCAGATTCTGTTGTTGTTACGTTGTTTTGGATCCACTGTTGACAGCTAACGACCAGTTGCTTCCAAGCATCAATTAAGGCTTGCTGGGCTTGCGATCGCGGAAATTCACCACGAATAATAATTTGGTTGGGTGTGCCCTGGGCAACATTAATCATCGCAGGCGAAATCACAGGATCTGGAAAGCTGTTGCGACCATCGCTAAGATACGCGCGCGCCTCAATACATATTTGATTGGCTAGATGCGACAGAATAAAAGAACTGCCATAAAGGTCGCGGAGCTTTCGAGATTTTTCGATAAAGCCCTGCACAGGAGAAAAGGTAATGGCGGTATAGCGATCGCTCATGGAACTGATTGAGTGAAACTACAGGTATAGTAACCGGGGCTGGAAGAGGGTCTTTCCAGAGACAGGTGTAGATGGAATAGATACGGATAGGGGTTGCGATTACTAATAGTGGTTGCGATTGAATCAACCCTCGTTGGTGTAACACGCGAAACAATTGGGAGTTCTGTATCGTTAGAAAAAATAAATCTTTTGGGTATCGATTTACTTCAGCTTCGTCAGATTGGGCAGTTTTGCAAATTTTTGGCTAAGCGAAAACCCGTGGTTATCGACTGAGAGTTGGTATAACTGAAAACTCATGCTGACTATCTTCTAGTGCCTGTCGCACTACTCTCAACTGTTTTGCCATCCAGTCTGTTTCAGGAAAGAGTTGGCAGCACGCCTGATAAAACCAACCTATGTCTGCTTTCGTGCCTGAAAAATCATCCCAAATGCTTGGCCCCGCTAAAGACAGATTTGCTAACAAGCTCAGTCCATTGTGCAGTTTGTCGGCCAGGATAATTCGACGAACCTCAGGGGGAGCCTGCCGTACTTGCTCTAAGTATGCTGTTTTATGAGATCGCCAACTCTGCCCGTCTCGCCGAGGGGGTTCAGTACAGGCCCACACCCAATCTGCAACCTGCTTACCAAACTGCAATCGGATAGCGGCCAGAGTCTCTAATCCACCTTGATCTTCTACCGCGTCATGGAGTAGAGCTGAGATTGCACTATCCTCACAGCCACCATCTTCAATCACCAACGCCGCCACCCCTAGCAAATGAGAAATATAAGGGACACCTGTTACTTTTCTGCGCTGCTGCCGATGCAACTGAGCGGCGTACGCTAAAGCGCGCTCAAACCGTTCGCCTAAAGCCACACTTTGCCTATCACTTTGCCTATCACTTTGCCCATCACTTTGCCTATCAGTCTGCATAGAAGCTGGCTTCCTCAATCACTTCCTGCGCAAACCGCTGCCTGAGTGACCAGGGTAAGAGCACCTCTATATGAGGCCGCCAAGCCCGCAAGCGCTGTCGCACATTCGGATCGTTATGCCGATACATGGCTTGATAGTAAACATCCTCCTGAGGTCGCGTTGCCAGTACCTTGAGCAGCTTTTGCTGCTGGTTTTGGGTGAGTGTTTTTGAAATGAGAGACTGTGCCTGAGTGTAGCTCACCCGCTTAAAGGTCTCATGCCGCAATGACTTACCAATGTAGCGCTGCTCCCATTCTTGATCGAGCCTCACCAGCAGTTGTTTCGCCGGTTGGTAATAGTCAAAGCCCCAGGCCTCTGCCATCCAGAGCTGAATGTTTTCCGGTAAGGGCAGTGTCTTTTGATCGTGCGCCTGCTTTAGCACGTCTGGAATGGTGGCATCTTCCCAATCAAGCGCTGTCAGTGCCTCAATCCGATCTAGCCGGTAGTTTCGCCAATCAATATCTTGAAGCTGACCCGGCACTTGCCCCCAACCACACAGGTAAGGCCCCCGTCGGTAGTAATAAATGCAAATTGGGTAAACAACAACTTCGCAGCGCTCCAATCGTGAGGCACTCCAGTATGTCAGTTTGACGGGTGAGGGAGGCAATCTCATCCATAGCTCGCGCAGCGCATTTTGCCAGTCTTCTACCCGGTCGTGGCTATCTAGGGGCACTACATAGTCGGTATGCACAAAAAACCGCTGATATCCCTCAATCTCTTGAGCAAGATTAGCTGCAATCATGGCTAAATCGGGCTGCATTAAAAACGTTAGCTCGCTGGCCCTAGGTGGCGCTGGGTAGGTCGGCCAATGGGTGACCCGTCCGTAGCCTTTTGCTTGCTGCTGTAGCCAGCCTAGCTCGTGCAAACGCTTGAGGTCGCTGGTCAGCGTTCGCCGGGTCACCGCAAAGGGGCGATCGCTATCAAGTCGGTCATCAATGTCTTCAGGCCGTTCATTGGCCTGTGTGATCTGATCGAGAAACTGTGAGATGGCCTCACCCGCTTGTGACCTATGCTTAAGCCACTGCATCTGCGTCCAACTCAGTTGAGGTGAAAACAACCAGGCAGCTAAAGATTTGGCGCAAGGGCAGCGGTCATCGTGTTGCCCGGCTTAGCATCAGCGCCGGGGTGCGACGGGGGTAAACAAGGCCGCACGACAGTCAGCGTAGCTAAACGTTTTTGGCAGTACGAGTCTTTGCGATGCTGGGCCATACAGTAAGTGGAGCCACACCCATAAGCGCGCCGCTTGCGGTAAGTTTTGCTTTAGTGGCCCCTTAACCAGCCACTGCAAAAAAGGTACATAAACAGGTTCAGACAACACAGTATCAGACATGCCACACAAGTCGTTTTTGCTTGAGGTTTAAGGCTACAGTACTCTAGCCTTAAACCATCATGGCTCATCTTGGAAAAGGTGCTTTCCAGACGAGGTTACACTCAATTCAGTTGCGTTCCTTTTGTCAAACCTACTCTGATAAAATCCATGACTGCTATTGAGCTGAGTGTAATTGCCCATAAAACCGTCGAAGACATTCCATACCAGCATCTGCATATTCAAATTACAGCGGCCAACGGTATCATTGCCCCGAGTGACCTAAAAGCGGTTGTTTTACCACCCAATATGATCTGGAGCCAAGGTGTGGTGATAGAAGGCAAAGCGCCCACCTGGCTATATGCCTACCTCGTCCATGCTTGCCATATTGCAGCTTGGGTGGCCACTTTTGATCCTAGGTTGGGGCAAGACGCTGCGCACTCGGGGGGTGGGGTGGTGGTGGCAACACACTCTCAGCAGGTTCAAGTTGGTCAAGTTCTGCCGATTGCACTCCCCCAAGCCCTTTACACTGCCTAACTTACACTGCCTAACTTACACTGCCTAACTTACGCTGCCTAACTTACGCTGCCTAACTTACACTGCCGTAACTTACGCTGCCTAA
>JAAUPS010000387.1 GCA_012033015.1 Phormidesmis sp. RL_2_1
GGCCAAGCGTGTAGGGTACCGCCCACCATCGCTAGTGCTTTCATCATGCGGGTGCTGCGTTCTGCTCCCTGCGCTCGGTAGGGCAGATTTGGCTTTTTCTGGTGCAGTTCAATACTAGCCTTACAATTCTGGGCCACCTCTAGAGCCAACGCATCTAGGCCAGTGGCATCGCCGATATGCCAGCTTGAACAACCTACTAAAGCATTCAGCTCTCTAAGTGCTTGCTCATGTTGTGTTGGGGTGAGCTTGCGGGGGCCAGTCACGGCAATAGCTTGCATGGCTTCTTAAATGCGCTTCACCCCTCTATTATAGCAGGTGTACACGCTTTATTATCTGCTTTTTGCTAGTTCTTTTGCGATCGCATCTCTTATTAATTCTTGCCAGTTTGGGATAGACGTGACCTGCTGCTTCATGCGTTCAGTGACTCTTAGCTGCAGTCGTGCCGTTAGAGGTTCAGGGCGATCTGTTGTGAACTGATGCGCTGCCAAATCTGGGTTGCCGCCGGGTCTTGCCATAATTCTACCTTTACCTACAGCTCAAATATAGCGTGGCTACAAGGAATAGAGCCATAAGTAATTTAAATGAGACGTGCAGATTTTTTACTATTTTATTGCGTGTACACCAGTTATAATAAATATATAAATAAAAGCCCCTGCTGTTTCTTTGGACGGACCCAGCAGGGGATGACTCCACTAGAAAAAGGAATCAACGCTATGTTACCAATCATCACTGATACTGCGCTCAATCATCTCAACCGCGCTGCTGGTCAGATTCAAGCTGCACTCCTGGATCGCACGGGAGAGCAATACGATGTTCGAGATCTCAATGATGCTCTGGCCTGATGGCTGGATAGTTCCATTGAATCCCTCCGTGAAGATGCCTGTGAGCTTTGCGTGACGGGAGATCGCACCTATGCCAGCTTCAACCGTGATGCTTTTGAGGCTCAGTTGCGGCAAATAGCTTCTATCAATACCTGGGATCAAGCAGCCGAGGTGATGCAGATTGCCAAGGATCAGCAAGCGCTGGCCTTAGATCGCGCTGCCTAATTTTTGGGGGAGCCGTCTCCCCATACCCCCAGAACATTGATTGAGGACAATTCTAATGATGAAACTTTCCGCATATCCTGGTGCGATCGCAAGCCTACAGCACCAGCTTCTTGACCTGGATCAGCAAATTATCTCGCTGACCGAGAGTGTGACCTTATTTGCGTCTCTGATTGATAAAGCGATCGCATTCGACACAACCCTAAAAACGAGGCCCAGCGCAAAGCGGTCAAGCTGGAGCAACAGCAGAGTGACTCTGATTATTACGAGGCCGCACTTGCTCTCAAGAATGCTAAGCAGAAACGCGATCAGCTCTCCATTGAGCTGGAGCTTCTTCGTAGTCAATTCAGCGTCGCCAAGTTGGATATGAGATGTGTGATGGTCTCCGACCGGCCTTCGGCCATCGCCAACCTAGAGGCCCAAGTCGCTGCCTAAAACGACCCCTATAGAACTGGAACAACAAATGCAATTACTCACCGACGAGATTAGGCGGCAACTGCCGCCCCTATATTCCACTGAAAAGATTTCAGACCCGACGGCCTGGGTCAAGTTCTTTACGCCCTATTCATCCTGGACTTGGTACGTGACCGAGTTCGACGGCAAAGATACTTTCTTTGGCCTGATTCAGGGGTTTGAGGAAGAGCTAGGCTATTTCAGTTTGACGGAATTGCTCAATGCCTGTGGTCCCTATGATCTGGGGATTGAGCGAGATCTTCATTTTCAGCCCACCCCACTCTCTAAGTTACGTGGAAATGCGTTGGTTGCACCTGATTGAGCCATAACTAAAAACCGGCTGATTGGGGGAAGCGTGTTGCTTCCCCCAATTTCTCATGACGCCTATTTAAGTACATATATACTATTAATGTCTTATTGATTTTTTGAACATGACTTTCTGTTGCACCCCAGAATTCGCTATCTCTGAACCAAGGATCACAAGATCTGCGTTTCGGTACTTTGGTGGCAAGTGGCTGTTAGGTGGTTGGATTTGCTCGCACTTTCCCCCGCATGATTGCTATGTGGAACCCTTTGGTGGAGCCTTTAGTGTGGGTCTGCAAAAGCAGCAGGTAGACTCTGAGATCTACAGCGACCTTAATGTTGATACGGTCAATTTCTTCCAGGTGCTTCAGCAGCAGTCTGAGGAACTGATAGATGCGATCGCAACATCACCCCGCACAGAAGCAGAATTCCAGCTCTGTCAGGAACCCTGTGATCATCCTCTAGAAAGAGCGAGACGTTACTATCTCTATTGTCAGTTGGCTTATATCGGTGGGGGTGGTCGCTGGAGTCATGGCCTCAGTTCTTCAAGACTATCGGCCTCTGATACTTGGGATGTTGACCATTTATGGGCGATCACTCAGCGAATCCAAGCAGTGCAATTTCTCAACTCAGACGCGCTCGACTGTATCCAGAGTTATGATTCCCCAGAACATTGTTCTACTGCGATCCGCCCTATCCTCATAGTGCTAGAGGCAGTAAGGACAAGCGACATCGCTATCCAGTGACACCCCGGCGTCAATATCGCCATGAGATGACCGACGAGGGGCATCGTCAACTTGCAGAATTTCTGCATGGGATTCAAGGGCGTGCGATCGTCAGCGGTTACGCTTGCCCGCTGTATGAGAAGCTATATCCTGATTGGAAGCGAGTTGAACGAGAGGCGTTTACGACTTCTGGCACGAAGCGAATGGAATGCTTGTGGCTATCCCCTGAGCATCCAAGGATTGTTCAGGTCCAAGCTACCCCCAGAACACTTTTTGTCAGAGATCCAATTGCGTGAGCAGTTGAATCGACTAGAGCAGGAGCGAGATCTCATTCTCAAGGATGGTCCCATTGCTGCAAAAGGAACCTGGATCGAGACCTGCAAAGTTTCCAGGCGAAAAGGCTGGCGTCAGGCAATGTGGAAGTCAGATAAGCCCATCTTCACGCCCAAGCGCAAGCGGGGAGATTCTGAAGCTTTGTGTAAGACTCAGTACATTGGCAAGGTGGGAAGCCCACAGCATCAGAAGGCTTTAGCCTCGATCTCTCGTCGCAAGCATCTGACCCAACTCCGGGACCAAATTGCTCGGATTAAAAAGGCAATGTGATCTTTGAGCGCAGTTGCGTTTGATCCAAGTGAAAACAGAGGTTATCTAAGCTAGCAAGCAGCCTCTTTGCTGGTTGCTCTGATTATCTTGGTTGATGCCTCATCAGGTGCAATAGTTCCGTTAGAGAATCATGATATTGAGATAGAGTTGATATACAAATAATTGAGAATCGCCAAAATACTTTCTCTATATACTTTTCAGCTTGTGAATAGCCACTTTGAAGTAGTGGGGGTCGCAGGTTCAAATCCTGTCGCTCCGATTAACTCGAAACCTCCTCCAGTAGGGGGTTTTGTTATTTTAAATCCTCTAATGGTTATCACGAATACTCGCAACTGCGTCTTCGCCCCAGCGATAAGCCCTTGATCGGGCCTGGTTATGGGTGAAATAGCTCCAGGCGTCTCCAGTGCTACTCTAGTCTTCGCGTACCGTGCCCCGCTGTCGCTCACTCAGGTATGGCCCCCAGCGTTTCCAGTAAACAGTGCGATCTTGGCCTTACTGCAGTCGGTCTTCTTCTGCCGTCATCGGAAACCTTTTGTAAGATTATGGAGCTTATTGCTTACGACTGTTCGGTTGCCAGCCACTCAGCTTCCGCATGAACAATGTCTGTACGGGTAATGGTGCCGATCAACTGGTTGTCGAGAACCACAGGTAGGCGACTAATCCTGGTTCCAAGTAAGTTTGTGTCATGGGATAAAATGCAATTGAAATCAAAGTGATAGCCGTGTTTGGAGGTTGCTGATGAGCACCCGCAGGGCCCGGATCCTTATGGGATAGGCTATCCCACCTTAAGTTGCTACCCGCTTGTCGGCACATCCTAGCCAGCGCGTTCTGCAAAAATTGGTAGTGCA
>JAAUPS010000388.1 GCA_012033015.1 Phormidesmis sp. RL_2_1
AAGAACAGACTTGGTGAAAGACCTGATGAAAGAACAGACTTGGTGAAAGACGTGACGAAATCCTTATAGTTCTTGTGAAAAATGTTGATGATAAATTTGTTGTAAGTGATGGTGAGCGTGTTGCCAGGTGTAGTGGTTTTCGATGTGCGATCGCCCTGTTTGCGAAAGCCTAAGCCTAAGCGGTGCATCTTCTCGTAATCGCAACAGGCCATCTTTAATGGCTTTGGCCGAACCAGGCTGCACAGCCAAAAAATGATGTTCACTTTCACCGAGCTGCGTGACAACTGGCAAATCACTGGTGATAACTGGTGTACCTGAGGCCATACCTTCTAAAACTTTGAGCGGACAACAGCCTTGAACTAAGTTGCGATCATTTGGTTTGAGAGGGGCAAGAATAATATCAGCCTGATGCATGAACTGGACAAGCTCAGCCTGTGGCCGCGCCTCTAGGATCTGCATAGAGGCTGTGACTTTGAGCTTATTGGCCAGTTTTTTGAGCTGGGCTACTTGTTTCCCTCTGGTCGGGCCAATAATCGTCAGCCTAGCGTCAAAGTCTCGGCGATAGAGGGCTAGTGCTTCTGTGGCTAAGCCTACCCCTTGCCAAGCAGATAACGTGCCAAAGTACAGCATATTCAGCGTTTTAATCGTCTCTCGGGGAGGCTGGTAGGTCATAACTGATAAATCGACGCCGTTAGGGATAACTTGAATATTGCGCCTAATCCCCTGCCGGAGTAAATCTTGCCCGTGTGTCTTTAACGGTTCGCTTAGATATTCCTTGAGATATTCCTTGAGATATTCTTGTAGATGTTCTTTGAGATATTCTTTGAGATATTGCTTGGTAATGGCGCTCGGGGTCACGATAGTGTCAGCCGCTCTTAAGCAAATGTGCTCTTGCAAGCGGAGTTTATGCATTAGCTCCCAATCATTGGCGACCTTGGGATAGCGATATTTTAGCTCTATTGAAGGCAGGCCATTGACTTCAAAAATTAGCTGCTGATAAAGCGGCTGCAGGCTGTTGTGCTGGCGTTGTTGTTGAACTTTAGCAACGACAAATCCTTCAAAAATAGAGCGTATTTGAATAACATCGAAGCATTGCTCTTGTAGCCACATGTGTAAATGTCGTCGAAAGCACATCACCCGATCAATCAAGGTCTTTCCCATAGCGGGTAGTACCGTATGATTGACGCCTGACCAGTTGACTGTTTTGGCGGGTGTTTTGGGTGCGATCGCTGCAACGGTGACTAACTCAACCGTGCCATACTGCTGTGCTAGCGCCCGCACAAATGACTCAATGTGAACAGCCGCGCCTTTGTGTGAGGGCAGCGTGTCGAAAGAGATATAAGCGATTTTTGCAGTGTTTTGGATCACGTTAATCGAAGGCAGAACGTTTGGAAATCGAAGGCAGAACGTTTGGAATTAGAACATTTTGGAGCGGGCAATGCTATATATTTATCGCATCATCTTGATCGCATTTGTACACTTTTAGCGTGGAGAGCCGAACTTTGCCGTTTAGTCTTTCATCGTTCCGTCGGACGCTTAGCTATCGCAACTCAACCACGGCAGTTCAGCTTAAGGCTCACCTCAAGCAAATTCGTGATCAAGATGCGATCGCCGAGCAAAAGAAGAAAATATACATTCCCGTAGCTATCTTCTGTGGTTTGCTTGCCTTTGGCGGGCTGTTTTTGTTAGAGCTATTTGCCCCGATTATTTTCTTAGTCGGGCTGTTGGGGGTAGTGGCGATTGGCGCGGGCGTGATGGCCGCGCGCTGGAACCATTGGGATGTGTCTAATTTACGCTATGAGTTACCGCTACGGTTAGCTGATCTGCTCAGCCGCGATATGTCGAAAGAGTCACTATTAAATGTGTCGCTAGATTTTTCATCACCCACTGATAAAAGCAAAGATGTGGGCACTGAACCTTGGCTAGTGCGGGCGGGCTGGAAGCAGACTTTTTTTGAAGATCCGTGGATGCAGTTGAGTGGAACATTTTTGGATAGCACCACATTTACCTTGACCTTTACAGATTTTAATGTGACCCGCGCTGGCTGGAAACGGGGCCGCAGCGGCAAACGTAAATATAAGCGCAAGACCAAGTTTAAAGGGGCCGAGATTCAGCTTATGCTAAAGTTTTCGCGGAAACGATATGGGGCGATGGGTCTGCTCGCATCAGATTTACCCCAAGCGGTGCATTTACCCGATGGCGTCTTGCTCAAAAAAAGTAAAGCCAATGACCATCAGCTAGTGCTGCAGGTCAAAGTACCTGCTAACAGTGCGCTTTTTAGCCGCATATCTTCAGTAGAGGGGTTTTATCAGCTTTTTATCAAAATGCTGTTAAGTGCTTATCAGGCGCTAAATCTCTCTAAGGAACTGTCGAAAGCAGCGTCTTGACAAAAGCAGCGCTCTAAAAGCTGATGGAATCAAAGGTGGGTTTGGGTACGTTCTTTTCAAGTATGGCTGTGATGGGATTGTGATGGGATTGTGATGGCGTCTGCTATGGTGCATTGCGCCCATGGGTTGCTATTGGTCCTAACTCACTCGCCAGAGGCTATGAGTCACCTTTTATACATTGTGTTGTATGTGCCGTTATGACAAGCTAGGGCTGAGTGCGCTTTTGGTTGGAGCCATTGCCCTAAGTGGCTGGAGCTGTCGTGATCAAACCTTGTCTGGATCGGGTTCGGGTGTGCCGACAGCGGTAACAACATCTGCAGAAGACACGCACTCAGCGGTAGAAAAGATTAAGTTTAAGCAGGGTAATGGCGATGAGAAATTTTCGCTTAAATTTGAGCCCGATGGCGCAAAGCTGGTCGATGGAGCTGATCAAGAGCTGGCCCGGCTGACGCTTGACGCTTCTATTCATCGCAACGCCGGGGGGAGTCGCCAAGGTGCTGGCAAGGTCAAGATTAAAGATATTAACCATCAGGTGTTGGGCTATGTGGTGATTCATGATGGCTATTGGAAGCTGGAGAATGCCGCCCAGACAGAAGAGCTATATATTTTAAGGCTGCAGGCAGATGGCGATTTGAAGCTAGAAGATGGCACCGATAAGTTGGTGTATCGCGTTAAGCGACGCGACTACGGTTACGAAATTGAATCCCCGAAGAAAACCTCTCTCTATAAGGTGAAAGTTAAAGGAGACAAAACATCATTGCGCAATGCTAATGATGAAACGGTGCTTTCGACAAAGTCACCTATACTGTCTACGGCGATGGCCTGTTTTGGGTTCGATGTACTGAGCCCTGCACAGCAGGCAGCGCTGGCCTATGCGGTCAATTTATCGGAAGATTTGTAAGGGGCAAGGGTCACACATAATGCGGTTGCAGCTTACTTGGGAGGATGTCAATACGGGGCAGGTGCGATCGCCTACGTTAGAAACACCCATTGCCTTTGGTCGAGAGTTTGCAGCTATGCCTACGGCGATGAAGGGCATTTCGATTCGCCGGATGGTGCTCAATAGCGATCAGGTGGATGACTTTCATGCGCTGCTCATAGAGCGCAATGGCCAGTTGATGATTTCGGATCGTCAGGCAGGCCGTGTGACGAAAATCAATGGTGTGGCTTTGCAGCCGCAAGCTGTTCAATTCGTCAATGATGGCGATCGCATCACCATTGGCCCTTTTGAAATCGCGCTGACGATTTTGGCGGCGAATCGAGCCGTAGCGTCAGAAGAAAAGACAGCAGAAAACCCAGAAATAAACCCAGAAATAAACCCAGAAACAAGCCCAGAAACAAACCCAGAAACAGTCCCAAAAATAAACCCAGATTTGGTAACAGCCCCAGCAGAAGCTGCTGCTAGAGAAGAAGCCGTGCCCGCTTTTCAAACCAGTGGAAATGGCTTTGGTGCAGATGGGCGTTGTCATCGCAAAGTGGGCTTTTTGTTCAAGCGTCGCTGCGATCGCACTACCCCTGAAGGCTGCCCAGACTGCCGTAATGGCCAAGTCGATCCGAGCTGCGATCACTATGAAGACGACTACGCC
>JAAUPS010000389.1 GCA_012033015.1 Phormidesmis sp. RL_2_1
GTTGACGTGGTCGTCGCTCCTTAGGGCGTCATGGGCGTGAATAACGCACTACCTCTGTCATCCCGCACAAGCGAGGCGAAGCCGAGCGCGATGCGGGACCCAGGAGACCGGGCTCTGCCTCTCCGCTGAATAGATTCACCGCCCGGTCTCCTGGGTCCCGTGTCTGCGGAGCAGCACTCACGTGCTGCATCGCGCACGGGATGACAGGTATTTTCGCGTCGGATCGTCGGGAGATGGGGCATTCGGAAAACGAAAGAGGCGCGTCCCGGGTGGGGCGCGCCTCTTGCGGTTCTATGCGGGTGGTTCGGTTTAGTCGCCGTCGTAGCAGCAGTCGCCTCTATAGCCGCCCAGGGAGCAGTCGGACTTTTTGCAGCGGTCGTCGTAGCTGTAGTGTCCGTCATAGCCCTTGCGGTGGCCTTTCTTGTGATGGCGCCACGGTCTCTTGTTCAGCGATATGGCCAGTTCGTTGAATTTTTCCTGGCTCTCGACCCAACCTTCGCGCGTTTGCGAGCAGGCTTGTTCGTTGTAGCCGTTGTTTTCCATCGTTTTAGCTTTCTTTGATAGCGGTGATTTTGTCGATGCGGATGCCGGATTCGAGCAGTCGATAGGTAGTCTTGGCAGCGTCGGTTGGATCTTCCTCCAATGCCAGAATTGGAACCTCAGCGGCCACCAGCTCCAGACGAACGTTAGTAGGCACTAGCTCGCCTGATGGATTAGATGGCGTCGTGATGAGGCGCGAGCCGATGACATCTACTTCCCAGCGCCCAGCCTCTATTTGCCTCGGCGCTGAGATGCGGTAGGGCATATAGAGCGAGCTGATTTTGCTGTGCTGCGCCTCTGAGGTGTAGATGTTTCCAGCGAAGCCTTTGAGATAGGCATCTCGGGTGGTATCGGTGAATAGGTAGGAAGCGGTAACAGTTTGTTCGGGCAGGTTGATACCGTCGTAGGAGACTTCCTCCGTTTGGTGATTGATCTGAGGCAGAGTGCCAAAAGAGAAGTTGAGTAGTGCCCATTCACGCGCTACGTTTTGTAGCACCTGCGGATCGCGGTAGTTATAGTCGATTGGTTTGGCGATGAATGCCTGTCCACCGACTTGCTGCACCAGCGTTGGCGCTTGCCGGTTGGCGATTCTGGAGACGCTGGCAGCTAACCAGAACATCATCAGCAATACCAGGATGTTGCTAGCTGTGAGTGCAAGCATGGCAAAATTGCCGTCGGGCGGTGCTGTTGTTTCGGGTAGCAGCTTAGTGAGTTTCTTGAGTCTGACTTTTACAATCATCGTTTCTGATCCCGCTGCTCTCGTAAGCTTTCTAGTCTGCTCTCTGTCAGTGCTCCGCTGTCGCCAGCAGCACGCTCTTCAATTAGCCATCTTTCGTAAATTGCAATAGTACTGTCTATGTCATCGAAGGTTTCATGTACCTCAAGAGCACAGAGATCCACTGCCGTCTGACTGTACTCACTCTCCATCGCTGTACAAATGGCCAATGCTTCTTTCTTCTTCCCCTGAGCGGCGTAGCCTTCGGCCATTCGGCTATAGTCCAGCTCCGTATTGAGATTGATTTCCTCTGGATCTGGTGGGCGATCGCCTAGAGTCCCGATGCTACCAACGACAAACAACCCCAGTAAAAAGCTACCTATCGGTATTACATAGACAAACCTCATAACGCTTTCCTCTTAATCTATTTGGGTCTAGGCATGGGAACAGGCACCATTGCGACTGCCGCGCTCGCGCCCCCTGCCATTGCATGAACCAACTGGGCACCACCCCAGCCGCCCATTGCCATTGCTAGCAGCGGTGACACGACACCCATCGCAATCAATAGACCCGTGCTACCAAAGTCCGTGGCATCAATCGTCAGTGCTACAGTGGCGATCGCCCCAATCAAAATGTTGTAGCTCATCTTCATCAGGGCAAAGGCGATGAATCCTGCCCCCCAGATGAATAGAACTCTTGGCTGAAGCGGCGCGAGCGAGGCGGCGACGGCAACCGGCCCGAGCAAGGCCGTCAGGTAGAAGCCCACGTCGATAATCGTCATCATGGCGCTTTGGAACCCTTTCATCATCTGCTGAGCCAGCGCCTGACCAGCGCTCTGAAAGTAGAAGCTAATCAGCGAATCTGCCATGGCAGTATTCGGATCTGTCGATGCTTTCTCAGTGGCCTCAAGGATCTTGCGTAACCGCGCTTGCAAACGCTGTATGCCGGAAATCGCTTAGCACCTTCAGCTTCTTCGATGTCTTCACTGGCCTCTCTTGCCCCTCTATTGAAGCAATCAAGCTGCTCTTGCCCCTCCTTCGCCTCACACTCAGCAAACTTCAATCGAATGTTGTCTTTGGTACCTAGCTCTGTCAGACAGTAACGTCAGTCCAGCGCAATCCTGACATGGTGACCGGGCCAAGACTGATAAGACAGAACATTCCATCGATTGCCTCACTTCACAAACCCCCTTGAGCCGTAGCTAAGCTTTGTCATCAACGCGTAGTTATTGACCGTCAGCATGGTCACCAGCACCAGCCAAGCGATGTGTTTGAAAATTTCTTCGTAGCGGCTGAATACAAAGGCGCGAGTTATCGGGATGAATAACCAGAAAAACGGAATGACCATTACTTTCTTCGCAAAGTCCACGACCGCCAAGTAGCCGGGAGAAAAACTGCCGGTGAAGGTCATTTCCCACAGCTCGTTGAGTCCCTCTTCGCTCTTTCTAGAAACTTCAATGGCGTTTTCAAGAATAGAAGGCGCACTACCGGGTGCATCTTGAGCCATGGCAGCAGAGGCGGAGGCGACCAGAATTATTCCTGCGTAGAAACAGGCGGCGAGCAGTGGCCTATATCTGTATGGGCGGTTAGAGAACAACATGATGCTCATGGCGTAGCAAACATGGAACGAGCGGCGGGCGCGGACGATGCGGTAGGCTTTGGTGTAGCGGTAGAAACATCGCCCAATCCAGGAATAATCATCGCCTCAGATGCTGAGCTAGCCAGGGTCGCGGCTCGGCTGGCCCGGTCTCTGCGGTTCTGCTCATCGGCAGCTTCACTAGCGTTGGCGGCTAGCTGAAGTTGAGCGCTCTCCAAGCGCTGCATATTCCACAGCGATTCCCGAGTAGAGCGTTCTGTTGCATCTCCTGCATTTGAAGAGTAACTGCGACGCCTGATATCTCAGCGCTCCGTCTGACAATCTCCTGAGTGGAAGTGGCTTCAGTAGCCTCGGCTGATTTGTTGATTGCACTTTGGGTAGCGCCCAGGCCCGCCTGCATCATGTCTGAGCTGGTTTGGATGTTGTCGTCTAGCCATTGCTGGCCCGCTTCAGCCAGCATCGGCGCGGCCATCGCCCGTCCTAGTTCCTGATCATACTGGTTCGCCTTATCCCGCCTGAGGACAATTGGGGAGCGAGTGAGCAGGCCCATTTCCTCATCCTTTTCCTGGGGCAAGCGCACCTTATACGGGTCAGGCGGCGTCTCTGGGTCGCCATCGCCTTCAATGCCTTCCCAGCCATCGCCAAGGACAACCTTTGAGATCTCTCCAAAGATCTCATTCTGACTGGTAAGGACGCCCAAAATGCTATCGAGGATGCCGCCCATATTGCCGCTGAGGATGTCCTTGAAGATCTTTGGCACTGGCCCAGATGAGCCACCGAAGATTTCGCCGAGTCCGCCGTTGACAACGTCTTCAATTGTTCCTGGAATACCGCCGCCTGGTGTTGAGGGAAAGCTACTGCCCGGTAAACCGGGGAAAGAGGGAACGAGATCGCCGATAGACGGCCCTCCCTCCACAAAGTTACCACCGCTGCCGTTGATGGTGCTGGCGATGTCTGCCTCAAAAGGATTCTCAGTAGAGAACGGCTGTGTCGAGGCAATCGCCCCTGTAGTCACCATCAGGCCAGATAAAAAGGCCGACTGCTGCCATCAGTCGGCGCAAGCGCCGAGGTTTGGCCTTGGGTTCAGAAGTGTTTTCAGACATGG
>JAAUPS010000390.1 GCA_012033015.1 Phormidesmis sp. RL_2_1
GTGCGCTAGGCCGTCCAGATGACGGTCTATTTTGTGCTGAAAGTGTGACCTAAAATTGCCCGAAAATGAACCATGCCGCCTTATCTTCCCAAAGTGGCGTAAGTAAACCCTTATCTCTCACAAATTCTTCACATTGCTTATCTAGGATAAGTTCATCATTGTGCATAAAGACTGCAATTATGGAAAATATAGGAGATAACGGCATCGAGCAAGAGAAACTTCCTGATCGTGTAATGCTACGAGCTACGCTCAGTAATCTTTTTCAGGAATATCAACCCTCTTTTACATCATTCCAGTGGCCTTTGGAGAACATGAGATGGAACGAGTTGGTTTTTTGCATTTTGGAAGAATATAGTTCAGCGCCATTGGCAGAAGTAGCGGCTAGAGCTATGTCAGAGTTAGATCTTCTCGATGTGGAAAAGCTCGCACAGCTCGATGAACATAAACTCACACCAACAATAAACAGAGCTCAGTTAATTCTTGGCATTCTGAGAGAAGCAGGTTTTGAAGAAAAATCTGCAAAATGCGCATTGACTAGTATTGTCGAGGTAGCAAAAGCAGTTCAAACCAAATTTGATGGAAAAGTTCAAAGCCTGCTGCGAAGTCAAGGGGAATACCTTATCCAGAAGAGCACTGATTCTCTAGGCTTCAGTACTTTAGACAACAAATCAGCACAGCAAGTGGTGACGAGATGGCTTCAAAATATACTCAATCTACCTGTTTGTTTAAATAGCAAAAGTACTCAAGTCTTCTGCACTGAAATGGCAGTATCTGTCTCCGATCTAATTGCTACGGCTGATGATTTAGATATCAATTTAGCCCTTGTGGACGAACTAACCCAGCAATGGTGTAAGGCAAAAACAGAAGCTGACCACCTAGCCAGTCAAATGTTAGCGGAAGAGCCAAATGCAATAGAAACTCACATATCAAGATAATTAACTCGGAGGAAAGCTATGAGTAATGGAACCAGATTAGGTATTAGGAATCTTACCCCACCTACTCGGATGACGCGTTTGAGACCGCACGTTCCTAAAGCACCCTCGGCCAATTTTCCATCTCAACTTTTGCCTTCTATCAGCGGCGGAGCATATCGTCAGATTAACGAAAGGCTTAAAAACGCTAACCGTCTTATCGGGCAGGGTTCATATGCATGGCCAACAACACCTCGAAATTTATGGCACTCAGACCAACAAATGCTCGTCAGGAACGAGAAGCTTCGCTGAACGAACTCCTACGAGATATCAATACACGACTCCCAAGCCTGCAACGTTTTCTAACAATATTACCTACGAGCCTGAACAGTTTGTTAATTCATCCAGAACAGTGGAGAGGTGCTACGGATGGGTGGTCAGACCAAGTCGTAAAACCTCACACCGTGTTAAACGACTCCGCATTCAATGATGTTACAACACTTAACCGAACTGTCCGACATGAAATATGGCATCAGCTCCAACGCAATCATCCAAGTATTTATCGTGGGTCTCAAAACTTACGAGAGTTTGATGCACATCTGCGGGATTTAGAAAATCGCCATGCCTTTAAGCTTACTCCTGCAGAAGAATTTATGTCACTCCGTACCATGAATCAATCTTGGAGGCAGCTAACACAGGCCGATCCTTACTGGAGGCAAGGATTGATGTCAGCACAGCGGTCTAACTTCCAAGATCGTTATAATGCTGTGTTGCCGAAAGTTTGTCATGAATTGCAGACCACAGAATTCAGGACTCATCCGGATTACTCACGCATCTGCGGGCCAGTTGTCAATCATTTTCCTTGGCGGTGAAACAATCTATCGTAAGAGGCCGAACATGAGCCGATATGTTTTTGAGTATGGAGGGGCCTAGTGATGTCGATTCGGGCAAAAACCTAATGAATGTTCGTTGTGAGTAATATGTTATTTGACACATTGAACAAATGTACTGAACATCAGCATTGTCTCCTTGCGAACACATAGCTTGCCGTAGCGGATGCCTTTGTTAAGCTATGTATTCAAGCATTGGGTCTGACAAGAAGTAGGCAGAATAAACCTTGGGATTGAGGTAATCGAGTTGACCAACATCACAGATAAGAAACAACTCGACTAGGTAATGACTCCATAGTTAATTGCACAAGTTAAGCGCACAAAGGAAGAACTATGAGTACAGACTTCATCTTCGCGACTCTCACCGTTTGCCGACGGCTGGATAATCGTCTCGAAGGGCAAGATGATCAATCACTTCGAGCAAAGGAGTTGCACCGTATGCGAGCATTGGCACTCCACGATGTAATTGACTCAGATCCAGTCTATAAAGTTAATAGCTGGGGACAGACAGATGATGAAAAGCCTCACGAGTGGATTGAGATTGAGCTAATCCTCTTGCTCACTGAAGTAGCTACTGAAGTATCTCCGCATGTAGTACCAGCTCTTCAGTATGTTGGAGATGCACTCCTCCAAACTGGTATAGGCGCAGCCGGAACCGCCGTAGTATCTAAACTGTTTCAAAGGCTTCGCAAACAGCAACAAGAAGGTAAGCTTCGTGACGTTGAACTACGGATGACTGATGTGGCTACGGTCAGTCTACATCCAGATTCAAAAGCTATCACAGTTACTTTAGCTCCTCCTTCTTTAAGCGTTCCCTTTGATGCCGACGAGCAAGAGGTCAATAAATTGCAAGAAACTGAAACTGACAGCAAACTCATGGAAGTGCCGACCCCACTCATTCCATTTGTTCGTAGTATGATCGAAAAACACAAAGATAACAATGGGTGAAAGAAGAAAAATTTCATTTAGAAAGACACTGGTCGAAAATTCACTAATTGTTTGATCTAAATACTCTCTTTCGTAAGAGTGACGACAGATTACTCCACTGTTTAATCTCAATGCTTTCAGATAAAAACAGTGGATTTGTGTTGTTGTGATTAATCTCTATTCCCTATATTACGGTTCGCTCAAATTTAGGAGGGGTTGAATAAATTATCCAGTCAGAGAGAGATAAATATCATCCGAAGCTCTCAACAACTGCAAAATGGCGCCCGTTGCCTCTCAGATAGCGCAGAGAGAAAATATTGGAGCGTCCCGTTAATCTTCATCACCGTGAGCGTAAGGCCGCGAAACGCCCTCAATAGCAGTTCAGCCGTGGGTTTAGCAGTTGCGCGTTTAGGGTTGCCTGCATAGAGACCAGGCATCTCCTGCTGGGTTGAATCGAGTTCAGAGCGGACTGAAAATTCGAGTAAACAAAGAATGCGCAAGCCGAGACTCAACAGTCGAATCAAGCCCTTGACGCGCTGGTCAGAAGCTAGAAAGACAGGTGTTAAGCCGAGCGCTTTCCCCTTGTAGCGGCCAAAGCATCGCTCAATCAGATACTCGTTGCGATAGCCATAGACCGCTGCGGCTAGCGACAGCGCCAAGTCGTTAGAGACATAGACCCGCCATCCGAGTAGCCGTTGTGCTTGTTCGTAGGCGTCTGGGTCGAGTGTTGCCGTCACTCGGACGGTGGTTTCTGTGAGCCTGCGGGCGGGCTGGTCTCGATAGGCGCGTTTGTGAATGGTTTCACTGGTGGTTTCGTAGTCTACCTGCAACAAGGATTCGACCCGATAGCGTTTTGAGGATTTTCTCGGCAGCAGCCATGGTTTCATCGACCGATAGTCTCTTGTGCCCTCGACCCGTGAGGTTTAGTTTAGCCAGTGTCTCAGTGGCCTTCTCCAAGCGCTGGTCTAGCCCTTTTTGTTGCCGTTGCTGATGCTTGAAGGAACGCACCACCAGCCACTGCTCACGCCAAGTGAACTTATCGGCTCCTGTCCCCAACGATTGCGGCATCGTCAGGGTAAATCCTTCCGCGATCGCCTCAGGGAGCGTAACATATTTACAGCTTTCCCCGTATTAAGCAGCGACACCTAATGCCGATAGAACAGGAGACGGCATGGTCAAAAACAGGGTGACACTTTGGTGCGATCAGATCGTCTCAATGCATAC
>JAAUPS010000159.1 GCA_012033015.1 Phormidesmis sp. RL_2_1
ATTCAAAAAGCGCATATGTCGCGGGGTAGAGCAGTCTGGTAGCTCGTCGGGCTCACTAACCCGAAGGTCCATGGTTCAAATCCATGCCCCGCCACCAATCGCTTAAAAAGCAAGTCACGGACAACACCCCCCAAAAAATCCAACCCCCCCAAAACAATCCAACCATAGACAAAGCCTCGGTTAGCTGACCCATTCACTAACCGAGGCTTTTGGTTTTATCGCGTGTGCCGGATGCATAACGCCGACCGCGAGGCTACACCAACAAGTACACGCGCGTTGCTTGGCCTGTTGTCCCGTAGAGGCTTCAGTCAGCGTGCTGCAACTCAGCCCAGCGACCAAAGCTTTAATGGGCTCATTGACGCTGAGCTGATCTGCCGGGCTGATCTGCCGGTGATGGAGACCATCGATAGTGGCCTTGATGATTAACCTTGGCGAAGCCGATCGCTGGCCGCTGCTACCCCGCTGGCAGGTGCTGGATGGCCTAGTTCTTGCAAGGTTGCCTCTAGGGCGCTAATGGCACAAAGGATATCGCGATCGCACACAAAACCCAAGTGACCCATGCGGAACATTTTGCCCGCCATATGATCTTGCCCGCCTGCCAAAGCAATATTGAACCGCTTCTTCATCACCGAGCGAATCTTTTCAGCATCGACACCGTCGGGCACCACCGAGGTTATCGCTGGGCTGGCATGGGTATCTGGCGCAAATAGGGGTAGTCCTAGCGCCTTCATCGCTGCCCTGGTTGCTTCCTTGTGCCGGGTATGACGGGCAAAAATGTTCTCTAGCCCTTCTGCTTGCATCATCTCTAAGGCAACCTTCATGCCAAAGTACAAGTTCACAGGCGGAGTAAAGGGCGTACTGTTTTGACCAGCCGCCTTACGATACTTGCCGAGATCTAAATAAAATTTAGGCAAGGTCGCCTTTTCGTAGGCAGCCCAAGCCTTATCGCTAGCGGTTACAAAGCCCAGTCCAGGTGGCAGCATAAAACCCTTTTGAGAGCCCGAGCCAATCACGTCAATGCCCCATTCATCCACCGGAATGTCATGGGAGCCCAAGCTGGTGACCGCATCGACAATGATTAACGCTTCACCATGGGTCTTAACATGTCGATTAATCGCTTCTAGGTCGTTGAGCACCCCGGTCGAGGTTTCACTGTGGGTAATAATGACCGCCTTAATTGCTTTGTCAGTATCAGCGCTCAGGGCTTTGTCAAAGTCGTCAGGATTGAGCGGTGCGCCCCACTCAGCCGTGATGGTTTGAACATCGAGTCCATAGGCTTTAGAAATTTGAGCCCAGCGCTCGCCAAATTTGCCATTGGTGCCCACAAGGACGCGATCGCCCGCACTCAAAAAGTTAATAATCGCTGCCTCAATCGTGCCAGTACCGCTAGCCGCGATCGCCAAGACAGGATTTTTAGTTTGAAAAAGCCACTTTAAGTTGGCATTCGTTTCAGCGATAATCTGACTAAATTCGCCGCTGCGATGCCCAATGGGATGCTTGGCCATTGCCAACAGGACTTTTTCAGGAACCGGGGTGGGACCCGGAATCATCAGCATGAGTTTGTCATCCATAGAGAATCGCTTGTGAGAGAAAAGTAGCTAAAACAAATGTTGTACTCGATTTCCCTAGAATGATACAGCGCCCCTGTAAACAGGGTTGCCCTGAATTCTTACAATTTTGTGACTATTTTGGATGGGAGCCTTGCCTGGATAGCTCGCCTAATCGATCCCCTCTTTGCGCTACCACTCTCCGAGCGACCACACGCTCTAAGCCACTGGCTATACGTAGCCCCCCATACACCACCTAGGCCACGAACCCATCTGTAAACCTATGGCTCAGTCTCCTAAAATCACGCCTGAAATCACGCCTAAAATCACGCCCATTGAGGCCATCCCCATCACTAACGAAGCTTTCTGTCCGTTTGGTCAAGTGATTTGGCCCCAGCCCGATGATCTCCCCTTCCACGCCAATGACGCCCAGCTTCAGTTGCAAAACGGCACCCCCCGTTTTTACATCATGCAACTGCACCAGCGCGGACGACGGTTTCACGACATTACTTGCCATCAAGCTTGCACCCAATGTTTGGGATCTTTAGATGGGCGCGAGTGGTTTTTAGGCGTTGCTCCGCCTAATGCAGATCAGCTCTATCCTTATCCTGAAGACATTCGGGTCTTTAAAATTCCGGGCAATTGCTTTGTCAAATTAGCGGTAGGCACTTGGCACGCTGGCCCTTATTTTGACGATGACACCATCAACTTTTACAACTTAGAACTCAGCGATACCAACGTTGTCGATCACACCACCTGCGACCTTTCACAAACCTATGGCGTCACATTTGAGATTGTGTGATTTGATTGGGTTGGATGTAGTGTGAGCCTGGGCGTAGCAGGTGAGCAGGGCATGACTCGACGTTCGTTGTCGTCAAGTGGATTAATTTTGACTTAGCGCATTTGCCTGCAGCGCATTTGCTTGCAGCTAAATTTTGACTCAAGTTGAGTCCGTTGACTTTATCAATTAACTTTATCAATCTTTATTAATGAGGTGATCATGGCAAAATTTGTGATGTGGGGCAGCTATTGCGAAAACGCTTTAGAAAAGCGCACGCCTTACCGTGATGCGCATCTAGCAGGGCTTAGCGCGCAAAAAGCGAAGGGAATTCTGACAGCCCTAGGCCCGACTACTGACAACACTAAAGTATTTGGCACCTATGAAGCTGACAGTGAAGCAACGGTTCGCCAGCTCGTCGAAGACGATCCTTATTGGCAAAACGGGATTTGGATCGAGTACGCCATCTATGAATGGAATCAAGTGTTCTAGTTTTTAAGATTCGGTCGTTTGTATACACCGAAATATCTGTAGTCTAGCTGTAGTCTAGCCAAGGGAGAAACGCTAGATAGCAAAGTAAGGATGCATTCGGACTTTATCTTGGTGAGCATTCCTTAGCGCCGTACGACGACGCAGGGTCTCACCGCTGTCTTGGTGAGCATTAGCGCCGTACGACGACGCAGGGTCGCCGAGTGAGTTGCTGCTCGTCAAGGCTTATAGCGATTACTATTGTCTTAACTCACTCGATAGAAGCTATAGATGGGTAGCTTATGCCTATTACTATCCTTCAATCACGCCAGTTAACTGTGTGCCATGAGTAAATCTAACAATGAAATTCCCGCTCTGATCGCGGCTTTGGGCCTGACCGCTGTAATTGTGGGCGGCGCGGTTTGGTGGCTCAATGATAGCGGTATTATAGGCGGTGGCATTTCAGGTGGCGGTAATGCATCATCGCAGCCGACCAATACTGCCACAGAGACTGCCACAGATGGAGAGCCCGAAAACGCCTCTGCCAGAAATGTTGAGACAACAGGCGGTTCATTTAAAGCTGTCTCTGTACCCAGCGGGCGGTTTACCTATGGTGGCAGCACCAGTTGGGCGCCAATTCGAGGTGTGGCTGATCCGGTGATTCAAGCGGCTTTCCCAAATTTTAAGCTGCTGTATCAGGATGCGACTGGTACGAGTGATGGCATTCAAAAGCTGCTTGCAGGCGAGCTGGATTTTGCTCAGTCATCGCGGCCTTTGAGTTCAGCAGAAAAGCAGCAGGCCCAGGCCCAGGGCGTTGTCTTAGAAGAAGTTGCGATCGCGATGGAAGGCGTAGCTATAGCCACCCATCCGGGCATCTCTATTCCTGGTCTCACCCTCGCCCAGCTCAAAGACATCTACACCGGCCAAATCACCAACTGGAGCCAAGTTGGCGGCCCTAATGTGGCCATTGTGCTGGCCTCACGGGGACAAGAGGGGGGCACTGTTCAGTTTTTTCAAGAAACCGTTTTACAAGGGCAAAATTTCGCCTCAAATATGACCCAACTGGGCAGCACCACCGAAGCCTTACGCTTTGTCAGTAGTAATCCAGGTGCGATTTACTTCGCTTCTGCCCCAGAAGTAGTCGGCCAGTGCAGTGTTGCGCCGCTTCCTATTGGCAACGATGTGCGACAGCTCGTGCCCCCATATCAGCAGCCCTATGTCGCCCCGGCAGACTGCCCCACCCGCCGTAATCAGCTTAATCTTGTAGCCTTTCAGTCACAGACTTATCCCCTGACTCGCCCGATTTATGTGGTGATTCGCAAAGACGGTCAGCCCGCTGAGCAAGCTGGTCTTGCCTACAGTGAGCTACTCAAAACGGCAGAAGGCGGAAAGCTACTTCAGCAGGCAGGCTTTGTGCCCATGCCCTAAAAGCCCATGCCCTAAAAGCCCATGCCCTAAAAGAAAAATGATTCTGCTTATGGGCGGTGCAGCCATGTTGCATGGCAGCGTTTGTACGATTACAGGGTACCGAGCACCGCGCGACGAATAATTTCGGTAACGGCAGTCGCCATCAAGGCATCGATGTATCGGGCTTCTTGATTGGCATCGTTGACATCTTGGGCTGCCACCAGGGTAAAAGCGAGGGAATATTGCTGGTGGCTAGCTGTGGGATCTGTGGCCCCTGGCACGGTGATTTTTCGAGGCAGGCTGAATTGTACGAAGGCGCAATAGGTGAGTTCGGTGCGATCGCGTTGATCACTCCGGCCAAACCCACTTTTTGAAATAATCACAGGTGCATCTATGGCGTCACTTAGGCCCAGCGTCTCTATCGCCACGTCAATATAGCGAGCCGTATCTACCCCGAGCGCTCGAATGATCGTCGCTAAGCTGTGCCCCTGAATCTCTGGAATTTTAGCGTCGTGGGGTACCTGCCAATGCCAAGCCGCCATGGTCATGAGCCTAGTCAGGTCATAGGGAGAGACGAGGTTCTCACCGCTGTGACGTTTTCCCTTAGCCTTGAGCACCACTTTCTGAGTCTGGGGATTCCATAGCTCTGGAAACTCAATAAAAGGCACCTCCCCATAGCGTCCTTGAAAAGATAACGCTTGATTCCCTGTTATTTGCTGTGTCCACTTTTCCAAACTTTCTGGCGTTTCAAAGTTTTTGAACATCACCGCCAGTGAGTTGGATGTGGCAATGCGATTGTCATAGCTGGTAATACCAGCGGCCAATTCGTAAAAGGTATAGCCCTGAGCCGATGAGCCTGTCGGACGAATGCGATAGCGATCAATACTGACAGTTGGTGCGATCGCATTTGCTCGCGCCGCAACAGCCAACAGCGGAATGAACTTAGTTGCGCTCCACAGTTGGCGATCACTCAAAGCATCTCGCCCCAGCCAACGGGTTTGCCTAATGCCCCCTTGTAGCGTAGACAGGCACACGCAGCCTGCCAGCAAATCCGGTGGCAAAAATTCCAAGCCCATCTCATTGACAAAAAAGATTTCGCCCGTTTTGGGATAGGCTGCGGTTTGCTTGAGAGGGGCGCTGAGGGCAGGCAGCTCCTGCAAGCGCACCGCATATTGAGCAATTTGATCACGGTACGGCGAGGTCTGAATGCCCCGATCCAAAAAAGCTAGCTTAGCCGCATCAAAGCCTTCCTCCTGCTGCAAAAACTGCTGGAAAATCGCCGTTTGATCGGCTGCCAAGGCTGGATACTCACCCGTCAGTTCTGCCGCTGGAATGGCCAGTGCCCGGCACAGCAAGGCGGCCACTTCACCACGGGTAATCGCTTGATTTGGCTGCATCGGGCGCGGTTCACCCAAACGCTCCAACAGTTGGCGATCTAGCGCGGCTGAAACGGCCTCCTTCGCATAGTCCGGTATTTGCGCTGCATCACTAAAATACGTTGTCGTCAAATCAGTTTGGCTGACCTCTGCAGCAACCCCTTGGGCAGCGTCTAGGCCAGCGACCACCACCACCACAGCCTGTACCCGAGACATGGTTTGCCGAGGGCGAAAAGACCCATCTTCATAGCCACTCAAAAGGCCACGTTGGCTCGCCCATGTCACCGCACCATGCGCCCAGTGCTGCATTGGCACATCAGCAAAAGATCCCGCTGCTTGCCGCTCAGTCAATTGATCAAATACCTTGGGGAGTAATGCTGCAAATTCGGCGCGGCTGACCAATGCCTTGGGCCGAAAAGTCCCATTAGGGTAACCGCTAATAAACCCACGCTGCGCTAAGGCCATGATGCATTCGTTGGCCCAGTGGTTTGCAATATCAGAAAACATACTTTTCCGCAGGCCCTGTTTGAGTAACCCGTTTCAGTGAAAATTAACCGTGTGACCGTGTGACCGTGTGACCGTGTGACCGTGTGACTGCGATGCCCCATCACTATCACAGCGCATCTCAGTCTCCATTACAAGGCACCCATAACACCGCCCATCAGCCGTCACAACATTTTGACTAATGCCTGGTACCGCTGAGTGCAAACAGCTCATTTCAATCGCGTGGGGCAGGCGGTGTGACTTGCCACAGAAGCCAACATTTGACGTAGGCTCAAAGAAGAACTTTTTTCTTTTTCATCATCGGCCCGCTTTGATCCGGCTGCTTTTTAAAGAAATCTCACCTTTCAGACCCGTTATGACGCAGCTTGCTCCCATACCGCCCGCTTCCCAGCCAGATAGTGTACAGTCCTTGCAAAAGAGCGCAAAACAGAAAAATGTTGAGCAAGCGTTCCGGGAACAGCCCCTAGAACGGCCTATAGAAACGGTGGTGCTCGATGTTGCTGGCATGATGTGTGCGGGCTGTGTCAGCACGGTCGAAAAAAAACTGGCTCAGTGCGATGGTGTGGTGAGTGCAACGGTTAATTTGGTGACCGAAGTGGCCGCGATCGCGTATGTTGCTGATGCCGATCCCAAAGCGATCGCTGAAACCCTCACTGCCGCTGGTTATCCCAGCACCATTCGAGTCAGCCAAGAGAGTCAGCGAGGCCCGCTGGCGGCTGAAGCCGACTGGCTCGCCCGCAAAGAACAGGCGCAAAAAGATCAAGGCAAACAGCTTGCGATCGCAAGCTGTTTGGCTCGGTCTTTCTACCCTTGGCCATTTACAGCATTTCTCTTGGGCACAGGGTTTGTCAATTCCTCTATTAGGCCCGCTGCTACTCAATACCCTCTGGTTCCATGGGCTGCTGGCCACACTCACCCTGCTGTTTCCGGCTCGCAAAATTCTGAGTGACGGTTTTCAAGGTATCCGTCGTGGCTCTGCCAATATGAACACGCTCGTGAGCTTGGGTGCGTTAAGCGCCTATAGTACCAGTCTGGCGGCTTTGATTTTCCCAGGGTTGGGTTGGGAGTGCTTTTTTGATGAGCCGGTGATGCTGCTGAGCTTTATTTTGTTGGGGCGTACGCTGGAGCAAAGCGCCAAGTTCAAGGCGACGAGTTCACTGCGATCGCTGATTGCTCTGCAACCTACCCTCGCCCGTCTGGTCCCCGCCCCTAACCTAGATACAGATACCCAGCTTCCGGACGACACCGCTGGGGTGAAAATTCCTGCAAATCAGGTCAGAGTTGGTGAATGGCTGCGCGTTCTACCCAGTGAAAAAGTGCCCGTCGATGGCCTAATTGCTGTGGGCCAAACCACTGTAGATGAATCCATGCTGACCGGCGAGTCGCTGCCCGTAGCCAAGCAAGTGGGTGACGAAGTGACCGCTGGCAGCTTCAACCAATCGGGGGCGATCACGCTCCAAGTGTCGCGGACGGGCGAGGGAACCACCTTGGCCAAAATGATCCATTTGGTAGAAACAGCCCAAACCCGCAAAGCACCTATTCAAGGGCTAGCAGATCTGATTTCCGGCTATTTTACCTATGGCGTGCTCACCTGCGCAGTCCTGACCTTTGGCTTTTGGTACGTTATTGGCGTTCCCCTGTGGCCTGATGTGGCGACAGGGGCGACAGGGCATATGCATGGCGCGATGTCGGTAACGGCCATGTCAGCAGCCATACCAACCGCTACCCTCCCCGCAGAGGCAGTGGTTTCTAACTCTTTACGGCTACTGGTCAGTTTGAAATTAGCGATCGCAGTGATTGTTGTCGCCTGCCCCTGCGCCCTCGGCCTTGCCACCCCTACCGCTATTTTGGTCGGTTCGGGAATTGGTGCAGAGCAAGGTCTGTTGATTCGAGGCGGTGATATTTTGGAAGCGACCCGAGGGCTCGATACGCTGGTTTTTGATAAAACCGGCACGCTCACCACCGGAGAACCCCAGGTGACAGACTGCATCCCGTTAACGCCTGAGCTATGCGCCCAACAGCTCTTACAAATTGCTGCGACCGTAGAAAGCGGCACCCGGCACCCATTGGGCTTAGCGATTCAAAAAGCGGCCCACCAGCAAAATCTAGAGATGCTGTCAGCCGATGATTTTTTGACCGAACCTGGCTTTGGCATTGCCGCAAAAGTAAGCTTACCTCACGCCAGCCGTTGCGCCAGCACTGATAACACTAACAGCACCCAGTTTTTCATCGGTAATTTAGCCTGGATGAAAACCCACCATTGTGATGTAGATGGGGCGCTATCAGAGACTGTCAACGCATTGGGCTCGTCCGGGAAAAGCGTGGTATACGTGGCCAAGGCAACGGTCACCGCTGTGCCCAATCCAGAAATCATAGGGTTAATAGGCATTGCCGATCAGCTTCGCCCTGAGGCCCATGACGCCATTCAGCAATTGCAAGCACTAGGGCTAGCGGTGCGAATTTGAGTGGCGACAGCCTCGCTGCGACCACAGCGATTGCTCAACAGCTAGGACTGCCGCCAACCCATGTACAGGCAGCGGTGACGCCGCAGGGGAAAGTCGATGCGATCGCCCAGCTTCAAAACAACACATCATCATCGAATCCCCATCGACCTCACCGCGTTGGCCTCGTCGGCGATGGCATTAACGACGCCCCCGCACTGGCCCAAGCCGACATTGGCATCGCCTTAAAACTCCGGCACCGAAATCGCCATGGAAACCGCCGACATCGTGCTGGTCGGCGACACCCTCACAGATGTCCTGCGCGCCATTCAACTCAGCCGGGCCACCTTCAACAAAATTCGTCAAAACCTGCTTTGGGCTTTTGCTTACAACTTAATTGCCATTCCCCTGGCAGCCGGTGCCTTTCTCCCTGCTTTCGGGATATCTCTCAATCCTGGCCTTGCAGGTGGGCTAATGGCACTCAGCTCCATCACCGTTGTTCTCAACTCGTTACGGCTGAAAACCACAGCTCTCAAGGCAACATCGCCATCACCCACCTTGCTCTCAACCTGTCAGTGAGCATCGCTGGAAGCCTTTACTAGCAGCAGCACACTCGACGAGTAGCGGTGAGACCCTGCGTCGTCGTACGGCGCAAAGGAAAGCTCACCAAGACAGCGGTGAGACCCTGCGTCGTCGTACGGCGCAAAGGAAAGCTCACCAAGATAAAGTCAGACTGCATCCTTACTTTGTTATATAAGGGTAAATATGTCGCTTCAAAAATATGGGTTTACAACTATGGTCTCCCATGACCATAGCTTTCATAAGATACCGCCTCAATCGTGTGAAAGCCGTTAATGCTTAAACGCCATTGAACTACACTTGCTTCTTCCAATCAGTGCCATTAGATAGGCAAATGAGATTTTCGCCATAACTTTGAATCAGACCACCTTGACGAAGCTTGCCCATCAATCGAGTTACCGTCACCCGAGTAGACCCAATGGCACTGCCAATTTGGGCATGAGTCAAGGGAAACGGCAGGTAATAGCCCTGCTCACACTGCTCGCCATGCTCATCAATCAAAAGCGTCAAAAACCCTAATAGCCGATCAATCGTACGACGCTGACCCAATGTGCTCAACCAAAGCAGCTTGCGCTGGTGCTGACGACGAAAAGCATCGAGCACCTCTTTTTGGAAATGAGGCCATGTATCTAGGTCATTCCAATAGAGCCAAATCACTGTTGTTTGATCCACATGGGCAAAGCTTTGCAGGGTAAACGGCGGTTGCGCTACCACTTCAAAAGGTTGCCCTGCCCCTACAAATCCCAAAAAGGCTTCTTCAGCCGCTACCACAGGTATCCGCGATGCCGTGCTTTTTTCCGATGCGTCGTACTGACTTGAGCATTGCCCAACAAACGCACCGACCCCTTTTGCACCAGATAGAGCAATCCAGGCCGAGCTGGAATTTTCTCATCTTTATTAAATGTGCGACAGCGGTAGTGCTCAGTTGCCCAATCAGAGATACGCTGCCACGCCAAAAATGGACGGGCATTATCTGGCTGAGAAGAAGAAGACATATTAGCGATACTAGAGTTGAGCTTAACTGTTGTAGATAGTGTCATCTAACGTACTGAATGATGGCATAAGTTGGAACGAAAACAGACACGATGCTCGACCAGACTCAAACAATCCGTACTTTTACGGATTGTTTGAGTCGCTATTCTTCCAACGGGGGAGTGGATAAGTAGTATCACTTAGCCATTGTCAAAGGGCATTAAATGGCTTGTCACTTGCTGCGTCACACCAGTCAAAAAAATGATAGACAAGCAGGTGCAGTGATTAGACTGGGACGTGTCGAATATTGTAAGTACATTAATATAAATTGTTGGGTTTTGTCTGATTAAATTTTCTTCTTTATAACTACTTCAGCATTTACCTCAATCATCCGTAAAGAAATGTTTGATCGTCCTCGCACAAACCACGAATAGTTCTCTTGCCAAAATGCTTTCTAAAGCGAATAGAGCAATGATTTATTTACCGCCTAAAGGCATATTGCTGTACTGCCTGAAACAGGCTTTGTGTAGAAACGATGAAGTAAAAGCCAACAGCTTCACAGATTTTTCACATATTGCTTTGCCTAGCGATCGCCCTACATTGGCTGGTTTACCCATCGAGGGCCTAGACAGCAACGATCACCAAGACATCGACTGGGATAACCAAGATATCCGCTGGCAAAATATCCCCCTAAACATAAAACAAAATGCTGCCTCAGTTCTTTATATTTCTGCCCTGCCTCAATGGCTGAGTTCTCAACATTATTTAGCGAGTTCTTTATCCCTTGCAGAGGTTTCTCATGAAATTTGCAATCAACTCAAACAAATAAAGTTTTACCCATTAAGTTGTGAGCCAGATCACAATTATTTCGACTTATATTTTATTTCCCAATTATGGGCTGAATTCAAGATAGAAACTCAGCGGCCAGGATGGATAAATTTCCATCTTTCCAATACTGGTATCGCCTGCTGGTTACAGCAAGCTCAAAAATATCTCAGCAAATTATCAAGCCTCACAACTCCTTTTAGGTCATCACCAATTCGTCTCGGAAAATCATGTATCTGATCAACAGTTCAATGGCGCTGATCGAGATCACACTAAACGTGAGATGAAAAAACGTGAAATGAAAAAACGTGAGATGAAATCGTCGTCGATAGGCTTAGAGCATGAGGCGATGCTTTGGAATATTCAATACACCCATGCTCGCTGCTGTGAACTCAGGCTGCTCTGGGATGAGTCCCAAAGCAGCCGGTGTCAGTCCCTAGGGGGCGAGTCAGTTGGCCAAGCTCATCGCAGCCCATCATCTGTTGCAGCCCCATTGCCTTGGTTAGACGCTGAACACCAATTGAGAGGACATAATATTCAATCGATGCAGTTGATTCAGGCATTGATGGCAACTGCTGACGATATGTTATGGATTCCTTATCAATGGCCATCCCAACAATATTATTTGCTTTTAAGACGTGCAATCCAGCTATGTCAGGCGTTTGACTCGTTTTACAGGGCCTGTTTGAGCGGTTTTAGTCAGATTCCTTCTGGGGCAGAGGCTGCTGAGACTTTAAAGTTTCAAGCTTGGTTTGGGCTGGTTGTCGCGACAGAGAAAATCTTGAAAGCCTTGCTAGAGAGCTGTTTTCATGCAGAATCTCCCCAGACTTTGTAAAAGCTAGCAGCAGCCAACGCCTCTCCGCTCTCAAACAGATGGATAGGGTGTGACAGTACACCCAACGTCCACTCAATGTGACAAATTCCCAGCCATGTTTTATATTAAACAAGTGTGAGGAGCGAACCAGTAAAGGCACCGAGACGAAACACGGCCAGTCGTCGGTGCCTTTTCTGATTTTAAAAAGTATTTTTCAGCGTTTTTTCTCAGCGCCG
>JAAUPS010000391.1 GCA_012033015.1 Phormidesmis sp. RL_2_1
GTTCGTACACCTTGATGATTTTCTCTCGAAAGTCTTCTGAGTAGGCTCGCATTTTCTTCGGAGTTACTTACCTCTCTAGTGTCACTTATCTCTCGTGAAATTGCTATATGCGATTATCGCAGCTTCATAACAGGCATCGAGTTTCCCCGATTAACAGATTCCGAGCTTCAGTTCTTCATCGAGGAACATAAGCTGACCCTAAAAGCCGCCTGAGAATTGATGGCTGAAAAGAGGGAAATTCGTGGAAAAAGTCAGCAAAGCAGTGAGACGATTACTCGATTCATGGATCAGTGCACCAAATTCTGGGGCGAAGCAATAGAGACCTTAGAGTGCTGCTGGGAACAGTCAAGCACGAGGGAAAAATTGGATGCAGGGATGATCGATCGAAACGACGAGAAAGCTTCAAAAAGAGAAACCCAGATGCCTCAACCCCAACCCCGTCGGAAGCTCAACCCTCACATCTAACCTTCTCAAGCCTGTGAGAAAGCGGCACGAATACCTCCCAGAACAGAGCTTCGAGACTAAACAGAATAGTGAAGGTTGATGAAGTTTCTTGTCTTGTTCACACGATCTGCTTCCGCCTTTCCTTATCCCGAACTCACCTTAAATATTAAGTTAATGCAGCGACTATGCAGCCAGTAGCTCGCGCATCGCTATGTGCTTCATACCTGTGTTCAGCGAGAAGAGAAATAGACCAACCATCGAGTTAGGCTGATTTCTCAACGCTGCATCAGTATCATCATCATTCATAGACAATTCATCATGTAAGTTTGTTGAGTCCAGGGAGATAATTGACTCAGCAAGTTGTTCAGGGCATTGTAGAGGAGAGAGCTTTCTTCATTCACCGCTTTCCACTTTGGAATGATATGCTACCGTTAAGCTAGCAACATCCAAGCTGCCAACTTCATTACTTCTGCTTGTCTCGCTTCAAACCGCAAACCTGTCTGGCCTTAAGCCCACTTTAGTCAGTCAGAGCATTGCCTTAGCAGTAAATTTTCGTTGATCACTACTAGAAAATCGGAAAAATCATGACGATTAATCGTATTGCAACAGTTAATGATTATGACGTTGCACTGGCAACAGAATATCAAGATACTATTACATATCAAGATTTGTCAGTCCAAACCAAGACATTGATGCCTGAGTCGCATCAAACCGACATTATAGTTTCATCTGCCGGTGACGATGTAGCTGTAGACAATGATGAGTCTCGAATTTACTTTGGTAACTTGGGTTTTGATTCTATAGAAGGATTCGGAGGCTCTGACTCAATTTCATCGAGTCGAGACCAAGATAGTGTGTTGGGAGGTGACTACGATGACTTTCTATTTGAAAGTTTCCAAAATGATACGATCCTTGGTGGTAATGGCAATGATTCCATCTATGGTAGTCAAAATGATACGATCCTTGGTGGTAATGGCAATGATTCCATCTATGGCAGTCAAAATGAAGACATCCTATTTGATAATTCTGTAAATGACACTGTTTATGGTGATTTAGGAAGCGATAGCATTGCTGGTGAATCCAGTAACAATCGCTTAGAAGGAGAAAATGGAAGCAATATCCTTCTAGGTAAGCAAGAGCACGACTTTCTGTCAGGTGGCTTCCCCTCAGATACTCTTTTCTGTGATGATGGGTCTGATTATCTGGAAGAGAATGGCGGTGATTGTCTTGTAACTAATACAGATGGAAATGTTGGTGATACGTTGATTGGCGGTTGTGGTGATGGCACGTTAGTCGGAGGTAATTGGACTTACGAAGCTCATGAAGTAGAAAAACTTACTGTTTCTAATGAATTCATGTCATGACAGGTTGATTGACAGACAAAAGATTCAGTTAGGAAAGAAGCGGAAAGTATAAGAGATGAACTCAAGACAGCAAGAGCGCTTCTCATGCTGCCTTGAGACACTATAGCCAGTGGTGGTCAGCCCGAATCAGCCCCATGCTTTGCCGCTGGTGCCCGAATTCGTCACGCCCCAGGACGGTCACGACAAACAAGACTGCGAGATTGCGGCGGCGAAGCGCTGGCTCGATGCGAATCACGAGCGCTTGCGCGAGTCGAGGGTGACGATTCTCGGTGATGACCTCTACTGCCGTCAGCCGTTCTGCGAGCAGCTCATCGAAGCTGGACTCAATTTCATCTTCGTCAGCCGTCCGACCTCTCACCCAACGCTCTACGACCACCTCAATGGCATTGACCTACCGACAGTGACGACAACCGTGAATTGCGGGCGGTAGCGCCATACTTGGCGCTACCGCTATCTCAATGACGTCCCCCTACGCGATGGCGACGACGCCCTGCTCGTTAACTGGTGCGAGTTGAGCGTGCGACAGCCCGATGGTTCGGTCAGTTACTCCAACAGCTTTGCTACCCGCTATCGTCTCGACGATGACATCGTTGCCGATCTAGTTCGAGCCGGACGCACTTGCTGGAAGGTCGAGAACGAGAACAACAACACCCTCAAAACCTGCGGCGACCATCTCGAACACAATTTCGGTCACGGCCAGCAGCATCTTGCCTCCCTTCTTGCGACCCTCAACATCCTGTCGTTTCTGTTTCACACCCTGCTCGACTTGCTCGACCGCAACTACAAGCTCTTGCGCGATCATGCCACTGCCGATCGAGGTTGCCGAGAGTCAGATGGGGTCAGCTCTTGAATGCTGAGAGTGACAATCTTACCGAGCAAACCATTCACGCGAATCAGTTAGTGCAGATCGTCGTTCGGCGGCGCGATCGCGAATTCGATGATGTTCTGAATGAGCCGGGGGGTAAGGTGACTGAGATGCCCAGTGTGGGTGAGTTACGCCAGTGGTGCAGAGTTGTCGAGCAGCTCGATCGACTAGATTAGATTCTGAAGCGCATTCAAAAAAATCCGATCTCAAATTTGCCTAGATCATGATTTTTAGTTTTTAGTGTTTTCTATTGCTAAATACGCGCTATCAAGTTTTTCTAACAGAGAGACAGCTTCTCTTTTTGAACATCTAAATTGAGCCTCAAAATCTTTTATGTATATGCCATGACACACTTCATTCAATGAATCTATGAGGAATATTAATTGATCGGTTGAAATGTTTATGTCTTGACTAAGTTCGGTTACAGCGCATTTTTCTTTTATTAGCGAGAGAAGTTGATTGACTTCATCTTTGCTTCCTCCCAAACGTGCATGAAATCCTCCCTCTACAGTTTTTAGAACTTGATCTAATGCTAATTTAATAGCCTGACTTTCGATAGCATTTATATCAATCTTTAAATCGCAACTTGTTATTAAAAATCCCATTTTTTAGAGTGACTTTCTAAGGTGCATTACGAAAAAAGCTATCGTTGTCGATTATAGTATTCTTTATCATCTGTGGGTCTAAATGCTGTTCCTTGGTCGGAATCACCTGGATCTGTAATAACAATGACACCAGTGCTTTCATCCCAGAAAGCTTCCCTTTTATTACGCAGTAATTTGCTTTCTTCTGAGAAATTAATTATTCCATCAATGAGTTCTGCTAGTTGCTGTTGTGAATCGATACCTAGGGGAATCCAACTGTCATTTTCATGGTCACGTGATGAGTGTCCATATGCAATATCATAAGCTCGCTCATCACAGATCTCAAAAACATATTGGACAAAGCTTCCTATATCATTTGGAAATGTTTCTGTCCCATCGAAGTTAGGCTGGTAGCCATCACCAAAACCACCAAGCTGTCCAAACTGGATGACACGATCGAGGACTGAGTTGCCTAGACGAAACTCTCCTGTGGTGGTGGTGTAGATCCTCGTCTAGGGAAAGGAAGAAGTGGAGGTGTTTCATTGCTAGTTTGGATGGGGTGATTGACGGCATAGCCTCCATAAACCCCTGCTGCGATAATCGCATATAGCAATTTCACGAGAGATAAGTGACACTAGAGAGGTAAGTAACTCCGAAGAAAATGCGAGCCTACTCAGAAGACTTTCGAG
>JAAUPS010000392.1 GCA_012033015.1 Phormidesmis sp. RL_2_1
TTTTGATGCCTGCGGCGTCGAAGACATCGATTACCTGCTCGGAGACTAGCGCCTGGTCGATGACCTGGCGAATGGTGGTTTCGAGTTCTTCGTTGCTGCGGCCTTCTTGGGGAGCGTCGAACTTGGTTAGACGGGCTTTGATGGCTTGGAAGAAGCCGACTTCGTCTTTGGCATCCATCGCCTGCTCGTGGGGAATGGCGATCGCAAATGCCTGAGACAATGCTGTCACTTCATTGATATAGCGCTTCTTGCCATCCTCTAGACTCAAGATATGCTCTTCTGCCGCGAGAATCAGCGACAGTTTGTGGGCGGTGTCGGCGTCGAAGTAGTTCTCGTAGGGGAAGCCGTGGTACATGGCGGAGACGACTTCGAGTTTTTCAAGCATTAGTTCGACGGCTTGCTCTTGGGCTAAGGTTGGATCGCCTTTGCCGCCTGCATCAGAGTAGAACGAGAGGGCTTCTTTGAGGTCTGAGGCGATGCCGAGATAGTCTACGACGAGGCCGCCGGGTTTGTCTTTGTAGACGCGGTTGACGCGGGCGATCGCCTGCATCAGGTTGTGGCCTTTCATCGGCTTATCGATATACAGCGTGTGCATACTGGGCGCATCGAATCCCGTTAGCCACATATCGCGCACAATCGTTAGCTTTAGCGGGTCGGTGTCGTCTCTCATCCGCTCGGCTAAGGCTTTGCGCTGGGCTTTGGTGGTGTGGTGCTTGGCAATTTCGGGGCCATCGCTCGATGAGGTGGTCATCACCACTTTGATGACGCCTTTGGTGAGGTCATCGTCGTGCCAGTCGGGGCGTAGCTTGATGATGGCGTCGTAGAGTTCGGCGGCGATGCGGCGCGACATGCTGACGACCATGCCTTTACCGGCGAAGACTTCTTGGCGGGCTTCAAAGTGGCTGACGATATCTTGGGCGATGGTTTGAACGCGCTGAGGATTGCCGATGAGGGCTTCTACTTTGGTGCGGTTGGCTTTAGCCCGCTGAGATTGGGACTGAGCTTCGGCTAGGTCGTCTTCGGCTAGCTCTTGATCGAGCTGGGCGATCAGTTTGCGGCCTGCGTCTGAGAGGCTGACTTTAGCGAGGCGGCTTTCGTAGAAGATGCGGACGGTGGCTCCGTCTTCTACAGCCTGGGCGATGTCGTAGATGTCTACGTAACTGCCGAAGACTGCCGGGGTGTTGGCGTCTGTTTTTTCGATGGGGGTGCCGGTAAAGCCAAGGTAGGTGGCGTTGGGTAGGGCGTCGCGGAGGTACTTGGCAAAGCCGTAGACGACTTTCTTACCGATGATCTCGCCGCTGTCGTCTTTCTCGTCGATGGTTTTGGCGCTGAAGCCGTACTGGGTGCGATGGGCTTCGTCGGCGATGACGACAATGTTAGGACGGGGTGAGAGCTGTTCGTAGACGTTGCCTTCCTCGGGCTGAAATTTCTGAATGGTAGAGAAGACAACGCCACCGGAGGCGACTTTGAGTAGGTCTTTTAGCTGGTCGCGGCTGTCGGCCTGTACGGGGTCTTGGCGCAGGAGCTGCGTTGAGCCTGCAAAGGTATCGAAGAGCTGATCGTCTAGGTCGTTGCGGTCGGTGATGACCAGGATAGTGGGGTTGTTGAGCGCTTGAACGATTTTGCCGGTGTAGAACACCATTGAGAGGGATTTGCCGCTGCCCTGGGTATGCCAGACGACGCCTGCTTTACGATCTCCCTTCGGTTGCTGAGTCACATTGTGCAGGCCGTAGCTGCCGGGGCTTTCTCCTGCTTTGAAGGGGGTGGTGGTGTCAGTGGCGCTGATGTCGGCTGCTCGTAGCGTGGATTCGATGGCGGCGTTGACGGCGTAGTACTGGTGGTAGGCGGCGAGCTTTTTGACGGTTTGGATGCTGATGATTTTGGTGTCGGGGTCTTCTTTTTTGGTTTTTCAAAGACGATGAAGTGACGCACCAGGTCTAGCAGGGTGGCTTTGTTTAACATGCCTGCGATTAATGTTTCGAGCTGGCTGACTGGGTATGAGTCTGGGGGTGAGGCTTGGGTTTTGCCGTCGGCAGTTTTCCAGGCCATGAAGCGGCTGAATCCGGCGGAGAGGGAACCGGCTCTGGCTTCTAAACCGTCGGAGATGATGGAGAAGGCGTTGGGGGTGAACAGGCTGGGGACGGTGGCTTTGTAGGTTTCGATCTGCCGGTAGGCGGTTTTGAGGGTGGCGGTTTCGTCGGTGGCGTTTTTTAGCTCGATGACGACCAGGGGCAGGCCGTTGATGAAAAGTACCAGGTCAGGGCGTTTGTTGTTGTTATTTTCGATGACGGTGAACTGGCTGGCTACCACGAAGTCGTTGTTTTCGGGGTTGGCGAAGTCGATGAGCCAGACGAGGTCGCCGCGTTCGTTGCCGTCTTGCTGGAAGGAGACGTTGACGCCTTCGGTGAGCAGGCGGTGGAAGGTTTCGTTATTGGTGAGCAGAAGCTCGGAATTGGATGACTGCGATGAGATGCGCTGTACGTCTTTGAGCGCGGTTTGTAGCTTGTCGGGGGCAGTGTTGGGATTGATGCGGTGTAGGGCGGCTTCTAGGCGAGGGGTGAGGATGATGTCTTCGTAGCGGCTGCGTTCGGCGGCGCTTGGGTCGGCGGCGGAGCCGGGGGCGTGCAGGTGGGTATAGCCCTGGCTTTGGAGGCGCTCAATGGCAAGGGTTTCGATGGCGGATTCGTTGAGCCGGTGGGTCATTGAGCTAGGGCGCAAAAGGGTATTGTGCTTATTTTACGAAGTGCCGTATGAAGTACAGGACAATCCTTGCTTAGATTACCCAGTTGAAAATATTGATTGAATTAAGTTGGGTTGATGGCTTACAGCTCTACGCGCACTTCGCCGCTCATGAGTTTAGGAAGAAGGGTGTCGCGAAGCTTTTCAAGTGTTTGAATCTGCGCTAAGCAGTGAAGCTTTTTGAAAAAGTATGGCGATATGCTTTTCTCAAATTCTTCAATTTTCTTGACTGACGGCACTGCAACCTCTATCTCCTTGAAGGTCGTAGCCGTAATTGTGTCAAAAACACTCCCGTAGGCAGCAGATTGAAGCTCTCTAACTACGTGATTAATCAATAAATAAGTAAAGAAGAAACAACCTTCGATTCCAGGCAGAATACCGAAATTGGACTGACTATAAGCTATAGGTTTTGATAAAAGAGCATATTTGCCAACGGTACCTCTTGCTGTGATGACTGTGGCGAACTTAGGTAGCAACTTAGCCGAACTATAATCTAGTCCATCTTGACTGATCGTTTTCGCTGATGAGAGGACAAAGGATTTGTGGCTTGAAGCAATGTCACCGCCTGATAGCCAAGGTATGTCACCGTTCCAGTACTCAGGAACCGAAGTCTTGGGCGTGCCGCCGTTGATTACCTGAATAATGTCAAGCAAGCTTTTCTTCTTCCAGTTGTCCTGAGCTTCTTCGATGAACCACTGACGGAATAGGGTTTCAGCGATCGCCTCAAGCGTTTTGTTCTGGCGGTGTAGCAGGTCGATTTTGTCGTCTAGGCTGCTGAGAACTTGTGCGATCGCTTGCTGCTCAGGTAGCGGCGGAAGCAATGCAGCCAGGAGATGAACATGATTTCTATTGAGAGTTGGGTTAGAAGAGCCAACATCATATCGACCTAAATCAAAATCTTTTAGAAAATAATGTACGAAGGAAGGACTATTACCGTGAAAGTCCTTTACCCAAAGCGTTGTGTCATGCGGCCAAAAGTTGTGAGCTATATAAAATACCGTTCCTAAGCTGCCCTTTCGCCCGATTACAACCCCTGGCCCTTCTACTTTCCATTCGTTGTGATAGCTTTTTATACCGGAGGACGAAACAACTGGATAATGTCCGAAACTCTGTTGTTGTCGAGTAATGTCAAATCCCCTTTGAAGGGTAATAATTTCTCCTACTAGGCATTTTGCCATTTCTCACCGTC
>JAAUPS010000160.1 GCA_012033015.1 Phormidesmis sp. RL_2_1
TCACCATATAACCGTTATGAGCTTTGAGTCTGCAATCTGCCTGTCTTTGCTTACAAGATGACTAGTATGCGCAAGGCTAGTTGCAACAATTAACCGATCTGAAGGATCTCAACATCAATTGGCGAGACGATGTCATGCTCAAAAGTCACGCTGCCTTCGAGGGGATTATCAGTATGCAACTGATTTTCATCAGTTTGAAGCGATTGAATATCGTTTGAGTAGTTGTATCAACGTTTTGTCGTAACAACAACAACCTGCCTGTTGCAAAGACTTCACGCTTGAACTTCACGCTTGAACCTAGCGGCTATGCCTTTTTTATTTAGGAGAGGGATCTTTCGTGAGGGGTTAAGCTGGGGCCAGCTAAGGCTGCTTTGGCCAGAGGCGATGACGCTTTAATATCCTCAGACAATTCAGCCGTTGCGCTATGTTGCTATACTCAAATACTGGATATAACGTATATTTAGCGCCCTTATTAACCATAATTCATGCAGCCTACTGATCCTGATAAATTTACCGCTAAAGCCTGGGACGCCATTGTCGAAGCCCAGGATGTGGCTCGCCGGTTTCGGCAGCAGTACCTGGAAGTGGAGCATGTGACGTTGGCGGTATTGGAGCAGGCGGGGCAGGCCGATGTGGTGCTCACGCAAGCTGGGCTCTCGCCTGAGCAAATTTTACAAGAGCTGGAAGTCTTTGCTAAGCGTCAGTCGCGGGTGCGGGTAGCGGTTGATAATAATTTGTACTTGGGTCAAAGCCTCGATCGGATGCTCGATGCAGCCGATGGGGCAAGGCTGAATTTACAAGATGAGCTGATTTCAGTAGAGCATCTGCTGATTGGCTTTGTAGAAGATGAGCGGATTGGGCGGCGCTTGCTGCGTGGATTTAATGTCGATACCTCCCACATTATGCGGGCGATTCAGTCTTTGCGGGTGAGCGAGGCAGCCCCGGCGGGTAAAGAGGCTGCTGCCGGTGGTGGTGAAGATGAGTATCCGGCGCTGCACCAGTATGGTCGCGATCTGACCGAAGAGGCGCGCGGCGGTAAGCTCGATCCGGTGATTGGTCGGGATGAGGAAATTCGACGGCTGATTCATGTGCTGTCGCGACGAACGAAAAATAATCCGGTGCTGATTGGTGAACCGGGGGTGGGAAAACTGCGATCGCAGAAGCCCTGGCCCAACGCATTATCAACGGCGATGTACCCGAATCGCTGAAAAACCGTACCCTGATTTCGTTAGATGTGGGTAGCTTAATTGCCGGAGCCAAATATCGCGGTGAATTTGAAGATCGACTGCGTTCGGTGCTCAAAGAAGTGACAGATTCTGGTGGGCAAGTCGTTTTGTTTATTGATGAGCTGCACACGGTGATTGGAGCCGGAGCCGGACAAAACAATGTAGATGCAGGCAATTTGCTCAAGCCAGTACTGGCTAGGGGCGGGCTGCGCTGCATTGGCGCGAGCACCCTCGATGAGTATCGCAAGCATATTGAAAAAGACACAGCCCTAGAACGGCGGTTTCAGCAGGTGTATGTGGGCCAGCCCAGCGTAGAAGATGCGATCTCGATTTTGCGCGGACTCAAAGAGCGCTACGAAGTGCACCACGGGGTAACCATTTTAGATTCGGCCCTTGTCGCTGCTGCGGCCCTGTCAGATCGCTACATTAGCGATCGCTTTTTGCCCGACAAAGCCATTGATCTGATCGACGAAGCCGCCGCCAAACTCAAAATGGAGATAGACTCCAAGCCCGAAGAATTAGAGATTATTGACCGGCGGCTGATGCAGCTAGAGATGGAAAAACTCTCTTTAGAAAGTGAGAAAGCAGCCGGTTCGGCCAACAAAACTTCTCGGCAGCGCTTAGCAGGTATTACCCAAGAAATTGAAACACTCTCAGCCGAACAGAAAGTGTTGGATCAGCAGTGGCATACCGAAAAAGAAACCCTAGATGCCATTACTGAACTCAAAGAAGAAGAAGAACGTACTCGCCTGCAAATCAACCAGGCAGAGCGAGCCAATGACTTAGAACGGGCCGCCCAGCTCAAGTATGGCCGACTAGAAGAAATTCAGCGCGAGCTAGAGATTCTCGATGCCAAGCAGCAAGCGCTGCAAGCCAAAGGGTTAACCATGCTCAAAGAACAGGTGACTGAGTCAGATATTGCCGAAATAGTCGCTCGCTGGACAGGCATTCCAGTCAATCGCCTGATGGAATCTGAGCGCCAAAAACTGTTGAAATTAGAAGAACATTTACATCAGCGTGTCATTGGCCAATCAGAAGCTGTCACGGCTGTGTCAGCGGCGATCCGGCGAGCTAGGGCAGGCATGAAAGACCCCGGCAGGCCGATTGGCTCATTTTTGTTTATGGGGCCGACGGGTGTGGGTAAAACCGAGCTAGCTCGGGCATTAGCGGCCTTTTTGTTTGATACAGAAGAGGCCCTGATTCGTTTAGATATGTCTGAGTATATGGAAAAGAACTCAGTTTCTCGCTTGGTGGGAGCCCCGCCGGGATATGTGGGCTATGAGGAAGGCGGTCAGCTTTCGGAGGCTGTGCGTCGTCGCCCTTATTCAGTGGTTTTGCTAGATGAAGTGGAAAAGGCCCATGCCGATGTGTTCAACATTCTCTTGCAGGTGCTAGATGATGGTCGCATTACCGATTCTCAGGGGCGAACGGTAGATTTTCGCAATACGGTCATTGTGATGACCAGCAATATAGGCAGTGAGCATATTCTGGATGTGGCCGGAGATGATGCTAAGTACAATGAAATGGAGGGATTGGTTTTGGGGGCACTGCGATCGCACTTTCGCCCCGAATTTCTCAACCGCATTGACGATACCATTCTCTTCCACGCTCTCTCCAAAAAAGAACTGCGCAGCATCGTCACCATCCAGCTCAAGCGTATTTTCAGCCTGCTCGCCGATCAAAAAATCGGCCTAGAGATGTCAGAAGCGGCCATAGATTATATCGCTGAAAAAGGCTATGACCCCAGTTACGGCGCTCGTCCGCTCAAGCGAGCGATTCAGCGCGAGCTAGAAAATCCCATCGCTACGCTGATTTTGGAAAATACCTTCAGTGAGGGCAGCATACTCAAAATTAGTATGAGTAAGGCCAGCGGGCTGACCTTTAAGGTGAAAGCCGCTGAGCTAGAGATGGCAGCGGAAGAGGCCGCAGACAGCACAGACAGCACAGACAGCACAGACATGGCAGAAGCGGCTGCGGCAGAAGCGGCGGCAAGGGCACAAGCGGTGGCTGCATCAGAATGAGATGGTGGGTATAGGCCGGTATGGGGCAAAGGTATGGGCAAAAGGTATGGGGAAAGGGTGGAAATATTATTGTCGTGCCAGTGGCTTAAACCGTTTGGTAGGTGAAGTTTAAGGTGGCCCACTGGGTGACATTGAGGTTGTAGGTATTGCTGTTGCTGCGATCTTGGCTCAGATCGCTCAGCAATGCTTCTATGAGGGTGAGCGGTTCGGGTAAAGGATCAATCCGCTGGCTGCCGCTGCTCACAGAGGCTGTCAGTAAGGTGTTGAAGGTGCGAGTCAAGGGTTGAATGCTGCCCACCACGTAGGTTTCTACTGGGCCGGGAGGGGCTTCTATGGCCCAGCTTAGTTCGGCATTGGGAATGGCCACTGAGCTGCCGGGGGCGATCGCACTTTGAGCCATGACGGCCATATCCTCTGAACTTCTAATTTCACCTGGTGCGATCGCCGAGAGGTCTGTAACAGGGCAAAAGGCCGACAGTCTCTCCCGCGAGTCCACATTGATCAAGGTGTAATACAGCGGTTGTGCACCCTGATTAAACAGCCGGTAACGCACCCTTTCACCCACCGATATTTGCGGGATGAATTCTCCTTGCTCGCTAGGTGCTAGGCGCTGCTCTATCTCAAGCGTTTGGCGGTTAATCAGTTGCTTGCGCTCAGGCCCAATAATCTCTAGGCTGACCCGCAAAGGGACTTGAGAAGAGGCCCGGTTTTCGCTGAGCCGCAGCATTTTCAGCGCCAGCAGTGAGCGTAGCTTGGGGGTGAGTCTGGTGATGGCAGGCTTGATGGCTTCTTCTTGAAACGTCAGGGTGCCCGGAATCAGCGATCGCGTCAAAGAAAATAATCCATATCCCGCATTCTCCGGCAGCTCAGTAGGGGCCGCTGCATCGGCAGGCTGTTGGGCGATGCCTAGGTGGGGGCGTAAGCTCGCTGTAATCGTTTCGGGCCGACCCATAATCGGCTTTGCCAAGAGACAATCAGCCGGGAGTGCCGTGTCAGAGGTGGAGCTGACAAACGCCAAGGCCGACAGCGCGCTAGTGGCATCTACTCGCTCGATTCGCTCTAAACGACTGTCAAGGGCGACGACCAAATCAATGCTCTTGGGCAGCGATCGCACCGCTTCAAAAATAGGGTCTCCAGATTTTAAAGGCCCTAGGGGCAGTTGATCGCCCTGCGACGGCGTAACGTTCGCCTCTGCCACCAGCTTGGCCTTTCCGGTCAGCCCGTCACGCGATCTGAGTTTGAGCTGCCGCCCGCGACAGCTCAGTACGGAGGCAGGGCCTAGATACGCCAAAACGCGCGGGGGAAATCCGCCCAGCCATAGGGTGGCGCTAGTACCACCGTCGGCGCTAATGGTCTGAATTACCCCTTGCCCTCGGGTTTGGCTCAACAGGGGGGTGTCGTAAATCGGTGGCGTTTTGGCCAAGGTGCTCAAATCCAAATGGCCCGAATCTAACTGGCTCACATCCACATTGAGGTTGCCGCTAGCCGTGGGCTGTTGGTTGCTGCCGCCCCACCGTAATAGGGTTTCTTGCGATTGCCCGAGGGCTCGCCCGACAGTCACTGGCGTAAGCGCTGTCCATAAATACTGCGTCAGCACATAGGTAAAAGCCCCTGCATTAAAGCCATTCCACTGACGCTCTATGACCACATCGTCAACCGCTGCGCCGCGCAAAAGCACACCCGGAAAAGGATCGCTCTCTTGTGCTAGACGCTGGCTTGGTGAGTAGGGGAAACGGCGCAGGGGGCAACCCGGTGGCAATGGCTGAGCGCGTGCGCGATCGCAGCCCTCCCGACAGTGGCACCGATAAATCCACAAAGCCTGCATCCAAAACCGTGGTCACATTCTTGGTTTTGAGCAGCTTCAGCAGCGTTTTTAGCTCAATTTCTGATAGATCATTCAGCGCAGGGCGGGTTTCGCTAGGCAATAAGCCATCGTGGGGAACGAGCGATCGCACCGTACTTTGTCCCCCCTGCAAATCTGCCACTCGCACCTGAGCGCCATAGCCGCTAAAGTGAAAAACCACTGCATCTCCAGGTTTAGCCTGCTCATAGAGATGATCGACAAAAGCTTGGTAAATTCCTGTCCTAGTGGCCTGTTCGTTAGTCAGGCACAAAATATCTTTAGGCAAAAAGCCAAATCGATAGATCAACAATGCCTTTTGCATCGCCACATCAGTCGCCGCACCCGCTATCTGGCTCGATTGATCGGGCGGCAATGCCCCGGCGGCATACTTATCAATGCCCACCAATAGCGCCAGCTTGCGCCCGCTAGAGTTGGCCAAGGCTTGCCCGTATGCCTTAGCCTTAGTGTTCAGGCCCGTCATGGCCAAGTCGGTAAGGCCCAAGGCTGCCACCACTGCGCCCGTTTGTTTTAATAACGCTCGTCGGCTCAAACCCATTAGACCTCACCCCCTTGTTCCAATCTAGCGCCTCGCGCGCCTCGCGCGTAGATACCTTAACTTAACGAACGCGAGTCACGCCGATCATGAGGTCTGCATGGCTTTTACCAGCTCAGCGGCCACTTCAGGGCGAGAGAACTCCGGCGGTGGCTGCTTGCCGTCCCGCAATAGCGATCGCACCTTTGTCCCTGACAAATGAATGCGCTCTTCCGGGGTGGCCGGACTGGTTTTAGTCGTTGCCATGGTGCTCGTACGCGTGCAGTAAAAGGCGTGCTCAAACTTCATCGGCACAATGCCCAGTTCTGCCGGTTCAAACTCATCGAAAATCGCCTGGGCATCGTAGGTGCCGTAGTAATCACCAACGCCCGCATGGTCGCGCCCGACGATGAAGTGGGTGCAGCCATAGTTTTTCCGAATTAAGGCATGGAAAATTGCCTCCCGAGGGCCTGCATATCGCATGGCCGAAGGATTAATCGCCAAAATCACCCGGTCTTGAGGGAAATAGTGCTCCATCATGATTTCATAACAGCGCATTCGCACATCTGCCGGGATGTCATCGCTTTTGGTGGCTCCCACCAGCGGATGCAAAAATAGCCCATCGACTGTCTCCAAAGCACATTTTTGAATGTACTCATGGGCCCGGTGAATGGGGTTGCGAGTTTGGAAGCCCACAATAGTTCTCCAACCGCGATCGCGGAACTGCGCCCGTGACTGCGCCGGATCAATTTGGTAACTGGGAAACAGCGGATGGGGATCACGCTCTAGTAGCCACACATCCCCGGCCAGGTTAATCGGGCCTTGGTCATACACCACCTTCACACCCGGATGCTTGTCCTCATCAGTGCGATAGACATTGATCGCCTCTTTTTTCTTGTCATAGGTATACTTTTCGCTCAGCTCTAGCACCCCAATAAAGCGGCCCGTCTCATCGTCCAAACGCACGAGCTGACCGATTTGCAAAGGCTCAGCCACCGCTTCAGTGACCGACAGTGTGACCGGCACTGACCAAGGCAGCCCGCTCGCTAGACGCATGTCAGTGACCACCTTTTCGTAATCAGCTTGGCCCATAAACCCTGAAATCGGGCTAAAACCACCAATGGCAATCATGACTAAATCCGACGCCGCTCGTTGATCCAAAGCGACGCGAGGCAGGTTCTCTGCCTTGCTTTCAAATTCTTGCTTTTGGGCTGAGCTAGCCAAGCGATTAATTAGCGTACCGCCGTGGGGGGCGATGCCGTCTTTGATTACACTCAAGATATCTTCCTCTAAGTTATTTCTGCGTGATGTCTGCGTGATGCTCAATGACTGTTTAATGGCGTTTCATAAACACGTTGGATTGACACGTCTTCTCAGTCTTTTCAGTCTTTTCAGTCTTCTCAGTCTTCTCAATGGTAGGGAGACCTATCACAGGCAATGTGTTACGGGCTCAATGATACCGCCCCCTAGCACCCGGTCTTCATCATCGTACAAAACAGCAGCCTGTCCAGGTGTTACACCAAACTGCGGTTCATCAAAAATTATTTTTACACGCTCAGCGTCACCAGCGATGTCGTTTTCAATGCTGACAGCCGAATCTGGCAATGAGGTCATAGGCGATGCCAGTGACGTGCTACCGGCCACAATCGTGGCACCCACTGCAGGTGATCGATAGCGAATTTGTACCCGCGCTTTAAATGGGCTTTGCCAAGGGGCCACAGGCGGTGCCATCGACACCCAGTTCATCCGGTGGGCAGTGCAGCTCGTGGTGGTGACACTGTCGCGCTCACCGACAATGACCTGATTGCGACCGACATCTAAGCTCACCACGTACAGTGGATTTGGCGCAGCAATGCCGAGTCCCTTACGTTGGCCAATGGTGTAATTTTGAATGCCCTGGTGCTGACCTAGCACCTCTCCTGCTGTGTTGACAATCTCTCCAGGTTTGGGCGCGAGATATTTTTCCAGGAATGTTTTCATCGAGCCATGCTGCTCAACCAAACACAGATCCTGGCTTTCAGGTTTGTTTGCTGTATGCAGGCCCAATTGAGCTGCGATCGCTCGGGTTTGGGGTTTGGTTTTATCGCCCAGCGGAAACTGCGTAGCCGCCAAATGGGCTTGGCTTAAATCATAGAGAAAGTAAGACTGATCTTTATTGCGATCTACCGCGCGACGCAGCTCATACCGGCCCGTTTGGCCGTTGTAATGAATCCGTGCGTAGTGCCCAGTGGCGATATAATCAGCCCCCATTTCGTGAATCGCATAGTTCAGCATCGGGCCAAACTTAACAGTGCTGTTGCACTGCGAACAGGGCAGCGGCGTGACGCCTTGAGCGTAGCCTGCAACCACGTAGTCAATAATATTTTTTTCAAAGACTGCCCGCGAATCCACCACCTTATAGTCAATGCCTAACGCTTCGCAAAGCTGAGCGGCGTCGGTCATTCCTTCCGAGCAGCACTGTCCTTTGCCTTTCATCAGCCAAAGGGTAAGACCAACGACCTCATGGCCCTGATTGTGAAGGGTAGCGGCGGCGACAGAGCTATCTACGCCACCCGATAAACCAACGACAATTTTGCTCATAAAGCAGCACTATGATTTCGCTTAAACTAATATTCATCAAGGCTAGCATTCACCGCTGCTAGTGTTGACATTTTCCCGCCGTTCTCTGCTCCGCCTCGGACTTGACTGCAAGGGTCTTCCCACCGCTGGCCACTGACTGCTGGCTACTGAACTGCTGGCTACTGACTGCTGGCCACTGACTAAAGGATTGACGTTGGGGTTCGTTTTTGACCCATGCTATGCCATAGCCACTTCCCAAGATTCGCGCCACAGATTAAACTTTAACCATTAGATTACGGCGCCAATTCTCCCTTGCCTATGCGATTAGACATCAGAAATCTCAATTTGGGCTCAGATTCGGCTGAGCGAGATATTGATGTTGGCTTGGCAGAATACTTTTATCAAAATGCGACCTACAATCGATTTTCAAACGGTCGCAAAACTATCCTCGTCGGCAATCGGGGGGCAGGCAAAAGCGCCATCTTTAAATACATTGCGACAACAGAGCGCAAAAAAGGCAATCTTGTCCTAGAGCTATCCCCTGAGGATTATTCCTACGAGCTGCTATCGGAGTACTTGCGCAGTGAGCAGGAAGGATCTTGGGGCAAGCAGAGTGCCTATTCTGTCGCTTGGCAACATCTGCTGTACAACCTCATTTTTCAGCGGATTGCCGAAAACAAACGAGGGCTGCTACTGGGCGCTCAAAAAAATATTTATAACTACGTATACAGCAATGGTCTTGCCCAAGAGACCAATTCTATCGGTATTTTGGTCAATTACCTCAAGCGGATTGAACAGGTCAAGGTGGCCTCCAACGAGGGGATGATTCGCTCCCGTGAACTGCAAGCACTGTACGACTTGGAAGAAATTAAGAGCCTATTGCCTAGCCTCAACAATGTTTTGAAAACACCCGCATTAAAGTGTTAGTCGATGAGCTAGATAAAGGTTGGGATAACTCAGAAGATGCTAAATATTTTCTGGCGGGTCTTTTTCAGGCGGCTCAAAAGATCAATTTGATCAACCCCAATTTGAAGATATACATTTCGATTCGCCAAGAGCTATTTGACAACATTCCTCAAATTTATGAAGATGCGCAAAAAATTCGCGAAGATGTAGAGGTCATCCGTTGGGATAAAGAGCAGCTTTTAGAGCTGATTGCTCGACGGATTGTTCACTCTTTTCCCGGCGCTGAAAAGCTGAGTGCCTATCGGCGATGGAAGGCTGTTTTTGTTTCTAAGCTCTCTTCTTCAGAGATTGACTCGCTCGATTACATTATTGATAGAACTCAACTGCGTCCTCGTGAGCTGCTTCAATTTTGTAAGCTGTGTGTGGAATGTTTGGATTATTCTTTGGCGGGTCAGCGGATTGATGAATGTGCGATCGCCGCTGCCGAAGAATCTTACTCCGAACAAAAGACCCGTGATTTAGCCTCTGAATATCGGTTTCAGTATCCCCACTTGTTAGACGTATTTGAAGCTTTTCGCGGCCAAAGAACCCACTACAGCAAAGAAGAACTTGACTACTTACTCCTTTCGATGGTGTGCGGCGAAGTCGATGTCGAGCGAGCCGCCGATTGGGTACTAGATACTGACTATTTAGAACTCAAGCAAATTCTGTGGAAAATTGGCTTTCTCAAAGTTTGGGTTGCCCGTGATCATCCTAGCAGCAGTAAAAGCAGCGCTAAAAGCGTCACCAGTAAAACGAGCCGACACAAAGCAGCAGGGACTTATTTGGGCCACTATGAACTGCCGACGGTGAATTTAGAAAATATTGACAGGCTAAGGATTCATCCGGCCTGCACCAAGTTTTTACACCTCAAGGACAACCCCTAAGGATTGAGCTGGTCATGGCCCCTTTTTCTGCCTATTCGCATCTGTCGCGCCATCGGCTCGAACAACGCATTCAGGCAATTCCCACTTGGCTAGTGGCTTTAGCTGCGGTTTTGCCTCTTTCTGCTGCCATTATTTTTATTCGCGAAGATCCTGCCGCCCCCCTCACCTGGAAGCTGGCCCTACGGCTACTGCTTGATAACGCAGAAGCGATTGCCCTTGCCGTTGCAGTGGTTTTGTATCTCAAGGGCGCACCCGATCGCAAAACACAAAAACACTACGAAGCTTGGCGGGTGATCGATACTGCCGCCGCCGCGAATGTCACCACAAGCTACGCCCGCTATCAAGCCCTACAAGATCTCCATCGCGATGGCGTTTCCTTGCAGTGGCTAGAAGCGCCCAACACCAATCTTGCAGGCATTTGCCTCCCTAAGGCCAACTTACAAGCCTGCAATTTAGCCGGAGCCAACCTCCAAAACGCCAACCTGCGAGGAGCTAATTTACAGGAAGCCAACCTCGCAGGAGCCGATTTGAGCCATGCCGATTTAGCCGGGAGTGACCTCACCGCTGCCAACTTGAAAGGGACTAACTTACGCAGCGCAGTCATGTGGAAAGCACGCCTTTGGGAGGCCGACTTGAGTCAAGCGGAAATGCGCTGGGCTGATATCCATCAAGAGCAGCTAGACGGAGCCAAGCTGAGTGAAACTATCATGCCAGATGGCCGTATATACAATTTGCTGGAATGACTCAAAACACGATACAAAGCGAGATACAAAACGGGATACAAATCGAGAGACAAATCGAGAGACAAAGCGGTTATAGCTTGTGCCGGATGCATAACGCCGACGGCGAGGCTACGCCAACGGGTACAGGCGCGTCGCTTGGCCCGTTGTCACGCCATGGTTTCAGCCAGCGTGCTGTACCTCAGCCAAGCGACCAAAGCTGCCAAGTGACCAAAGCCATAGTGGAGATGGATCTACCGGCAAAAGTCTACTGACCAGCCCAGGTCTATTTACCTGCAAAAGAATGTCGCACGCTGCTCATTTCAGCTTTGAGTGCGGCTACCTCACGGCATAGCGTAAACAGGTTTTCCATGACAAAATTACCTTGATTCATTGGTATGGCACTGAGGTCATGTCGATCGGCATACCCAGCATTGGCGGCAGAGCGATTAGCATTCCAGGCGTCATAGACGTCGCCATCAAAAGCTTTAGGGCTTGCACTCGTCGAATCAGCACTCTCATCAGGATTCTCAGCGTTATGGAAGGCATTCTCTAGCCCCTGCTTAGAAAAGCGATATACCAATTCAGTCACAGAGACCCCTTCTTTAGCGGCTTGTTCTTTCAGCTCGCTCAACAGTGGGCCAGGAAGTCTAAAGCTCACAAGCTTTTTGTCTTTGGATCTTGGCATGTTGGATCTTGGCATGTTGGATCTCGGCATAGTGATATACAAGTTCTAAGCAATACATACATCCTATATTAGTAAGTTCATTTGTACCATATCTGTGAGCATGGCCTTCACAGACTTAAGCGAAGTCGTCAATGAATTAGGTTGGGAATTGGGCTGGGAATTAGGCTGGGAATTAGGTTGGGAATTAGGTTGGGAATTAGGTTGGGCAAATTCAATGCTAGGCAGATGCATTGCAATTTGTATCACAGTTTGTATTGACAAATAGTTCAAGCGTACTATAGTAAATATACGGTTGATTCGTTCCTTGGTATTGCTGATGCCGCAGGCAAGAGGAGTTTTGTGCCTTGAGAGCTTTGCCTTTAAAAAACTATTAGAGAGCCCA
>JAAUPS010000018.1 GCA_012033015.1 Phormidesmis sp. RL_2_1
CAAGTCATCTAAGTACGGCGCGAGCTGTTCGGCAACGATGGCACCGTCATGGTTGCTAATCACGTTGCCAATTGTGCGCCAGCGACGTTCGTCTAAATCAGCGTTGGGATCGCCATCGCCAAACAGAAAAGAAAAGATAGCTTCTAAAAACTGTAGCTTTTCGCCGGATTGAACGCTGCGCCCATTCTTAGCACCTCGGCCAGCATACTGATCATAAGATTGATTGGGATAGCGCCGCCGACCCCGTCCGTAATTAAAATCAAACAGGTAGAAAAAATTAAAAGGCGAAAATCCAAAGCTGAAGCCGCCGTCACGACGGTCATCGCGATCGCCCCCACCTTGGCTACTCATCGCCACCATCAGGGCAATGATTGCGATCGCAATGATTGCAATCGACACCAATAGCACCACCCCAAAAGAGACTCGAATGAGATAGAAAACCACCTGCCAAACTTTCGCGGCCATTTCCTGGAAGCGCAATTGCCAATATTTATTGCGCAGCACTCCTCGAAAATTGCGCGGAAACTCATAGGCAATCTCGCCCGTGTCGGATACTTGCATGTGCCCTTGAGCCTGTGAGGCGAGGGCCAACAATCCCTGCTGGGCCACCTCCACATTTAGTCCTGCGCGAGCGGCGACATCGCCGACCGTCACCCGGTAGTGCAAAGATTCCACCGCCTGCATGACGTCTTGATTGAGATCTAGCTTTAAGCTTGCCTGTGGATTCACCGTTTTACCCCATGGGCTGGCCACCTGTTGAACAGTAGCTGCAGCCTCTGCCTTTGTGTGTTCTATTGTTCTCCAGTATAAGAGTCTGCTCACAGGGCGACAGCAGAAAAGAGGTTCGGATCTCTACCAAGCGAATGTCTACTCAATTGATTTCTATCTAGTCAGTCGCGATGGCAGAGCGTCGCTATCAAAACGCCATAAAAACGCCATAAAAACGCCATAAAAATGCCGATAATTCCTCAACAGAATCATCGGCAAATTCTCGATATAACGCGCTGAGCTTTAGAGTTGAGAAGCGCGACCCAAAATTTGATCCTTGAGTGCATCCATTTCGCTGGCTAGCTCACTGCGATTAGACGCTTTAAGCAAATAGCGATAGACAAACCAACCGCTATACAGCAAGCCAATCAGCTCAAAGGTAGGTGCAAGGACGGGCACATCGTTAATCGCAGCCAAAACGGCCAGCGTCAACTTAATGGACAGAAATAAACCGAAAAACAAGCCTAAGGCAATCAGCGGTCGCTTATATTCTCTAAAGAATTCACCAAAGTACTTGTCCAAGTCACCAAGCTTATCAACCACCTGAGCAGTGATTCGCTTGACTTGCTCAACTGTTTCTGACGTAGATGTATCGTTAGCCCCATTGGCAGCAGAGCCGCTGCCTTCAGCAAAGACGCTGTCGTCTGTTTTCAATTCCGTAGCCATAGCAATCTATAAGAGTTAACAACATTGAGCTATGACCCCACCTAATAAAGCTCAAAAAGTTAACCGCCATCCCAAAAGTAATGGCAACCTCTAAAGCTTGAATCTATGGTAGAGCCCAAATTATTAAGGCACCATGATAGCGCCTTCACCTGATGGTGACTAGAGTCAATCGGTAGAATCATTGACAAATGTCAATTTACACCCTTCTAGGTCACCTATCGATAACATTTGAATCTGCGACCTGCAGAAGGTGCTCCATTCATCACAGACATATAGCGGTTCTCACTTGGCTAGAGTACAGATATTTTGGTGAAACCTTTGCAGGACAACGGGCCAAGTGATTAGCCTGTACCGAATGCATCCGGTACAGGCTATAAAAGCGTACCGCAAAATTATCAGGATTCTTCATTTTTAGACGGTTGCCAGCATGTCGGCTCACAGCTTTTATCGTACTATATTTTGTACTACTACAGGCGTGGTCGATACAAAGCGTAAACGATTGGCAAAATTTGTGACGCTTTCAGGCGTTAGCAGGCCAGCTCCTTCAGCATACTGATTACACTAAAAATACTGAACTATAGCGTTTCTCAAGTTCTAGGAGTGAACCCATAGATAAACTTTACGGTGAGCTAAAAGGTCTCAAAACGAGTCAACTTAAAGCACTCAAAAATATCTATCATCAGCGTCTGCCGGTAGATCGCATTACCACGCCGGAATTTGCTCAGCGACTGGCTGCCATTAGTACCGACATTAATCAGGCGGTATGCGCCTATGTCGATAGACGCGGTCACGTTATTCGAGTTGGCGTAGGCAGTCCGCACAAAACTCAGATCCCGGTGCTGGAGCTGCCTCGCTATGGTGAAGAGCGGCTGTGTGGCATTCGCTGTATAGCGACTCAGCTCAAGGTAGAGCCGCCTAGTCACAGTGTGCTCACGGCCATGGCCATTCAACGCTTAGATGCGATCGCTCTGTTGACTCTGACTGGCACAGGCTTTAAGCGCAAAGGGGGTGGTGCCACGGGCTACATTCGCGAGGGTTACTTAGCCCATCTAGTGCCCCACCCGGAAGTCCAGTGGTCAGTGTCCGAGCCACTCACGTTAGATGAACTAGATGGGCAAGACTTTTTAGATCTCGCGGAAAGCTTAGAAGAAGAGTTTCGGCGGGTATTTGTGGCGCAACAGGTCGATACTGACCATGAGCGCGTGCTGATTGTCGGGCTGATGACAGACAAAATGAACGAGGTCTCGTTTAACAATGGGCTAGAGGAGGTTGCTCGGCTGGTCGAAACAGCCGGTGGCGATGTGCTGCAAACGGTGAGGCAAAAGCGATCGCACCCCCATCCTAGAACCGTCATTGGGGCCGGTAAAGTCGATGAAATTGCCCTATTAGTACAGACTTTGGGGGTGAATTTGGTGGTATGCGATCGCGATCTTTCCCCCGCTCAAATCCGTAATTTAGAAGCCCAAATCGGCGTCCGCGTCGTCGATCGCACCGAGCTAATCTTGGATATTTTTGCCCAGCGTGCCAAATCGGGTGCCGGGAAACTTCAAGTAGAACTTGCCCAGCTTGAATATCAGCTCCCTAGGCTCACCGGCCGCGGCCAAGCGATGTCCCGCCTAGGCGGCGGTATCGGCACTCGAGGCCCTGGTGAAACCCAGTTAGAAACCGAACGCCGCGCCATTCAAAAGCGCATTAGCCGTTTGCAAAAAGACGTTACCCAGCTCCAAGAGCACCGAGCCCGACTGCGGCAGCGTCGTCAGCAGCAGTCCGTTCCCGCCATCGCCATTATTGGCTACACTAACGCTGGCAAGTCTACCTTGCTCAACCGGCTCACCGATGCTGATGTCTACGCAGCCGATCAGCTCTTCGCCACCTTAGATCCGACAACGCGACGCATCAGCATTGCTGACGATGACAGCATAGCGGTGCGATCGCTCGTGCTCACCGACACCGTAGGCTTTATTCAAGACCTGCCGCCCGCCTTAATGGATGCCTTTCGAGCCACCCTCGAAGAAGTCACCGAAGCCGATGCTCTCATCCATCTGGTCGATGCTAGCCATCCGGCTTGGCAAGCTCACATTCGCTCTGTCATGGGCCTACTAGCACAAATGCCCATCGCTCCCGGCCCCATTTTGCTGGTCTTTAACAAGCTCGATCAGGCCAACACCAATGACCTAGAACTGGCGAAGGACGAATACCCCCAAGCTGTTTTTATTTCCGCCGCCAATAACCTAGGTATGAACACACTCCGACAAAAAATACTGCAGCTCATCGACTACGCTGTCACCAGTTGAGCAAGCCGGGTTGGAGCGATTGAACCTATCCGAAATTTAGCCATTGCCGAGTTAATTTATCGAATTGGTCTATCAAATGGGTTCATCGAATTGGTCTATTCAAATGGGTTGACCAGATGAGTGTTGTCTCAGCGGGCTGGGCTGTAACCATCTGAAGCACCTGAAGCACCTGAAGCAGGCGAATCTTCTCCTTTAGCAGCAGGCTTAACGGCAGGCTGCTCAAATCCAGAGAGTCTGGCTAGTGTTCCTAAAGGCTGTACGCCTAAGTAGATTTCACCATCAATCACCCAGGTAGGATAGGCTTCTATACCGCTCGCTTGGCACAAGGCTACTTGAGGGTTAAAGCCTTGGGGATCACACTCTACATAAGGAATGCGATCAACCGCCCCACCAAAAGTTTTTTTTTTGGATGGCACAATGGGGGCACCAATAAGCGCCATACATTTTTGCCCCAGAAGCTGTCAATGATCAGCCAGGCGAGCCTCGTAGGAGCCGGGTAAGCTACTACAGCTCACCAAAAGCGTGAGCAAGACAGATGGGCCAACCATGACCAAGGGCCACTTGCCAGCGTGAAGCTGCTGCTTAAATACTTTGGTAAACCGTTTATGCACGTCTTTTTGATTCGCGGTGTTTTGATTTGCGGTGTTTTGATTCACGTTTTTGATGGATGATCCACGGCGGCTGCAGTCAAAGGGTCAAACCTTCGGTTTGCACAGACTATATCAGGGCTTACAGATTATTGAAGAGCACCTGGGGATAATAATTTTAAGCATCGACTAAGCGTTAAGTCACCTCTCAAAGGCCGCCAATAGGAGCAATCCGTACCTGATATGCGGTTACATCCGCACTCTTCAGTTTTAAAAGAACTGCCAAAATAGTCAACAACAGCTTTCTGCACGATCAGGGCCTGCACCTGAGCTATGCGCCGTTGAGCATCATTCGCGAGGAATCCTATGAATTTTCTGACCAAGCTGCCATCAATTGGACTGTTGCTTAAGCCGATTGCGGCAGTTGCGATCGCACTCTTAGTGACCAATAGCTTTTGGATGTTTCCTGTGCAGGCCCAAGCATCTGCTGCAGCCACAAGCACCCAAGCACCGATCGTTGCGCCAACAGCATCGCCGCTCGCAGCGGCCCTCTCCGCCGAAAGCTTTGTAGCCAACGCCGTCCGGAGCGTCGGTGATGCAGTGGTGCGCATTGACACAGAGCGCACCGTCACACGCAACGTCCCCGATCTGTTTTTTGACGATCCGTTCTTCCGGGGATCATTTGGCGGCAGAGGCGGTGGCTTTCAAACTATTCCCCAAGAAGAACGGCTGCGGGGCCAAGGGTCAGGCTTTATTATCAATAGCAGCGGCGACATTCTCACCAATGCCCATGTTGTCGATGGAGCCGATCAAGTGACCGTCAAGCTCAAGGATGGTCGCTCTTTTGAAGGATTTGTCGAAGGCATTGATGAAATTACTGACCTAGCGGTTGTCCGCATCGATCCAGCCGGTGAGGTGCTGCCGGTTTCTCAGTTGGGCGATTCAGATGCTGTCGAAGTGGGTGATTGGGCGATCGCTGTGGGCAATCCTCTCGGTCTAGATAATACAGTCACCTTGGGCATTGTCAGTACGCTCAAGCGATCTAGCGCCGCCGTCGGCATTCCGGACAAGCGGATCGATTTTATTCAAACCGACGCAGCTATTAACCCCGGCAACTCTGGTGGCCCTCTCCTCAATGCCAACGGGCAAGTCATTGGCATCAACACCGCTATCCGCGCGGATGCCATGGGTATTGGCTTTGCGATCCCGATCAATAAAGCGAAAGCCGTGCAGGCCAGCTTGGCCAAAGGTGAGCGTATTGCCCATCCCTACTTAGGGGTGCAAATCGCTACCCTGACGCCAGATATGGCAAAAATGAACAATGAAGATCCCAACAGTGCGATTGCCCTGCCTGAAACCGATGGGGTTCTGGTGATACGCGTGCTGCCTAACACGCCGGCTGCCGAAGCGGGTCTGCGACGGGGCGATGTGATTACGGAAGTCGCTGGAATGCGAGTGAAAAAAGCAGACCAGCTCCAAAGCAGAATTGATCAAGTCAAGGTCGGAGAGCTGCTGCAAGTTACATTCAAACGAGGCGATCGCACTCAAAAGCTATCGGTAAAAACTGCCGATCTTTCCACTCAAGAAAGTGCATAGTCACCCAGCCATGACCGCCGCAACTCAGATTGCTTTAGTCTCTTAACACTGGATCTAGCTAAGACAAAAGATGTCTTTAACTCAAGACATCAGCGAGCCATCACAACAACAACGCCTCAAAAAGCGCTAGGCTTGGTATGGACAAAATCGTTGAGGCAGCCTCTTCTTAAGTATCCAAATCAATGACCCAAATTTATTAGACCCAAAAATCACCCCAAAATATTTTCGTTCCTAGGGTTCCGGCTAATACCTCAGGGCAGTTTATCGGGCTACGGCCTGTCTGCTCATATCATTGAGGTAAAAGTGTCTGGGTCGAGAGGAACAGCTCAGTTGTTCAACTCAATTTTGAACAATTATTTAAACAACTGAGTACACGGCGGGATAAAAGCCCGGGAGAAATTTACCACTGATGAGTGGTGATGTTTCTTCCGGGCTTTTGTTTGCCCTATAACTGCAGATCGGTTCTTTGCATACAGTCTCTCTTCATGAAATCTAGCTCATCTCAATCCTCTCATTTACCGCAACCGACCCAAAACAAAGCTATGGATATTCAGCTCATTAATGTTGGATTTGGCAATTGTGTTTCGGCTCATAAAGTGATTGCTATCGTCAGTCCTGAATCAGCGCCTATCAAGCGTCTGATTGCCGACGCTCGCGATCGCGGGCACATCATTGATGCGACCTATGGCAGACGCACCCGCGCTGTGATCATTACCGACTCAGGCCACCTCTTACTCTCATCGATTCAGCCAGAAACCGTAGCTAACCGATTCGTTGTGTAAAACTCAGGCCATCTCTGCAGCGGTGAGACCCTGCGTCGTCGCACGGCGCTAAGGAACGCTCACCAAAACAAGGAACGCGCACGGCGCTAAGGAATGCTCACCCAGACAAAGTCAGAATGCATCCGTACTTTGCTATCACAGCACCAAAGTTTGACCAAGAGCCCTTAAAAAGCCCTGCTATCTAGACAACAGCAGGGCTTTTACCATCCACCTAACGGCTTATCAGACTAACGGCTTATCAGAACTAAGCGAAAGGGCCATACCCTCTAAAGGGCCGTACTCTTATCATCAATTAGCCCGTCACCACCGATAAGACCCGAATTGGGAAATATCTCTTCCTCGAGTGCTTTTTTATCGCCGCCAATCATGCCATCACCAGCAAGGGCATCTAAGCCACCTTCAAGGTCATAGGCTCGCGCGGTACGATCATCTAACACCATGTCAGAAAGGGCCATATCATTCCCTAAGAAAGTGCCGTCAAACGACGTATCCACCTCTGGTGATGAGGGCTCTTCGTAGGCATTAAAGCCCGTTCCTGCCGGAATCAACCGACCAATAATCACATTCTCCTTCAGACCGCGCAACCAGTCAGACTTCCCTTGAATAGCCGCCTCAGTCAGTACTCGGGTGGTCTCTTGGAAACTAGCCGCCGAGATGAAGCTATCCGTGTTCAAAGAGGCTTTGGTAATCCCGAGCAGCACAGGCGTATAGTCCGCCGGAGCCATTCCCGTGATCGACATCGCTTCATTGACCTGCTCTAGCTGACGAATTTCAACCAGCTCACCGGGCAGCATGGTGGTATCACCCCCATCTTCCAAGCGCGCTTTAGAGGTCATTTGTCTGACAATCACTTCAATGTGCTTATCTGAGATGTCAATGCCCTGAGACTGATACACAGACTGAACTTCGTTCACCAAGAAGGACTGCACTTTCTCCAGACTCAGCATAGAGGCTTCATGGGTGCCTTTACTCTCGCGGTAGTACTTGAAAAATACTTCCAAAATCTGGTGGGGGTTCGACGGGCCGTCGGTGAGAGCTTCACCGGTATCCACCTTTTGACCGTCAGAAACCACTAAGTTTTGCCCAGGGGTCACCGGATATTCCGTTACCGTACCGTCTTTCTCAATCACCTTAATTTCAACGGTTTCGTCGTCAGCATAGACCACTTGAGCCACACCCGGACGCTCCGACAAAATACAGGCTTCTTTAGGCTTACGGGCTTCTAATAGCTCTTCAATCCGCGGTAGACCCTGAATAATATCGCCTGTCTTAGCCCGTTCAAAGACAAGCAGCACTAATCCATCCCCTCGCTGAACCAGATCACCGTTCTCAATGTGCAAAACTGCACCGGTAGATACTCGATAGGGACGGGCCACCCGCATCACCACCTGACTATCGCTCACCTCGATGATCTGGCCAGATTCTGGCGTACGAATGCCTTCTGCGATCGCAGTATTGTCCACCAGCAAATCACCCTCGGTCACCGTCGGTGGCTTACCCTCAGTATCAATAACCATCCGATCCGCATCGCGTACCACCAACACCCGGCGCACGGATTCTAAATCTTGGCGAATACCGCGAATCTGGCCTGCTTCCTTACAGCGAATTTCGGTGCGGGCAATCACCGCACCCGGTTCAATCTCATCGCCATCATTGACCAACAGCCTGGTTTTCGTACTACCTTGCGTTTGATCCGCCTCAATATCGCGGCGCACCACTAAGGTTTCCAACACGACAAGCTGCAGGCGCTTAGCCGCATCTTCCTCCTCGCTATCCGATATCATCTCAATATCGGCCGTGAGTTGCGAACCACCTTCATCAATATCAAGCACCAGTTGAGTGCGCAGAATTTCTATCCCGTCCACAGACTTAATCCGCTCACCGTCTTTGTAAAGCAAGCGCTGCACAGCTCGCAAGCGAATCGTTTTATCATCGCTATCGCTAACCGAGTACTGACTGGGTAGCTTCGCTTCATCAGGCACTTCAAACTCCTGCACAGGCCGCAAAAGTAAAGCAGAACCCTCCGGGGTCTCAGCAAACTCGACATAGCGCAGAGAATCAGCCACGACCCCTGGAATCACCTCTTCCCCTGCATTGACAATGGTGCCGTCTTTGCTCTCGGCGTCCCCAGGGGTATCAATCATGTGAATGTCACAAGGCCGAATCACCACTTCACGCAGAATGTCATTTTTCTGCGTGACAGCGACGACACCGCTCGTCTGACAGAAGATATCTTTGACAACTTCAGTACCCGCTTCAACGTATTGGCCATCTTCGACCATCAGCAGAGAAATGTCTTTATTGACCTCATGCGCTTCCGCCGGAATCCACAAAATCGTACCGCCTTTGGTGATTTCGTAGCCGTTTTTGGCTTTGCCTCGCTTAGCCACCTCGACGCCTGCAAACTTAATAATGCCGCCCGTTTGTGTGCGGAAGGTATCATCTACTAGCTCAGCGACGACCTGACCGCTCGTAACCTTCGTACCAGGGGTAGCATTCAAAGAAAACTTTTGCCCCCCTGAGGTTTTTAAGAAATAATGCTCACGGCCTTGGCCACTTTCAATTTCGACTTCGGCTTTATCGAGCTGTACCGAGGCGGTAATAATTTCAACCTCCCGGCCACCTTTGCCATCATTAGAGGTATCGGTAAGTCGGACAATCCCGCCCCGCTCGGTAATCAGCTTAGTTTCAGCCAGCACGCCCTCGGCAGGTACGCGATCACCATTTTTGACCACCGGCTCAGCTCCTGGCGGTAGGTTATACACCTCTCCCGACAGCACCCAAATCAAACCACCCCGCTGCGCCAAACGGGTCATATTACCCTGGCGGTCAGTTTTCTCTTCCTGCACCAACCCTTCAAACAGCACTTCACCCGAAAGATCAGAAGTCACGTCCTTACTGGCTTTCTCCGTCACTTTTCGCACCCGGCTAGTACTGGGCATCTCAGCGATCATGTCACCTTTGGCTAGCTCATCGCCATCCTTGGCAAACAAAATTGCACCTTGCGGCAGCGAAACAGCATAGTCTTTACCGTTAAGCTCCATAGAGATCTGATTGTTTGCCTCCATCAGCAAAGCATCTTCCCCATGGCGGGTACGAAAAGGACGCGTCCGCAAACCTTCTGGAATACGAATGATACCGGCTCGCTTAGCACGAATTTGAGGTGCTAGCTCACCGGTAAAGGTTCCACCAGTGTGGAAGGTTCGCATCGTGAGCTGGGTGCCCGGTTCACCAATAGACTGGGCGGCAATAATACCGACCGCTTCTCCCAAATCCACCATGTGGGAATGGGCCAAGCTCCAACCATAGCAGTGCTGACATACAGAACGTGCCGCTTCACAAGTCAGCGCCGAACGAGCCTTCACTTCTTTAACCTTTGCTTCGCCAATGGCCTGGGCAATATCATCAGTAATCGCTTGGTTACGGGCCACAATGATTTCTCCGGTTCGAGGATGCTTCACATCCTCAGCCGGTACTCGACCCAACAGACGATCCTTCAAGGGAATCAGCACGCGCTCACCGTCAGTCATGGGCCGTACCGGAATATACCGATCAGTCCCACAATCTATTTCACGGACAATGACATCTTGTGAGACATCCACGAGTCGGCGAGCAGATAGCCCGAGTCAGCCGTACGCAGGGCAGTATCTACCAAGCCTTTGCGAGCACCATAGGAAGAAATAATGTACTCAGTAACAGTTAAGCCTTCTCGAAAGTTAGTCTTAATCGGTAGGTCAATAATTTCCCCTTGGGGATTGGCCATCAACCCTCGCATACCAACCAATTGACGAACCTGAGAGATGTTTCCTCTGGCACCCGAGTTGGACATCATATACACCGAGTTCAGCGGGTTGTTCTCTCGGAAGTTTTCAACCACCTTATCTTTGAGGTGCTCACTGGTTTCATTCCAGGTATCAATAACTTTTTGAAAACGCTCTACCTCAGTAATTTCGCCTCGGGTATAGCGTTCTTCAGTATCGCGAATTTCTTCTTCCGCCGCCTCCAACATGGACTTTTTACTCGGCGGGACTTCTAAGTCTTGCACACTGATAGAAACCCCGGCCTTAGTGGCGTACTTAAAGCCTAACCCCTTAATTTCATCAGCCATCACGGCAGTGCGAGCCGTACCATAATGCTCAAAAGACCATGAAACTAAGTTTTTGAGTTGTTTTTTATCAATGACTCGGTTGCGAAATACAACGGGTCTCGATTCGCCTTGCTCTGTCATATGTCTTCTCTATGCCCTAAAACGCTTTGCTGCTGACTATGCTGGATTGACTGTATTTTCAATGCGCTTATTTTCAATGCGCTCAACTAGATGCTCGATAGGCTTAATGCTCGATAGGCAGGCTGCCCCTTAGCGGCCAACCTGCTTTTATGCCTGTAGTTCAGGCCCTTTATACTACTCAGAAAGTGCGCCCAATACGGCATGGTTATAAATAATTCGCCCTGGTGTTGTCTCCACATATTGAGAGATCATCTGGCCTAATTCGTCTTCTCTGACTCGGCGAAACTTATATATCTTGGTAGTGACACCGCTATCGTCGGTACTTACTTCTTTAGGCTCGCTGTCATCTTCGTCGGTTTCTACCTCGCCTTCAAAACGAAGCCATACCTTGGCATGGAGATCCACAAGGCCTTGTTCGTAGGCCGCGATCGCATCTTCCATATTGGCAAAGTAGCGGCCAGCTCCAGCCTGCTTACCCGGATTGTCCGCCGTCAGGTAATAGCAGCCCAGCACCATATCCTGACTCGGCGTAATAATCGGTCGTCCGGTCGCGGGCGAAAGAATATTATTAGACGCCAGCATCAGCAATCGCGCTTCCGACTGCGCCTCTAACGATAGCGGCACATGCACCGCCATTTGGTCACCGTCAAAGTCAGCGTTAAACGCCGGACACACCAGCGGATGCAGTTGAATAGCACGGCCTTCCACCATAATTGGTTCAAAGGCTTGAATCCCCAAACGGTGAAGAGTTGGCGCTCGGTTAAGCATCACAGGATGGCTTTCAATAACTTCCTCTAGCACTTCCCACACACTCGGATCACTGCGCTGGATCAGTTTTTTGGCGGCCTTAATGTTATTCACTAAGCCCTGACGAATTAACCGATGAATCACAAATGGCTGAAACAGCTCAATCGCCATCTCACGCGGTAAACCACACTGGTGAATCTTCAGATTCGGGCCTACCACAATGACAGAACGCCCCGAATAATCAACCCGCTTACCCAGCAAATTTTGCCGGAACCGGCCTTGCTTACCTTCAATAATGTCCGACAAAGACTTTAGCGGTCGGTTGTTAGCCCCTACCACCGTGCGACCACGGCGACCATTATCAATCAGAGCATCCACCGCCTCCTGCAGCATCCGTTTCTCATTGCGGACAATAATCTCAGGGGCCAAAATTTCCTGCAGCCGGGCCAAACGATTATTACGGTTGATCACCCGCCGATACAAATCGTTCAAATCAGAGGTAGCAAAGCGGCCCCCATCTAGCTGCACCATCGGCCGCAAATCCGGCGGAATGACTGGAATCACATCCAGCACCATCCAAGCGGGCTGAGACCCTGTCGCAATAAAGTTATCAATCACCCGTAGGCGCTTAATGAGCTTGGCACGCTTTTGACCTTTCGAGGTCGAAATCGCATCCCGCAACTGCTCAGCCGTCTCTTCCAACTGCAGATCCTCTAGCAGCCGCTTCAGCGCTTCTGCACCGATACCAACTTCAATCCCTGCTAGCTGAGAATCCTCGTCATATAGCTGATCTTCAATCTCCATCCACTGATCTTCACTCAGCAGTTGCTTGTAAGCAAGATTGTCCGCATTACCCGGATCGAGCACAACATAAGCATTGAAATAAACAATTTGCTCCACATCCCTCAGCGGCATGTCCAGCAAAATTGCAATGTAGCTCGGAATACCCTTGAGATACCACACATGGGCAACCGGTGCAGCCAGCTTAATATAGCCCATCCGATGACGGCGAACCCGCGATTCAGTCACTTCTACGCCACAGCGCTCACATACAATCCCACGATGGCGCACCCGCTTGTACTTGCCACAGTGACATTCCCAATCCTTCGCAGGGCCAAAAATCCGCTCACAAAACAGCCCATCCATTTCTGGCTTAAGCGTTCTGTAGTTAATCGTTTCTGGCTTCGTGACTTCTCCGACCACCGTGCCGTTTGGCAACGTCCGCTCACCCCAATCACGAATTCGCTCTGGTGACGCTAGGCCGATTTTGACATAGTCAAACCGCTGTTCTACTTTCGGCATCCTTTGTTTATTCCTTTAAAACTTGACGTGAGTTCTCAACACTTTCGAAAGCTTTGAAACTTGCTGCCCTAGGTTGTGGCATCAGAAGATAGGGCAGCAGCAACCATCTGTATCAAAGCCGTACATTGCGCTCGCTCAGTGACCAACAACCTTTGAAACCATCGCCCTAGCCACATTACTCGTCACATTAATCGACACAGTCGATCGACCAGCGGGCGGAGCGAAGACCTATATGGGCGGCTGCATTGCTTGCATCTCACCCATAGGAGATTGTTCTGCCAACGGTTCCTCGCGAGCAACCGATTCGTAGGTCGGCCTTGAAGGCGTTCTGCGATTGCCCACATCTGCCATCAAATCAATCTCGCTATCACGGCTCGTACCATCTTCTTGGGTTTCTAGCTTATGCACAGCAATGTCTAAGCACAGCGACTGCAGCTCTCGCATCAGCACTTTAAAGGATTCAGGCGTACCAGGTCGCGGAATAGCCTTGCCCTTAACGATCGCATTGAGCGCTTCGTTACGACCCTGCATATCGTCAGATTTCACCGTCAGCAACTCTTGCAAAATGTAGGCTGCACCAAAGGCTTCTAAAGCCCAAACTTCCATCTCACCAAAACGCTGACCACCCTGCTGAGCTTTACCGCCTAGGGGCTGCTGAGTGACCAAAGAGTAGGGGCCTGTAGAGCGCGCGTGGATTTTATCATCCACTAAGTGAACCAGCTTCAGCATATAAGATTGGCCCACCGTCACCTCTTGATCAAACGGCTCACCGGAACGGCCATCGTAGAGCTGAATTTTACCGGGATTATCTGGGTTAAAGACCCAGTCTTTACCCGTCGCTTCTCGCGCCTCCTTCATTTTCCCGTGGGTGGTTTCTAAAGAGGCTTCTTCGCCATACATTTCATCAAACGGCGTGACCTTAAATCGAGCATTCAAGTTCTGCCCTGCCCAACCCAGCAGACACTCAAACACCTGGCCTACGTTCATCCGAGAAGGCACACCTAGGGGATTAAGGACGATGTCAATGGGCGTACCATCCGGCAAATAAGGCATGTCTTCCACCGGCAAAATTCGGGAAATAATCCCTTTGTTACCGTGACGGCCTGCCATTTTGTCACCGACTTGAATCTTGCGCTTTTGAGCGACATACACACGCACCACCATGTTGGCACCCGGCGGCAGTTCATCCCCCTGCTCTCGGGTAAATACACGGACATCAACCACCCGGCCTTTTTCCCCATTTGGCACCCGCAGGGAATTATCGCGAACATCTCGCGCTTTTTCTCCAAAAATGGCCCGCAGCAGCTTCTCTTCAGGGGGTTGGTCAGATTCACCTTTTGGCGTCACCTTCCCCACCAAAATTTCACCGGAGCTGACCCAAGCGCCAATCCGAATGATGCCTGTTTCATCAAGTTGCCTGAGGGCATCTTCACCGACATTAGGAATTTCTCGCGTAATTTCTTCCGGGCCAAGCTTGGTTTGACGCGCCTCAATTTCATATTTTTCAATGTGAATGGAGGTATATACATCCTCGTAAACCAGCCGCTCACTGAGCAAGATGGCATCCTCGTAGTTGTAGCCCTCCCAAGGCATATACGTAATCAGCACGTTCTGGCCCAGAGCGATTTCACCGCCCTCTGTCGCAGAACCATCTGCCATCACCTGACCAGCAACGACTTCGTCACCTTCATAAATCAAAGGTCGCTGATTCAAGCAGGTGTCTTGGTTAGAGCGCTGATATTTTTGCAGTTCGTAGGTGTGGGTGTTACCTTCTGGATCACGCACTTTAATCCAGTTCGCATCTAGGTAGGTCACCACGCCATCTGTCCGGCTGATAATCACCATACCTGAGTCGCGCGCTGCCTGAGCTTCTAGCCCTGTACCCACCAACGCCCGCTCAGGACGCAACAGAGGCACGGCCTGACGCTGCATGTTCGAGCCCATCAAAGCTCGGTTGGCATCGTCATGCTCTAGGAAGGGTATCAAAGAGGTCGCTACCGAGATAATCTGGACTGGCGATACAGCGACATAGTCCACTTCTTTTGGCGTGGTCACGGTAAAATCTTGGCGATAGCGCACTGGCACCGTCTCACCCAAAATATTATTGTTGGCATCAATGGGAACATCCCCTGGAGCCACACGCAAATCATCTTCTTCATCAGCGGTCATATATACCGCAGGTTTATCTTTGATGATCTGACCATTCACGACCGGGAAAAAAGGTGTCTCAATAAAGCCGAAGTCATTCACCCGAGCGTGAGTTGCCAAAGAGCCAATCAAACCAGCATTGGGGCCTTCAGGTGTTTCAATCGGACAAATCCGACCATGGTGAGAAGGATGGATATCGCGGACAGCAAAACCCGCCCGCTCACGGGTCAAGCCACCTGGGCCAAGCGCACTAATCCGGCGCTTATGCGTTAGCTCAGCGAGTGGATTGGTTTGATCCATAAATTGCGATAGCTGACTAGAGCCAAAAACTCCTTGATAGCAGCGACGAGCGGTTTGGGGTTCACTAAAGATGCCGGCGTGAGAGAATCGGCATCAGAAACCGTCATACGCTCGCGGATGATGCGCTCTAGTCGATTCAGACCAACGCGTACTTGGTTTTGGAGCAACTCACCGACTGAGCGCACTCGGCGATTACCCAAGTGATCAATGTCATCGGGATTACCAATGTCAAACTCTAGATTGATCAGGTAGTCAATCGCAGCGACGATGTCTTGTGGGGTTAAGACCCTAGTAAATTCAGGAATATTCAGACGAAGTTTACGATTGAGCTTATGACGGCCAACCTTCCCAAGGTCATAGCGCTTAGGATCAAAAAACCTGGAATCCAGCAGTTGCTGTCCGCCATTGACAGTGGGCGGCTCACCGGGACGCAGCTTACGGTACAGCTCTAATAGGGCCTCTTCTTCACTAAATTGACCCTCTTTTTCAATCGTCTTTTGGAAGTACTCAGGGTGACGCAGCGAATCAAAGATTTCGCTATCACTCAGTCCTAGAGCTTTGAGCAACACTTGAGCAGAAAGCTTACGTGTTTTATCAATACGAACCCACACCAAGTCGTTCTTATCGGTTTCAAACTTTAACCATGCACCCCGGTTGGGGATCAAGTTGGCGGTATAGGTACGACGACCATGCTTATCCGTTTCGGCTTTGTAATAAACGCCAGGACTACGCACAATTTGGTTGACAATGACTCGCTCAGCGCCGTTGATGATGAAAGTACCGCGATCGGTCATCAAGGGCAAATCGCCGATGAAAACCTCCTGCTCTTTGATTTCACCGGTCTCTTTGTTAATCAAGCGCGTGGGGACATACATCTGTACTGAGTAGGTGCTGTCTCGTCGCTTGGCCTCATCGACCATATATTTAGGAGCCTTGAGACGATAGTCCTTACCTAGAAAATGCAGCTCAAGTTTACCGGTATAGTCAGTAATCGGCGAAAAGCTCTCCAGTTCTTCAACTAGCCCTTCCGACAAGAACCAACGGAAACTTGCCCGCTGAATTTCAACGAGATCAGGCAATAGGTGAACAGGTGTCTTAGTGGCACCAGGATTAATGACGGCAGCAGGGTTAGTCGTGGGTTCAACGGTGGCCAGGATAGAGTCAGTCATTCGTTTCCTCAAAGTCGCGCCGAGCAGGGCAAACGTTTAGACAGCAGGGTGTAAGAAAGCACATTTCAAAGTTGTGCTAGATGGGGGGAGCTATGGACAGAAAATCATAGTTTTAAGCGTCTCTAGGCGAATAGGCAAGAAATTTAAGGAGGCGAAAAGGCTAGGGCGAACACCCTAGCTGAGCATAAAACCTCTATGAGGGGAAAATTTCTGTTGCCTGACTGCCTGCTGGCCCATATCGAATTTGGCCATGTTAAAAATTCTAAACTCACTCGTATCTGAGAAGGAAAGTTAGGAAATCTCAAAAGTAATCGCAGTGTATGATTGACTGGTATAGAGGGGAAAGCAGCGCTGAGCGATCGCACGCAAACAGTGCAGCAAACGCAAAACTAAAGATAAATAGGGTGCCTAAAGCCCTGTCTGACAGGCAATTGAGAGTCCATCCTAAATAGCAACCTATAAACGGCATGGGGCAAAGTCAAAGCAAAAATAAGGCGCAAGAGATATAACAGTATTTTTTCGCTTATCCATCATAATCTAAACGTGGATCTTAAAAACATCAGATTGTCAAGATAGTCACTGACCCGCTTAGCCAATGCTCACGTTCGATAGCGTTCGATAGCGTTCTCTTGGGGTAAGCATCTTAAAGATGATCTACTTTATCGGTGGTTCTTATCGAGTGGCTCTTGCGACTAGAGCGCTCTCAGCCATCAAATCTTGACTCAAACTTCAATGGGCTCAAGCGGCAGTTGAAAAAGCCTTTGAGCATTTTGAGTCGTTTGTATGGCTAGTTCGGGCAAAGAAACGCCACGGAGGTTAGCGACATACTCAGCAACGTGGTAAACGAAAGCAGGCTGATTACGCTTTTCCTTACGCTTGGGCACAGGCGAGAGGAAAGGACAATCCGTTTCGATTAAGATGCGATCACTGGGCACCATCTGCGCTGAGGCTTGCACTTCAAGCGCACTTTTAAAGGTAACAATGCCGCTGAAGCTGATAAAAAAGCCCAGATCCAAAAATATTTGAGTGTCTTTTGGATTGCCTGTCCAACAGTGCATGACACCTGCGACAGGGCCATGCACTTGCCAAAACTCCGTCAGTATCTGAGCCATTTCTTCAGCAGCCTCTCGACAGTGAATAATCACTGGCAAATTCAGTACCTTAGCTACTTCCAATTGAGCGAGAAAGGCCTGCTTTTGCATTGGCTTGTTCTTGGCCTTGAAAAAATCTAAGCCAATTTCACCGATAGCCACAACTTTGGGCTCAGAAGCTGCCAGCCGGGAAATTTGCTCAGCCGTATCGCTTTCCCACTTGTCCATGTCTAGGGGGTGAAGCCCGACAGCCATAGATATTTCCGGATAGCGTTGAGCGATCGCCCGAATTTTCTCAAATTCACCGGGATACACGCAAGAGTGCACCAAATGAGCAACACCAGCTTTACGCCAAGCTTGGGCAACCTCGTCTCTGTCGGCATCAAAAGCGTCAAAATTGAGGTGAACGTGAGTATCGACTAAGCGCATAACTCCAGCTAAAACCTCAGTTAAACAAAATCTACTAAACAAAATCTACGGAAAGATGACCGCCAAACCAACAGTTGATCATGGTCGATCTAGCACGTTCCACCAGCACTTCTCCAAACCCCGATATCTCAGCTAAATCCCAGCTAAGCACTTCGCAGCCAAGCATTTCGCAGCCAAGCATTTCGCAGCCAAGCACTTGTTAAGCACTTACAGCTTCTTGGGATTTCAGAAGCTTAGCCAACCGAGACTTACGTCTAGCGCCCGCATTCTTATGAAGTACGCCTCGCTTCACCGCTTTATCAATTTTGCTGACAGCCGCAGACATGCTTTGTTGTACAAGCTTACTGCTTTCCTCAGAAGGACTCGCCTCATGAGCTGCGATCGCCTCATGGTAGCGTTTCGTCAACGTCTTTACCGCCGACTTATACGCCTTGTTACGCAAACGATTTCGCTCTGCCACTCGGATGCGCTTAATCGCAGATTTAGTATTTGCCATGACTTGCCCTTTTCATTCGCCCTTGTACTTCCTCATTTTTCCATGAGTTTTTCAATTCATGGGTTTCCAATTCATTTCAATTCATGAGTAATCACTGCGAGTAATTACTGTTAAATTAAACGACTAAAATCGTCACAATTGTACCGTAACGACTCACGACCCATTCCATCGAACAAAAACATTGGAGTTAATTATCGTAGCATCGAAACATCAATATGTGATAAACAAAATATGATTATCTGTCTCACCGGCCAACTCAGACGGTTGCTTTTAGTCTCTCAAGAAACTCTACATGGCCTGTAGACAGTAGAGAATTCCACCCACAGAACCGATCCGCCCTATGATTCCACGCTAAGCTGGTGAATATTGCACACGCCTCATCATCATCATCCACATGCTGCGAATTATCCATCAGCTAGGTGACGCTAGAGCAGAGCTACGACGCATTTGTAGTCGCACCCATGACGCCCAAGTCACCGAAAAAGAAGCCATTGTTCGCGACATTATCGAAGCGGTACGGCTAAAAGGTGACGAAGCGTTGCTGCACTACACCGAAAAATTTGACCATCAGAAGCTCACTGCCAAAACCTTAAAAGTAGATGGCGCACAGCTAGATGCGGCCTACCAGCAAATTTCACAGGGATTACTCAAAGCTATTCAAAACGCCTGCAAAAATATTGAAAAATTCCATCGGCAGCGCTTACCCCAAAGCTGGGTCAGCTTCGAAGATAATGGCGTTGTCCTAGGTAAGCGATACAACGCTGTCGCTAAAGCAGGAATCTATGTCCCCGGTGGGCGAGCAAGCTATCCGAGCACAGTGATGATGAATGCCATTCCAGCTCGCGTAGCTGGGGTTTCTCGAATTGTGATGGTCACGCCTATCGGAGCTGACGGTCACTTGAGTCCGGCCGTTTTAGTTGCAGCTCAAGAATCAGGTATTCAGGAAATTTATCAAATCGGTGGAGCACAGGCGATCGCTGCACTGGCTTACGGTACGGCTACAATTCCAAATGTCGATGTCATCACTGGCCCTGGCAATATCTATGTCACACTGGCCAAAAAGCAAGTGTATGGCATCGTTGGCATTGACTCTCTAGCAGGCCCATCAGAGGTTCTCATCATTGCCGATCACACGGCTAACCCGGTGCATGTCGCTGCCGATCTATTGGCGCAGGCAGAACACGATCCATTGGCAGCCGCAATTTTAATTACCACATCTGAAGCCATAGCTCAGGCCGTAGCCTTGGAAATAGAACGGCAGCTTAAAAACCATCCTCGGCAAGTCCTGAGCGAAAAGGCGATCGCCCATTACGGCCTAGCCATCGTTGTAGAAAACCTAGAAACCGCCGCCCAACTATCCGATATATTTGCCCCAGAGCACCTAGAGTTAGAAATCGAATCTCCTTGGGACTTACTACCCCTGATTCACCAAGCAGGTGCCATTTTTCTCGGCCATGACACCCCAGAAGCCGTAGGTGACTACTTAGCTGGCCCCAACCACACCCTTCCGACCTCAGGCGCAGCCCGTTATGCATCGCCGCTGAGCACCGAAACGTTCATCAAACATACCAGCCTCATCCAGTACAGCCGATTGGCCCTAGCCGATGTCGCTGCAGATATTAATGCACTCACAGAGGCAGAAGGATTGCCTTCCCATGGAGATTCCGTTCGCTTACGCACAGAAAACCCATCATGAGAACCGCACCGCTCAGATACAAACCTGCAAGGGCACCACGGTCTCTGCATAAGTTTTCTGCCCACTCAAGGTACGCGTCAAAAAATATAAAGGCAAAGGCTCTTGTAAGCGGATGGTCAATTGCGGAATAGATACTAATGTGGCTTGCTCACCAACATGTATCCTTTTTCGGCATTGATACCTTTCGTCCATTGGCACTGAATGAGCGTACATAACCATCTGTGCAGTCGAAAACACCCAATACTCAGCAATACCCGCTTGGGCATAAACCTGGCTGTTATCTTGTGCCTGATTGCTGATATGTAATACCCATCGAATTAGGGCGTTTGGCGATTGACTATCATGGATACAACCATGCTCAACAATGGCTAAACTCTGCGGCAAAGAGAGGGTTGTCTCAGGGTTTAGCCGACGACATTCTTGGTCAGAAGACAAAAGCGCTATCAGCTCTAAAGGCCCAGACCATCCTTGGTTCACTAGCACAATTTCAAACCAGTTTGGCGTGAGTGAACTGGCCATTTGCGGCAGGCCGTGGCGTTGAAACGCTTGCTGAATCTGATATCGCAACACATGCATTTGTCTGCTAATCGACAGCACCATCATCAGTTCATGGAATTGATAAACTCATTACACCACTTTCAGCCCATCAAATAGCGCACCAAATAACCCACCAAACAGACATTTCACGAAGCCCAATCAACCAAGCCCCAATCAACCAAGCTCAATCAACCCAGCTCAATCAACCAAGCTCAATCAACCAAGCTCAATCAGCGAAGATGGTCAGGGTAGTCATCTAACAGATCTTTATTTTCTGCGATCCATTTCACAATGGACTTAGCGATAGATGACTTCTGACGAAGCGCCCGCAGGGACTTTTCAAGATCTAACTCTTGAGCGGTTTCGGGATGGGATAAATCAAACATACCGGTTGCTACCAAGTCAACAATGCCAAATTCAGACTCCATATAGGTAAACGTATCGAGAAAAAACAGCGCACTCTCCCAACAAGGCGGATTGATCTTGAGTTCATCATCATTAGTCCACATTGTGTTCACGATGCTTATTTTTACTCCTCAGGCCAATAGGTAGCGATCATCACTGCAGGGGAATGTGCAAAGCAGACTTCCACCCCGATTAGCTATATGTGCCCACAGGCCAAATCCCCTTAAACACAGGCGCTTTCAGGTTCAGCGTTTATACCTCTGCCACTGACCCTAGGCCCAAATTTCAGCCTAACTACCTCAATAGAAACCACACATCTATCAGAATGTATTCACACAGAATGTATTCACAGCGGCTATGACCTAAGCGCACTGTAGATAGTTCCAAATTAGATCGCTCCAAATTAGATCGCTCCAAATTAAATCGTTTCAAATTGCTCAGTCATGCCATCATCAACCCGCCATCCCTGATCAAATCGATGCCGTAGTGATTAAGCATTCGAGTTTTATGACTTTAATTTTTGGCCTAAACCGAATGACTGAAAAACAGTTGATATTCTAACAGTCTAATTAAGATAATTTGATGACTCAAGCGTTTGCTATTTAACCACTATATTCAAAATTTTCTTGATGCAAAAAGCCAACATACGCTCCTAACCAGACCATTCGGATTAATGGCTGCTTTGCAAAATATCAGCCAATCTGAATGGCTTAAGCAATCTGACAGATGCAATATTAAAAGCTTGAGTTTTATCTTTAAATATGAGCTGCAAATCAAATAGAACAATATCACTCGATTGATCGCGAAGATCAACTGAGACAGCAAATATTCTCCCAGGCTTGATCGAGTTTTATACCGATCCAGAGAGATCCGGAGATCTGCATAAAAATCAGCCAAATCGCTTAATTAAGAGCAAGATTAGTTGATATCTTGTCGCCATTACACCACAGTCTGCGTGGATATACCGTGCGTGTTCTTGTAAACCCCGTATTCTTTAGGTACATATAGCGAGATCATCGGCTCAACATATCAAAGAGTATTGTTAGTAAGCGATTCATTTAAGTATTTGTGAGCAAGCCTTTTGAAAGATTAGCAAATCAACCTTTTTTGCTATTAAAAAATAGGTTTATCATCCCTGATTGTTTATTCCAAAAATTGTCTATCTTCTTATCAGAAGTTCGCTATAAAATGCGGTTTATCTAATCAATTTGTTTTGTTAATTAGCACGCTCAGTCGGGTTAAAGAGCAGACATGAACTGACTAGAAAATGCTTTTTATTGGCTTCTGTGGGAGGACATGAAAGGTCGTTTCATAACTTTGCGCAGCGTTGGGCCTATAGCTAGAATCAACTGGCAGCCATCCAGATTGAATAATAGCCAATCCAGCACGCGTACTTTTGCTAGGGGTGTTTTACTCATGTCACGAGATGCGCTAATTGTCGGCATCAACCAATATCAGTGTTTGCCTGCGCTCACAGCACCCGCAGCAGATGCGGAGGCCGTTGCTGCTCGCCTACAAACCCAGGGCGAATTTCGGGTACATCGACTTCCCGAAATCGTTCAGAATAATCGGCCGATCATCAGCGCTCGGAAAAAAGTCACCGCTCAAATGCTTGAAGATGCCCTGATTCAGCTTTTTAAGCCAAAAGGGAAAAATATACCGACCACCGCCCTATTTTACTTTTCAGGCCATGGTTTGCAGCGCGATGCCGGCATTCAAGAAGGCTACTTAGCCACTAGCGATAGCGATCCGAGTAAGGGAAGTTTTGGGCTTTCGCTAGATTGGTTCCGACGCTTACTGCAGCAAAGCCCTGTGCGGCAAATCATCGTCATTTTAGACTGTTGCCACAGTGGCGAGTTACTCAACTTTTCTGAGGCCGATCCTGGTGCTCGCAATGGAACTGATCGCCTTTTCATGGCAGCATCTCGCGAATATGAATCGGCCTACGAATCTTTGGAAGGCAAGCATAGCGTCTTTACTGAAGCGTTGCTGTCAGGACTCAATCCGTATCAAAAAGAAGGCGGAAAAATTACTAATCATGGTCTGACTGAGCATGTGAGCCAGCAGCTTCGAGGAGAGATTCAGCAGCCCGTATTTGAGAACTCTGGCAGCGAAATTGTGCTTACACGGGTGAGTGGCCTCAAGGCGGCTTTTTCAAAAACGCCTATCAGCACGCTCACGCGTATCAAGCAGCTATCTTTTGGGTTTTGCCCTTATCGCGGGCTCTCTCCGTTTGACGAAGCTCATGCCGATTATTTTTTTGGGCGTGAAGAGCTGACAAGCCAACTGATTAACAAAGTCAAAGGCAGTGACTTTTGCGCCTTGGTGGGCGCTTCGAGCAGTGGTAAAACGTCTTTGCTGCGAGCAGGGCTGATGCATCATTTGCGTAAGGGCGATCGCATCTCAGGCAGCGAAAACTGGACGCTAAAGCTCATCAATCCGACCCGCCATCCCCTCAAAGGGCTAGCTGCCGCCTTTACCAGTGCCACCAAAGACGGCATCCAGCGGGCTAGCCAAATGCATCAAGCCGAAGAGCTTTTGCAAAAAGGTGCCGGAGAAGGTCTCGCCCAGCTTGTACGCGCCAGCTTAATGAAGCCTGGAGAAACGACCATTCCATCAAACTCAAAGCTATGGCTGATTATTGATCAGTTTGAAGAGCTGTTTGCACCGACCACCCAAGCTAACGATCACACCGAACGACAGCTCTTTATCCGCTGCTTAATTGAAGCGCTGCAAAATCCCAGTTCACCTTTGGGCATTGTGATTGGCTTGCGGGCAGACGTTATCGATGAACTTATTCCTTACGCGGCGCTCAAAACCCTCGTCGAGCAAAATACAGTCGTCGTCACCCCAATGTCTTATGACCAAATCAAAACGGTAGTACAAAAACCCGCTGAGAAAATGGGCATCGAACTCGATGCGACCATGCTGTACACCTTAGCGATGGATACCAACGGAGCACCGGGAGAGCTACCGCTCATTCAGCAAACGTTGTTAGAACTGTGGCGACGACGAGATTCTAATAGCCGTGGCAGTATTGCACCTAAACTGACGATGGAAGCCTATATGGCCTTAGGTGGCGTCAAAAATGTCATGACGCAACGTGCTAATGACGTTTATGCCAGCTTAGGCGAAGCACAACAGCGAGCCGCACGGCGCATTTTCCTATCGCTATGTGAGCTAGGTGAAGGACGCGAAGATAGAAGCCGCCGGGCGTTTAGAAATGAGCTGATCAATGAGGGGTTTCCCGCTGAATTGATTGATGGCACCTTAGATAAATTGGCTGCAGAACGACTAGTGGTGGTTTCACAGTCTGCGATTGCAACCAACTGCTGTACTGAGCAGGGTACAGAAATGCCCAGTGCGGCTTGGCAAACCCAAGGCGATGAATCATCGCCATTGACAACTTGGTTTCTCAATAACGTGTCCGATACGCCAAAGCCAATTTTAGGCTCTCCAAGAACCGTTGAAATTGTTCACGAGTCATTGGTTCATGACTGGGACTTACTACGCACATGGCTAGCTGAATCTCGGAGCATCATGCGCTTACAGCGTCGATTGGAAAGCAGCGCTCAAGAATGGGAAGAGCGCCACCGGCCCAAGGGCAGTGAATATCTGCTAGGCGGCACTCAGTTACAAGAAACCTTAGCTTTTGTACAGCTTCACCGAGATGAGCTCTCTGAGCTTGCCCAAGACTTTATTGCCGCGAGCCGTAAGTGCCAAAGTCGCCTGCGCCTGCGGACAAGTATGCTGATTCCCATTGCCCTGATTGCTGGGATGGCAGCTTCTATTTTCAGTCGGTTTGTATTTCCTCCGGCACCGCCTTTACCGGCTCACAGCGAAATCCACACGCCTAAACCAGAGGGCCATAGCCCTTCTGCTCAAAATGAGGCCACTGATGTATGGCAAAGGCAGGGCACAGCAGCTTCTGAAGGCAATATGGCCGATGGAAACGCCCAATCTGCTCAAGATGGAACATCTACAGCCAAAGGCGACGAGACGGACAATGAAATTGACTATGTGATGGTGCCTGCGGGCAAAATGGCCTCGCCCCACAATCCGAATGAATTGGTAGATATATGGCTAAGAGTACCGAAAGGCGCGAATACACCGGTATCGAGCGAACCTGCACAAGCGGCGACTGAATCAACACCTGTCGCGGTTCCAACACCTACCCCTGCAGGTCACTAAACGTAATAAAGCTAAGCACAGATCAAGCTAGGCACAGCCAACGACAAAGGACGTCACGGCGCTGAGATCGAGATGGCAGGGGAGTCGTTTTGGATAGTCACTGCTGCTGAACGGCTATCAAGACGTATCCTTAAACTGTACTTGCCAAGCTAGCTTCAGTATGCAGATTCTCTCTGTCACCCTGACCAATTTTAAAACGCATCAAGACCGGCAATTTGATTTTCAGCCAGGAACAAACGCCATCTGTGGCGAAAATGGCGCAGGCAAAACCAGCATTTTGGAAGCGATCGCCTGGGTGCTCTTTAACTACCAGGGCAGCTACAAAAAAGAAGACCTCATTCGAAACGGTGCTAGCAGTGCTCAGGCCAGAGTGGCCTTTATCTCAAACCGCGATAGCCGCACTTACGAAGTCCAGCGCTCCACCTTAAACGGCTATACCCTATTTGACCCACAGCTTAATGAGCGTCTGCCTTACACCCGCACGAAAGACGAAGTGCTGCCTTGGCTCAGGCAACATTTAGGCGTAGCGCCAGGGATAGATCTTGGCCAGCTATTTGCCAATACCATTGGCGTACCGCAAGGCACCTTTACGGCTGATTTTTTACTGAGTACAGAAAAACGCAAGCCAATTTTTGACACCATTTTGAAGGTCGAAGAATACCGGGCTACTTACCAGCAAAGTAATAGTCTGAGAAAGTATGCGGAAGCGCAGGTACAGCGGCTCAAACATTTGATCGCGCAATACGAAGAGACACTGCAAGGCTGGAGTGAGCTGCAGAACCGTCAGCAGCAGCTACAGATGGAAATTACCCAAGCAGAGACTCAGCTCGCTGGCCTAGAGGAAAAGAGCCATCAGCTTGCTCAACACAGACAAGTCATGATGGAAAAAGCTGAGCAGGTACAAACAGCCCGCAATCAGCAGCAGGCGCTGATATCTCAAATGGAAGCGCAGCAACAGCGGCAACAACAAATTGAGAAATCCTTGGCAAAGGCCCAACAGGCGGCTGAGATTGCCAAAGGCAGCACAGTGCCTATGCCGGGTTTGTTGCGGCCGAGAGCCAAATTGCAGCTTTAAATGCCACTGGCCAACAGCGGCAGCAAGTGTTGCAACAACAGCAGCAGGTTCAGCAATCGCTGAACCATAGCCAAAGCGAGCTATCGCGACTAGAAGCCAAGCTAGAGCAGTTGATTGCCGATGAAAAGGAACTGGCTAATTTGGCGGCAGATGTGGCACGGCAAACTGAGTTAGAAGCTGGGCGAAAGACCCTTCAGCAACAGATACAAGCTTTTGCGAACGGACGTTTTCAAAAGCATAATTTGAGCCAACAGGCTGAGGTAATTGCACAGGAAATTGAGCAGATTGATGGTCAGCTCAAACGACTGAACCATTTGCAAAGCACCCTTGAGAACATTCCCCAGTGGGAGCAGCAGCTCAGCCGACTGCAACAACAGCTCAGCCGGATAGATGCCGCTCAACAATTTGAGCAGGAGCTGCGATCACTGATCGAAAAAGGCCAGCAGCAGCAAGGCGAGTATCGTCAGCAGGTCGCGATGGCATTGAAAACATTAGAGGCATGGGTCAGTGACATTGCTGGGATCAGCTCTGAGGCGATCGCACCTGTCAAAGCTGCGCTGTTTCAAGGCGGAATGCTCTCAAAAGCAACTCTGACAGGTCTCAACAACATTTTGGCAGATCTCACTGCGCAGACCAATCAGGCCCAGATCAAACAGCAGCAGCGAGAATTGCATACTCAGTTGCAACTAGCCTACGCCCAAAAAGCTGAGGTTATGGGCATCGGCTCACACACTGCCAAGCAGGCTCAACTGACAACTCAGCAAGCCCAAATTCAGCAGTCGATAGCGCAGCTCGATCAACAACTGACCACAGAATCTGAGACGGTTGCAGCCCTTGACCAGATAGAGAAACAATTGCAACAGCTTGAAAATCCGCAGGCAAAGCAGCAGTTGCTCATTAAAAAAGCTCAAACAGCAACAATCTGTTCAAAAACAATACAGCGCTCTACAAGCAACTCGAGCTGCTGCTGCGCAATCGCTCCGAGAAATCACCAGCCAACTGCAAGACTTTGAGCAGCTCGATGGGCAAATGCAGATCCAGCAGCAAGCGAAACAAACCCATCAAGCCGGATATTTACTGTATTTACAAAATCAACAGATGGCGCAACAGCTTCAGGGTCTGCAAACAGAGCATGAAACTGTGCTTGCCCTGCTCGCTCAACAGCAAGCCCACGATGCCGAACTCACCCACCAATTAACAGCGCTCACCGCCGACTTTGATCCAGCAGTTTTTAGCGCCCTTGAAAAACAATACACAGACATTAATTCTCAAGCCGACCGGCTAAGGGGCAGCTTGCCCCAGATCAAAGGGCGATTAGCAGATCTCAGTGTTCAACTGAATTCACTAGCAGCTATTGCGAAAAAACGTGACCAAGCGGCGCAAGAGGTGAAGCAGCGCGATCGCATCAAACGATTTATCAACTATGCGCGCAAAGTGTACAAAGCGGCTGGCCCACGCATTACCGAACGCTATGTCCATCATATTTCTCGCGAAGCTGATCGGCTCTTTCGCGAGCTGCTAGGGCGAGCCAACGTCGCTTTAAGCTGGAGCGCCGACTATGAAATAACCGTTCAAGAAGGGGCCCATACGCGGCGATTTATGAACCTTTCAGGCGGCGAGCAAATGTGCGCAGCTTTGGCCGTCCGCTTAGCATTACTCAAAGTCTTAGCAGATATTGATGTGGCCTTTTTTGATGAGCCCACGACGAATATGGATAGACCTCGGCGAGCAGCATTGGCTGAAGCTATCGCCCGGATAAAATCGTTTAATCAACTGTTCGTCATTAGTCACGATGACACCTTTGAGCAAGTGACAGAAACCGTAATCACAGTAACACGGGAAATTTAAACACAATGACCGCGAAGGAACGGCCATGTGATCTATCAACTTAAGTCGAGTCTGAGCCCTTCTCAGGGCATTCTTTTAAGGAGCCTTAGGCAGCTAAATCGAGTTAACCAGCTATTTTCAGGCTACACCTGTGAGTTCGCCTTGGGTAAATTGGTCTTTAACAGCGTCGGTGCTGTATAGATCACTTTCGCTGAAATCGTTCCTGACCCTACTTATGAACAACCATTCGAGCGTGGCAGAATCTGCCTCGGCCAATCGTGCCTCGGCCAATCGTGCCGCGGTCACGACTGGTGCTTCGTCAGCAACAGCAGCAGCAGCGGACGCAGCGAAAGTAACAGAACCAGCGGCAGCACCGCCTGCAAATCAAGACGCGCTCAATACCAAAACCCTCAAGCAAATCTTTCAGCTCTCGCCCATTGGGATGACCATTTTAGATTTGGATGGGCGTTTTTTAAGTGCCAACCAGAGTTTTTGCGATGCAGTAGGCTACGCAGAATATGAGCTGATTGCCCTGTCTTTTAAAGACCTCACCCATCCTGAAGACGTGCCGTTGCTGTGCTCATTAGGTGAGCAGCTTTTGGCCGGTAAGCGCCAGCATTTTCAAATCGAGACCCGCCATTGGAGCAAGGACGAAAAACCCCTGCATGTGGGCCTGACGGTCACGATGGTGCGCGATGGCTATCAACGACCGATTTGCTTTTTGCTTCAGGTGATTAATCTGACGGCGCAAAAGTGGATGGAGGCCCAGCTTCGTCATCGCGCTTTTTATGATGGGCTGACAGGGTTGGCCAATCGGGCACTGTTTGTCAATCGCTTAGAGCAGGCTGTAATTCGGCTAGAGCGAAATACTAGCGCTCAGTGCGCGGTGCTCTTTTTAGATCTGGATCGGTTTAAGGTGATCAACGATAGCTTGGGCCACAATATTGGTGATAAGCTGCTGAGCGCGTTGGCAGGACGGTTAGAGGCTTGTATTCGTCGTTGCGATACGTTGGCTCGGTTAGGAGGCGATGAGTTTGCCATTTTGCTAGAGGATATTGATGGTTTGGAAGATGCCATCATGGTGTGCGATCGCATCCACAACAGCCTCAAAACACCCTTCAAACTAGATAAATACGAAGTTTTCGCCAACATCAGCATCGGCGTGGTGTGCAGCAGCGTTGGCTATGAAGAATCCAGCGATTTATTGCGCAATGCCGACACCGCCCTCTATCGGGCTAAAGCCCAAGGCGGTGCTTGCCACACCATTTTCGATCAGACCATGCATCAGCGGGCAGTCGCCCTGTGGCAAATGGCTACCCAAGCTCAGTTTGCCGTGCAGCGAGAGGAACTCACCTTACACTATCAGCCCGTCATTGATATTAGCAATCGTCGAGTCTTGGGTGTAGAAGCGCTCATTCGCTGGAACCATCCGCAGTACGGCGCGATTTCTCCAGGAGAATTTATCCCCGTCATGGAGGAAACAGGCGTGATCACAATGATTGGTAAATGGGTGCTTCGAGAAGCCTGCCAGCAAATTTGCCAGTGGCAGCAACAACTCCCCCATCACGACCCCATCAAACTTAACGTCAATCTATCGGCCCGACAACTGGCACAAAAAGACCTCGCTGAACAGGTCAACACTATTTTGAAGGAAACGGGTTTGGCCCACAAACATCTGCGGCTAGAGATTACCGAAACCGCTATCATGCAAAACTTAGTCGAAGCGATCAAAGTTCTCCAAGAACTGCGGGCGCTAGATGTGTGCTTATGCATTGATGATTTTGGCATCGGCTATTCGTCTTTGAGCCGACTACAGCAGTTACCTATCGATATTCTCAAAATTGATCGTTCCTTTGTGCAAAATATCGGCGCAAAAGGAGAGAATACCGAAATTGTCCGCACCATTATCGATCTGGCCAATAGCCTTGGCATGGACATTGTCGCCGAAGGCGTGGAAACAGAAGCACAGCTAGAAGGGCTCAGGGCTTTAGGCTGTCAAAACGTACAGGGATTTTATTTCGCCAAACCGATGACACCCGATATCGCCCTCGAATTTATCAAAAAGTCTAATCAGTAGCCATGTCGCAAAGTTAAGGATGCATTCTTACTTTGTCTTGATGAGCATTCCTTATCCTGGCGAGCATTCTTTGTATTGGCGAGCATTCCTTATATGGGACGGCAACAAAAAAGCGCTAGGGTCTTTTTCCCTAACGCTTTTACATTCGATTAAACCGATTAAATCCTAACGAAAATCCTATGATTGGGGAATAGACCACCCCCAGCAACAGGGCAACACAACTCTAACCGAGGGTGATACGAATCTGAATGCTTAGGAAGCTGAGGCAGCCTTGCGATAATCACTCTGAGGCGCTGTAGCAGGTGCGGAGGGCACAGACGCTTCAGGTTGAGGATCAAAGCCAGCTTGCGCACCCAAGGCGAATGCAAGTAACCAGCCAACAATTAGCAGAGCAAGAACAATTGCCATTGATTGAGATTCCTTAAATTTGATAGGCAGTGAGCGAGCAGGCATCCATGCCACCTAGCACTGAGCCTATTTGTCTCATTAAGCAGTGCATCAAAGTCAGTAGCGTACCTACATGAACTAATGTAACGGCCATCAAAAGCAAATGTCAACGGCAAAGTCAATGAGCATAAATGCTTTTTTGAGCAAGATTGAGAGGTTAATCGGCAAAAGCCTTATTTTGTCGTTGCTTTTATGGAGAAAACTTTTATTAAGCATTGAGAAATTTATTTAGTTGTGCGGCGGTCGGTTGAGCTTGCGCAGATGATGTAGGCTCTGGACGATGTAGTCGGCGTGGGCTTGCGCAGGGAAGTGGTCATCAGAGGCTAAGTAACCAGGGGCTAGGTCGTTAGCCGCTAGGTCATTCGGCGCTAGGTAAACTGTGGCGGTATGAGCGTTGCGGCCTGTGAGCAAATCGAATGGGTGATCGCCGGTCATCACTGCATCTGTAGCCGCCGCTGACCATGCTGCCAATAGTTTGAAGATGCCGTCAGGGTGGGGCTTAGGCCGACAGCAGCTACGGCCCACAATATTATCAGCACAGAAAAAATCAGCGAGGCCGCAGGCTGCTAGGGTGGTACGGGCAATGTCTTTGGTATTGCGAGTCAAGATGCCGATGTGTTTATTTTGACTGAGCAAGTCACTGAGCAGTTCGGGCGCGCCGGGTTGAGGGGTGGCTTGGCGAGCGATGTCGATCTCTATGTCGGCGAGCTGCCGGTGACATTGAGCGAATTGCTCGGGCGGTAGGCGATTTAAAGCTTCTAAGATGGGTTCGTTTTCAGGTAGGCCGAGGGCGCGGCTGATGGCGGGGAAATCGTGACGGCTTTCGGTGAGGGTGCCGTCCATGTCAAAAATCCAGGCAGTGCGGGTGTAGAGCATTGAAAATCAAGTTGAGGGATGAAGGTGGCAGACATGAAAGGTGGCAGACATGAAAGTTGACAGACATAGCGTACGCCTACTCAACAGCACGCTAAACCATCCTGCCTGAGTAGAGTGATGGGCTCTTTAGGCATTCATTAGGCATTCACCTCATCTTTTCATCATTCATACTTCATCGTTATAAGATCCTTAAAGCTTACTGACGCGCGAACGAATATGACGACGATTAACGATAATTATCTCAAGCTTAAAGCCGGTTACCTATTTCCTGAAATTGGCCGTCGGGTCAAGGCGTATACAGACCAGCACCCTGATGCCTCTGTGATTAAGTTAGGCATTGGGGATGTGACTGAACCATTGCCGGAAGCTTGCCGCACGGCGATGATTGCGGCGGTCAATGAGATGGGCGATCGCAGCACGTTTAAAGGCTATGGCCCGGAGCAGGGGTACCTGTGGCTTAGGGAGGCGATCGCCCAGCACGACTTCCAAGCTCGTGGGTGTAACGTTGACGCCTCTGAAATATTTATTTCCGATGGATCTAAATGCGATTGCGGCAACATTCTCGATATTTTTGGCAACGACAACAGGATTGCCGTGACCGATCCTGTTTATCCGGTATATGTAGATACCAACGTGATGGCAGGTCATACGGGCGAAGCTGATGGCACAGGAAAGTACGAGGGCATTACCTATTTACCGATTAGCGCCGATAACGACTTCGCTGCGCAGATCCCATCTCAAAAAGTTGATTTGATCTATCTTTGCTCACCTAACAATCCGACGGGAGCAACGATGAGCCGAGAGCAACTCAAAGCTTGGGTTCAGTATGCCAATGCCAATGGCTCAATCATTTTGTTCGATGCAGCCTATGAAGCTTTTATTACAGATGACTCAATTCCCCACTCAATTTACGAAATTGAGGGAGCAAGAGACTGCGCCATTGAGTTTCGATCTTTCTCTAAAAATGCAGGCTTTACAGGCACCCGCTGCGCCCTCACAGTGGTGCCAAAGTCTTTAACCGGTAAAGCAAAAGACGGTGCAAATGTGGAAATTTGGAGCCTGTGGAACCGTCGCCAATCGACAAAATTCAATGGGGTCTCTTACATCGTCCAAAAGGCGGCTGAGGCAGTCTATTCAGAGGCAGGCCAACAGCAAACGAAAGCGTTGGTTAGCTTTTACTTAGAAAATGCAAAAATCATTCGAGACAAGCTAACGACGGCGGGCATTCAGGTGTATGGCGGTGTAAATGCGCCTTATGTGTGGGTAAAAACACCGGATCAACTCACAAGCTGGGACTTTTTTGATCAGCTCCTGAAAACCTGTAATATTGTAGGCACACCAGGTTCAGGTTTTGGTGCAGCGGGCGAGGGATACTTTCGGATCTCGGCTTTTAATAGTCGTGAAAATGTCGAAGAAGCCATGCAGCGGATTAGTGAAAAGTTCACAGCGGCCAAAGTTTAATACCAACTCATGCAGGCCATTTCAAGGGTTGCATTGATGGGAAAGCCTCTTTACAGGGAAAGCATCTTTTAACAGGCAGGTATAGCCATCGCCAGATGGATTTGGCGATGGCTGACCCCATAGCGCTATACGCATCAACGCTTTCACCTAAATATTGATCAGGTGTAGCGCCAGGTGGCGATCGCGATATTAAAACAGGCCGTAAAGGGAGACACATAGGCATGTCGGCAATCTTTATAGCTGGCAACAAAACATCTAAAGGTTCCTGTGTCTTTTGCAATAAAGTACTGTCAGAAAAAGTATTGTCCCAAAAAGTACTGTCAAAAGGTGGTATATCGAACAAAAGGTGGTGTATCGAAGCATCTAGCGAGCTGTAAGGGCAGCTTCACTAGCTTCACTGATTTGTTTTTTGATTTGTTTTTTTGATTTGTTTTTTTGATTTGTTTAGAGTGTCGGGAGTAGCTGGATGGGTAAGGGCTGGGGACATGACGACAGATATTACTGGAGATGTATAACATTTGGGCTGTTGGGCGGGCTCGCTGGGGCAATGGTTCCTTTAGAAGCCAGCGCCCATTCCTCTACGCTTACGCAGGTCGCCTTAGCACAGGCGACCCCAGCACAGGTGGCCCCAGCACAGGCGGCCCCAGCACAGATCGCTCAGGCCGCTATGCAGTCTTCTCCTGGCAGTTTGTTTGTAGCCTATCCGCCATCTGAACACCAGACAGTGGCGGATCGCATTTTCTTTATTGGGACAGCCGATCCGAGCGAGCCAGTGACGATTAACGGTCAAGTCATTGAAAATCGCAGTGGCGATGGCCATTTTGCGCCGAGCTTGCCGTTGGCCATGGGAGCAAATACATTTACCCTAGTGCAGGGCGAGGAAAGCCTAACGCTAACGATTACTCGCGTTGCGATTGAGCCACCGCTACCGGAAGGCGTTGGGTTTGCAGAAGGGACGCTATCGCCTGCCAATGATATGGCTCGGATGCCGGGAGAGCTGATTTGTTTGAGTGCGATCGCCGCTCCGCCCAACGCCACCGTCTCTGCAACCCTAGGGAATCAAACCATTGCTCTAACACCGCAAACCAGCGTCGATCTACCGCCCAACTCATCTGTACTGACCGCTCAGACAGCGCCTGTCACCCTGAGCGCCACCGAGTACGCAGGCTGCATACAGCCAGACATACCAGGCGAACTCGGCAACCCTCGCTTTACCGTCGAGAGCCAAGGTGAAACCGTCACCGCCACTGCCCCTGGCCAAATCAGCATTCTCTCGCCGACTAACTTTCAGGTGGCGGAAGTAACCGTACCCCAAGGGGTGGCTCGCACCGGCCCGAGCACTGATTATTCACGCATTACCCCTCTACCAGCAGGCACCCGCGCCGCCATCACTGGCCGCGATGGAGAATGGCTCCGACTCGACTACGGCGGCTGGATCAAAGCAGCGGAAACCGAAATCAGCAGTGCTTCTGTACCACCCACTAGCATTATTCGAGGCATTAGCGCCAATCAGATCGGAGATTGGACTGAGATTGTTTTTCCTTTGCAAACCCCGGTACCCATATCTGTTCGCCAAGCACAACAATCTTTAACGCTGACGCTGCACAACACCATCCCTCAGACAGACACGATTTACTTCTCGAACGATCCGGTGGTCGAAAGAATGGATTTTAATTCTGTTCTACCCGATAGTGCTGAATATACATTTCACTTTAAAGCACCTCAGCAATGGGGCTACAAGCTGCGCTATGAAGGGACTAGTCTCATTCTTTCATTGCGCCATGCACCGGCTGACAACAGTTTGCGCGAGGCGACTATTTTGCTTGACCCAGGCCATGGCAGCAACGCTGACTTAGGGGCTCGTGGGCCGACGGGCTATCCTGAAAAAGACGTTACGTTAATTGTCTCCAAGCTGTTGCGCGATGAATTGCAGGCAAGGGGTGCAACCGTGGTGATGACTCGCGAAGGCGACGATGATTTGTACCCTGCTGACAGAGTAGACATCATTGAAGCAACAGAGCCGACTATGGCACTGAGCCTTCACTATAACGCTTTGCCCGATGCGGGAGATGCCTTGGGAAGAGCAGGTGTTGGAACGTTTTGGTATTATCCTCAGGCGCACAGCTTAGCGACTTTTTTACATAACTATTTGGTTCAAGCCTTAGGCCGTGAGTCCTATGGAGTGTATTGGAATAACTTGGCACTTACTCGACCTACTGTGACACCTGCTGTGTTGCTAGAGTTGGGCTTTATGATCAATCCCGAAGAGTTTGAGTGGATCACGGATGAAAACGCTCAAAAAGAGCTGGCTAGAACCCTAGCAGACGGTATAGAAGCTTGGCTAGACAGCCAATAGGTGAATGAACGCTTTTGTGCGGCCTCCCTTTAAAAATCAGCGGCTATGGCAGCAGGCGATGACCCACAGTTCATTTGCCAATGAACAGCCTGAGGCCGGTGAACACAATGAACGGCTCGAGTTTTTGGGCGACGCTATTCTCACGTTTGTCAGTGGGGCTTATCTCTACCAGCGCTATCCTGAGCGGCCAGAAGGAGATCTGACCCCCCTGCGGGCGGCGTTAGTCGATGAGGCTCAGCTCTGTCATTTTGCCCAACAGCTTGGTCTTGGCGAGTCGTTGCGATTGGGCAAAGGAGCGGCCCAATCGGGCAGTCGCAAAAGCAGCCGACTGTTGTGTAGTGCTTTTGAGGCCATGGTGGGAGCCTATTTTTTAGATGCCGGGGGTGACGTCCAAGCGGTCAGTGACTATGTTGTGCCGATGTTTGACACGGTGGTGGAGCAGGCTGTGCGAGCAGGTGTTAATCCTAAAAGCCGATTGCAGGAATGGGCTCAAAAGGCATGGGGGCAGACCCCTGATTATGTGCTGATCAGCAGCAGCGGCCCTGACCATGCTAAACAGTTTGTCGTAGAAGTGCAGATTGGCCAAAGGCCCTATGGCAGAGGCTGGGGACATAGCAAAAAAACGGCTGAGAAAGCGGCCGCGCAATCGGCGCTGTCGGCGATAGACACTGGGCTATAGCTGCTGTCGAGTGAGTCAGAATACGAGTGGATCGCTAGGAGCCCTTACCAACAGCAGCCCATGGGACTAGAAAAATCTAATGGGACTAGAAAATAAGAGTGCATCCTTAACGTTGCTACAAAAGAAATTTGTGTGACGCAAATTAGGTAGGGTCACGCCGATTTTTACGCAAACTGGCACAATAGAGAGATTCACCCACACCCGATGATTTTGTGTTAGCGCCTGAAACCCTTTTTCCTTTTCAGCTAGATGACTTTCAGCTAGAGGCGATCGCAGCCTTAAACCAAGGCGAATCCGTTATCGTTTGCGCACCGACAGGCTCTGGGAAAACCCTCGTGGGTGAATATGCCATCCACCGGGCATTGGCTATGGGCAAAAGGGTGTTTTACACGACACCGCTCAAAGCCCTGTCCAATCAGAAACTGC